>NZ_QEWR01000002.1:685014-1027521 GCF_003121925.1 Ignatzschineria indica | reverse complement strand
TTGATGAATAAGGGACTTGAATTGATCGAAGCACATTTTCTCTTCTCCATGCCGGTAGAGAAGTTGAGTGTTGTGGTTCACCCTCAAAGTATGATCCACTCATTGGTTGAGTATATAGATGGCTCTTTGATCTCTCAGATGGGTGCTGCTGATATGGCAATTCCTATCGCGCATGCATTAGCATATCCGCAACGAGTTGTATCGGGGGCATCCTACCTCGACTTGACAAAGATGTCAGCATTAACTTTTGAAGAACCTGATCTTGTCACTTTTCCTGCACTTCGCCTTGCGCAGGAGTCTCTTATTGCCGGCACACCCTACTTAGTGGCACTCAATGCTGCTAATGAAGTTTTTGTGTCGGCATTTTTAGCACAAAAAATCACCTTTGTTGAGATAGCGGATAAGGTGGCTGAAGTTTTAGACCGAGTGGTGATGTCAGCTAATGCATTACAGACAGAGGAGGCTCTTTTAGCGTATGATCAAGAGATTCGTCAGATGGCTAAGGCACTCTGTTAAGTTGTAAAATTTTACTAAAAAGGCTGATCTTAAATGTCGATGTTGTTTAACTCTATCTTTGGTTTTTTAATTCTGATGGGTGTTTTGGTGACACTCCATGAGTTTGGCCATTTCTATGCAGCAAGAAAGTTAGGGTTTAAAGTCTTAACCTTTAGTATCGGTTTTGGAAAGAAAGTTTGGAGCCGCCGAGGCAAAGATGGTGTGGAGTATCGTATCGGCCTTATTCCGCTAGGTGGATATGTTGCGATGCTAGATGATCGCGTTCATAAAGTCGATCCGGCGGATCAGAGTAAGACTTTCAATGCGCAACCTATTTGGAAGCGTGCAGTTGTGATTGCTGCAGGCCCTTTAGTCAATCTTCTCTTTGCGATTATTCTTCTTTTTGGCCTCTATCTCTATGGAATGCCAGCATTTAAAGCAAAAATTGATACCCCTCCGGTTCAATCTGTCTTTGCTGAGGCAGGATTTGAGCGGGGAGATGAGATTATTGCGGTTGAAGGGAACTCAGTTCGTACCTTTGAAGAGATGATGATGCGTTTTGTAGAACATCTTAATGATGGTAAAGCAGATGTTGATGTTTTGCGAAATGGACGTCTAGAGCAGATAGAGATTAGAATGGATGAGCCCTTAAGACTTAATGCGAATCAATATATCGATCAGCAATTAGGGATTAATCTCTACATGCCGAGAGTGCCGGCAAAAATTGGTGTTCTGACAGATGGTGGTGCAGGTAAGCTTGCAGGATTACAACTCGATGATGAGATTCTTAAAATTGGTAACCAGCGTATCGATTCCTGGCAAGACCTTCTTTTAACAATGGCACAGTTAGAAGCTGCGTCAGATAATAAAGTTTTGCTACCGGTTGAGGTTTTGCGTAAAGGGCAGATTATTGAGGTGCCGATTGAGTTGAACCGTAATGAGAGTGGTCGGTTTATGTTAGGCGTCGGCATTACGCAGCTCTCGCCGGAGGTTGCCGCTGAGTTTGAGCAGATGCAGACATTGCAAAAGTATCCTCTTTTTGAGGCTTTTCAATATGCTATTGCTGATACTTATCAAAATTCTCTTATGATTTTTAAATTTATCGGTAGAATGATAACAGGTGATATTCACCCTAATGTGATGGCAGGCCCTGTAACGATTGCAGATGTTGCCGGCAAGAAGCTTGATGCAGGCTGGGTCTACTTTATTCAATTGATGGCGCTCTTTAGCGTCAATCTCGGAATTTTAAACTTACTACCGATCCCGGTTCTAGATGGCGGACGGTTAGTCGGTTTAGGAATTGAGGCGACGGTAGGTCGGGATAGAATCCCGCAAACACTCTCGATGCGAGTGATGCAGATCGGTGCTCTCTTCCTATTTCTATTTATGGCTTTTGTGATCTTTTATGATATTAGCAAGTGGTTCTAAATAGATAATTAATTGGAATTTTTGAAGTTATTCGGTATATTAACGCAGTTTATAGATGCATTTCTATGCCCTAATTATTAGAGAAAAATATAATGGCTATTGTCGATATAAAGAGAGTTTTTTTAGCTACGAGCTTAATGCTTGGGGCCGCAGCTTTTGCCCAAAAGTATGAAGTGAAAGATATTCGCGTAGAAGGATTAGAGCAGGTTAACCCGGGTGTTGTCTTTACTACTTTAGGTCTCAATCCAGATGCCCCAGTTCAAAAGGGGAATGTTAAAGATATCGTCGAGAAGCTTCATGCTACGGGACTTTTTAAAAATGTCACAGTGAAAACGCCCAATGGAAGAATTTTGGGGCGTACAAGGCCAAAATCGATTACAGTAGCAGTTCCGGTACAAAAACAACCATCGACGGTGCGTGGTGCCGGCCCATTTGGTAATATCCGTACAGAGCCTGTTGAGCCTGAAATTGAATATATTTATGAAGAGATTCCCTGTACATTTGATGATCCGCGCTGTCAGCCGGTAGAGTCAACTGTACGTTCAAATCTGATTGTTGAGTTAGAAGAGTATCCTGTTCTTTCCCGAGTCACCTTTAAAGGAAATCGTGATCTAAAAGATCCTCAGCTCAATCAGATTATCTCAGCGGCTAATCTTAAAGTGGGAGAGAGCCTTAAAGACTCCTCATTAGAAAATGCAAAAAACAATCTTCTTAAGGCTTATGAGACCCGTGGTAAATATGCGGTAAGAATTGAGCCCAAAGTGATCGAGTTACCCCGTAATCGTGCCGAAATTCAATTTGAGATTTCAGAAGGGCGTACAGGGCAGATTAAAAAGATTAACTTTACCGGTAATGAGAATGTCTCTGATAGTAAATTATTGCGTCAGATGCGTGTTCGAGAGTCGGGCTTTAGAACAATCTTCTCTTCCGGCGATCGCTATGATCCTTACACTATTCAAGATGAACTCGATCAAGTTCAACAATATTATCGTAATAATGGTTATCTCAAGGCTGAGGTCAACTACTCAAGTGCGACCATTAGCCCTAATCAGGATACAGTCTATCTTGATATCGATATTCATGAAGGGAAGCAATACCACTTCGGTGATTTCACCATTGTTGGAAACTATCCGAGCGTTGATAAAGAGGAGTTACTCTCCTTAATTGATATTAAACCGGGTTCACTCTATCGAGCTAAAACAGTTGAAGCAGCAGTTAAAACGTTGCAAGATCGATTAGGAAATGAGGGGTATGCTCAAGCGCGAGTCAACGCAATTCCTCGAATCAATGAAGAGACCGATACCGTTAGCTTCTCCTTTGCAATCGACCAGGGTGAACGTTACTACGTTAATCGTATCAATATCGAAGGTAATGAGCGAACGCAAGATGAGGTATTCCGTAGAGAGTTAAGACAGATGGAAGGGGGCCCGTTTGTAACAAGCGATATTGAGCGCTCACGGGTTCGTATTCAGCGTCTTGCACATGTGGAAGATGTTGAGGTCTTAACTGAGCCAGTCGAAGAGGGTGTGGTAGATCTGACCTACCGTGTTAAAGAACGTAGTGCCGGATCGATCACTTTCGGCTTAAGTTATGGTATGGATAGTAAGTTTGGTATTAATGCCGGCTTCAATCAACCGAACTTTATGGGAACAGGGCATGAACTCAATGTTCAAGCTGAAACCAATAAGAGCGGCAGTTACTACGGCATCGATTATATGAATCCCTACTTTACAAAAGATGGATTAAGTGCAGGTGTCTCCTTAAGTTATAGTAAGCAGAAGCATGACTATGACGATAGTGGTAACTACATTGCCGATGGACTCTCTTTAATGTTCAATTTCGGTTACCCACTCTCTGAATATACTGCGATTCGTGCCGGAATTGGTTATGAGCAGTTAAAGCTTCGTACAACTCATGCGTCTCCTAATAAGATTGTTGAAGAGATTGCAAAATTAGATTGTGGAATGGCTTGTGTTAATAGCCATACTGAGGGGCGACTCTATAAGGCAAAATTGAACCTCTATCGAGCGAATGTTGGAATCTATCGCGATACTCGAAATAGAACGATCTTCTCATCGGAAGGTTCTCTCAATAGTGCAACGATTACGGGAACATTGCCGGGATCAGACTCTAAATTCTACAAATTACTCTTAAAACATCAGAGCTACTATCCATTGAGTGAGAATGAGGATTATGTATTCTCTCTCCGTGGCGATATCATGATGGGCTGGGGTTACGGGAATGATGGTGATACTTCACTTCCATTCTTTGAAAACTTCTATGCCGGTGGTTTAGGATCGGTTCGTGGTTATCGCGGAAGTTCAATCGGGCCAAAATATGAAAATGGCGACTCGATGGGGGGTTCATTGCGCTATAACGCGACAGCAGAATTGATTATGAAGGTTCCTGGATTCCAAGATAATAATGATGTTCGTTGGAGTCTCTTTGTGGATGCCGGGAATGTTACCTCAAAACCGAGTAAACCAGAATTTGGAGATGTGAGTTATTCAGCGGGAGCAAGCTTTGTCTGGTTATCCCCACTTGGTCCACTTGCATTCTCCTATGCGAAGCCATTTAAAACTCGTGAAGGTGATAGAGAGCAGAAATTCCAGTTCTCAATTGGTATCCCTTACTAAGTCGTGGTGAAAAGATAATGTTTAAAGGCATTTTAAGAAAGGGAGCAGCAGTACTATTAACTGCTGCTTTCATTGTTTTTACTCCTATCTCCTCTGCAAAAGAGTTAAAGATAGGCGTGGTTGATATTAATCTCTTATTAGAGAAATATATTGAACAGAAGGATATCTATTCGCTTCTCAATGAGGAGTTCTTTGCAAGAGATCAATACCTTCTCAATAAGCGTGATCAGATTGAAAGTCTGCGCCGAGAATTGATGAATGGTAATAATGAAGCCTCAGTTGCGCGTGAGTTAGAGCGCCATATTGTCAATCTTGAACGAGAGTTTGTCCGACTCAGTAATGACACGCGTCAGGAGTTCAATCTTCGTAAAAATGAGGAGCTCTATAAGCTACAAAGAGAGATCAATAACGCAATATTAGAATATGCACAAGATCACGATTATGATCTGATTTTAGAGTCAGGATTACTCTTTTCTAAAGAGTCACTCTATTTAACAGAGCCGATCTTCCAAACATTAGTGAAGGAAGAGTCGCAAGAGAAAACGGAAGAGAAAAGCGAGAAGTAGATGACATTACAACAGATTTTTGATTACCTTATCTCAAAAGGTGAAGTGGTTGAGCTCCATGGTGATGGTGCAATTAATATTTTAGGGCTCTCCACAATCCAGCATGGAAAACCTAATACGCTCTCTTTTTTCCATAATCCCCGCTATCGTCAATATCTAGAGAGCACGGAAGCTTCTGCTATCTTAGTTGATGCTCGTAATTTTGAGCATGTTACTCAGCCAGCAATTATCTGTCAAAATACCCATGCCGCATGGGCCTATGTGACTCAGCTTTTTCAGGAAGATTATCGTAATTTTTCAGGAATCGATCCCACTGCGAGAATCGCGCCGACCGCAAAAATTGGTGAAAATGTGACGATCGGTGCTTACAGTGTGATTGGGGAGAATGTGGTCATTGGCGATAATAGTTATATCGATGCCCACTGTATGATTGAGCGAGATGTGACGCTTGGTGAATCTTGCTACCTCTTTTCTAGCGTTACGGTTCGCTATGAGTGTCAGTTAGGGGATCGAGTTGTTCTGCACCCTAATGCCGTGATCGGTGCTGAAGGTTTCGGTTTTGCCCGAACGAAAGCAGGTTATATTAAGGTTGCACAATTAGGGCGCGTGATCTTAGCGGATGATGTTGATATTGGTGCCGGCAGTTGTATCGATCGCGGTGCGATAGAAGATACGATTATTGGTAGAGGAACGAAGATCGATAACCATGTGCAGTTAGGGCATAACTGTATTGTTGGAGAAAATACTGTTATCGCGGGTTATACCGGTATTGCCGGCTCTACAGATATCGGAAACAATGTGGTTATTGGTGGCGGCGTTGGTATGAATGGTCATATGAAGATTGAAGATAATGTGGTTGTTACCGGTGGTACGCAGGTGAGTCAGCCACTTAAGTCAGGAAAGATCTACTCCTCCATTCCTCCTGTTTTGGAAAATCGCGAGTGGCGCTATAATAGTGCCCGCATTAAGCGTTTGGGAGATCTCTTTGATCGGGTCAAAAAGCTAGAAGCTCAATTAGGGCAGTTAGCAGCATTAGATCAGTCAAATAGAGAGAAGTAGAGGGTAAGCGGAGAGTAATAAGGAAGTAAAAAAGCGTTAGATTAAAAGCGTTAAAGTGTCACTAAAAAATTAGTGAAGAGTTAGTGAAGAATCAGTGAAGAATTAGTGAAAACATTAAGTTAGATATCAGTTTAGATATTAGTTTAGATATTAAATAGAAGAGAATAGAGAATAATAATTATGAGCGATAACAAAGTAATCGATATCAATGAGATCATGACATATTTACCCCATCGATACCCTTTTTTAATGATTGATCGTGTACTTGACTTTACGCCAAATGAGACGTTACACGCTCGTAAAAATGTCACCTATAATGAGCCCTTTTTCCAAGGCCATTTTCCCGTTAAACCGATTATGCCTGGAGTGCTTATTTTAGAAGCATTAGCCCAAGCGACCGGCATATTGAGTTTTAAATCGGTTGAAGATTATGACTCTACTGATCAATCGATCTATTACTTTGTGGGTATTGATAAAGCCCGATTCCGTAGACCTGTTGAGCCGGGTGATGTTCTAGATCTTAAAGTACAATTTCTTCGCGCAAAAAGAGGAATTTGGGCTTTTGAAGGGAAGGCATATGTTGATGGCAAATTAGTGTGCCAAGCTGAATTGATGTGTACTCGCCGTGAGGCATTTGAATAATGAAAAAAGTATTAATACATCCAACCGCAGTGATCGATCCTTCTGCAAAATTGCATGAGAGTGTGGAAGTTGGACCTTATTGCGTTATTGGACCTGATGTAACGATTGGTAAAGATACCGTTTTGACTTCTCATGTTGTGATTCAAGGGCCTACAACGATTGGTGAGGGGAATACCTTCTATCAGTTCTGCTCGATTGGTGAAGTGCCACAGGATAAGAAGTTTAAAGCGGGAGATAAGGTCTTTCTAGAGATCGGTGATCGCAATACGATACGGGAATATGTCAGTATCAGCCGCGGAACGATCCAAGATAATGCTGTGACAAAGATCGGTGATGATAATTGGATTATGGCAACATGTCATATTGCTCATGATTGCATCGTGGGAAGTCGTACTATCTTTGCAAATGGCGCCTCTTTAGCAGGTCATGCCGTGATAGAAGATGATGTCATTCTCGGTGGCTATTCGATGATCTATCAACGCTGCCGTATTGGTGAAGGTGCAATTACAGGGTTCTCTTCCGGTATTCATCGGAATGTTCCTCCTTTTGTAACTGCCGCAGGATATCGTGCAGTTCCATCAGGAATTAACTCAGAAGGGTTGCGTCGAAGAGGGTTCTCACCTGAAGCGATTAAGGCAACGAAAGATGCTTATAAGGCACTCTACCGGCAAGATCTCTCTCTTCAAGATGCGATCTTAAAGATTAAAGAGTTAGCAGTAGATGCCCCTCATCTTGAGAAGATGGTGAAGTTCTTAGAAGAGACGGAAGATCGCGGTATTATTCGTTAGTCATTATGGCAGATCGATTAGAGATCGAGAAGAGGGTGCGTTAAAGGCATGGGAATCTCTTCTTATATCATTTGATCAATGATGCTAACAGATGATTCTAATAGATGATGCTGAGATGATATTTGATAATGACACTTAATAGATAATAGAGGAGAAGCGAAAGAGAGATCTTGTAGCTATTTCGATATCTATTAGGTGTTTTTCTTTTTCTTGTTTCTTATTTCTCTATTTTTTTTTAATAAGATTGATAGCATCAAAATTGATAGTGGTAGATAGGATTGGTAGCAATTGTAGATTTTTTTAGAGTGCTTGAGGTTTGTAAAATATATCGAGCGTATCGAAGTTGTAGCATAAAATTGTGAAGTAGATAAAGTTGTAAACTATTGCAAGCTATAACGATGAAAACTAGTGATAAGGTAGGCCTAAACTGAGAGAAGCAATGAGAGTCGGTAGAGAGATAAATCGAGGAGATAGAGATGAGTAGAGTAGATGATCGTGAACCAGAAGTACTTGATCGAACTTCGATAGAAGTTAATTTAGAGGAGCAAACACCTCTGTTTATGCTCGTTGCCGGTGAACTATCAGGAGATCTCTTAGGCGGTGGATTGATAACATCACTTAAAGAGAGCTACCCCAATGCGCGTTTTTTCGGTATTGGGGGACCGATGATGATTGAAGCGGGTTTAGAATCGATTGCCCCTATAGAATCACTCTCTATCATGGGACTTGTAGAGGTTCTCAAAGAGTTACCTAAACTCCTTAAGATTAAAGCGGAATTGGTCACTGTGGCAAAAGAGCGCCGACCTCTCTGTTTTATTGGTATCGATGCTCCTGATTTTAATCTTCGTTTGGCAAAGTCTCTCAAAGCGCTTGATATTACTACCTTTCAATATGTCTCACCTTCGGTTTGGGTTTGGCGAGAAGGGCGTGTTAAACAGATTCGGAAATATATCGATCGTGTATTAACCCTCTTTCCTTTTGAGGTGGACTTCTATCAAAAACATCAAGTGGATAGTATCTGTGTCGGTCATCGTCTAGGGGGTGAGATTCCTTTGGAGATCGATCGAGCTTCTGCAAAAGTAGCATTAGATCTTCCTCAAGAAAGGGAGTATTTAGCAATATTGCCGGGAAGCCGTCGAGGAGAGATTAATCGATTATTACCCCTCTTTTTAGAGAGTATCCCCTTGATTTTAAAGCGTTTCCCTACATTAGAGTTTCTAATACCGGCAGCAACTCCAAAAATTTATCAGATGATTCAGAGTGCCCTATGGGAGCTTCCCTTTGAATTGCGGGAGAAGGTGCATCTATTTCAGGGGCGCTCACGAGAGATTATGAGTGCTTCAAAGGGAGTTCTACTAGCTTCGGGAACCGCTGCTTTAGAGGCGATGTTGTTGAAGCGATTGATGGTTGTCTGTTATCGCTTTAATGCTATTACTGCATGGTTAGCACCTAAAATCGTAAAAATTTCCCATTTCTCACTTCCCAATATATTAGCAAAAGAGCCCCTTGTAACGGAGCTTTTCCAACAGGAGGTCACACCAGAGAGGATTGCTTTAGAAGTTGGGGAAATCTTGAAAGAGAGTCCTGAAAATAGTGAGAAATTAGCACAATTTAACGAGATGCATCTCTCATTACGCCTCGATTCTGATCAAGTGGCAAAAGAGGCTGTTATCTCCCTTTTAAAAGAGCGAGGGCTTCTCTTATGATAAAGTCAGAAGATCAGCAACTAGGACTCTTTCCGGAAGAGGATTTTATAGGTTTAGTTGCCGGTGTTGATGAGGCGGGCAGAGGGCCACTCTGTGGTGATGTTTATGCTGCTGCAGTGATATTAGATCCTGATTGCCCTATTAAGGGGCTTGATGATTCTAAGAAGTTGAGTGAGAAGCGCCGGGCTATTTTAGCTTCCGAGATTAAAGAGAAAGCATTAGCATGGGCCATTGCCAGTAGCTCCGTTGCAGAAATTGATGAGATCAATATTCTACAAGCAACACTATTAGCGATGCGTCGTGCTGTAACTGCACTCTCTATTCAGCCTCAGTTACTTCGAGTTGATGGGAATCAAGATCCGAAAAGTGATGTGCCGGCAATTACGATCATCAAGGGGGATGCTCTCTTTGCAGAGATTAGTGCGGCCTCTATTTTAGCAAAAGATGCGCGTGATCAATCGATGTATGAAGCGGATCAAGACTATCCGCAATATGGGTTTGGTCAACATAAAGGGTATGGGACAAAGGCGCACTTAGCAGCTTTAGCGCAATATGGGGTAACACCGCTCCATCGCACCTCTTTTGCCCCGATTAAACGCTTGATTGAGAAAGCGGAAGTTAGGGATTGATAAAAGACAACCTTTGGAAAACATAGTAGAATAGTGAAGAGTTATTGAGAGAAAGGTCAAAAATGAAAAACGCTAAATGGATCGATTTTGTTGTAGGACTATTTGTCATAAGTGGCATTGTGGCATTTGCTTGGCTCGCTTTTAATGCCAGTAATGCGACAACAGGTTTAAGAGGAGGGAAACCGATCTATGTTACTGCCTCATTTACCAATATTGGCTCATTAAAGGTGAAAGCACCGGTGATGATCTCAGGTGTTCGCGTTGGGCAGGTGAATGGAATTGCATTGGACCCTCACAATTATGAGGCGGTTGTCACTTTAGCATTAGATAGCTCAGTTCCCATTCCGCAAGATACCATAGCCGCAATTAATACTTCAGGTTTAGTCGGAGAGCAATATATTGCATTAGATCCGGGTGGATCTGAGAAAGATCTCACCAATGGTGATCGTATTCGCATGACCCAAGATGCATTTGTTATGGAGCGATTGATCGGGCAGTTAATGGCCTCTTTTGGCGGAAGTAAAGGAGATACTTCAGAGGTTATACCGGAAGAGAGCTCTAATAGTAATAGTGGTAATAGTGGTGGTTTTAAGCCCGGATCACTTTTAGATTAAGATCTTAAATATGATTGAGCGATTGAACGATTGAAAAGGGCGGGAAAATTATCCCGCCTTTATGCTGATAGTCCGTTGATTGTCTATTGATTATCTACCTAAAAGTGATGATTCCATCTCCCCATTTCAGTAGACCCAATGGATTCAATGGATTCAATAGAGGAAACTCAAGTGATCAAATGTTAGAGAGAAGAGAAGAGTTAGGCCGAACCTTAGCCGTTGTCCTCAATAAGCGCTCATTTAAAGAGTCTGGTTTTTTGGTGGATCTCTTTACTCTTGAGTATGGACGAATTACATTACTCACACGAGGAAGAGCGAATCCAAAGCGCCCTTTGCACCATTTAGAGCTCTTCTCTTATAGCGATTGGCATCTCAAAGAGGGGCGCGTTTTTCATTTTGCGCATGAGGTGGATCTTCTCTATACCTTCTCGTTGAAGGGGCGTGAAATATGGACTGCTTACTATCTCAATGAGTTACTATTGCGATTGATGCCAAAGCATCAACCTGCGCCGGAGTTATTTCAGGTCTATCAAGAAGTTCTCGCTGCCTTAGCCGAGGATGTTGAGGATATTTCCCCCTATCTGCGCCATTTTGAGCGCTCTCTTTTAGCCTATTTAGGAATCCTCCCCGATCTCTTTTATGACGCTGCCGGCGATCCGATCCATTCTCAGAAAAGCTATTATCTCTCCCATGAGGAGGGGGTATTGCCTATTGAATTTCCTGGAACTTTTAAGATTTCAGGAGAGGTGATTCTGAAGATTGCAGAAGAGGAGACGTTAGTCGGGGAGGAAGCTCTGATCTATCGTAATATGATGCGCTATCTTTTAGCCCCCCTCATTGGCGATAAGCCCCTGCAATCGCGAATTTGGATGCAGAGGCTCTATCGAAAGCGCTAATCGAGTAAGGCTATCTCTCTATATGATTGCATACATTTATAAGCGATGTTAAGAAAGAGCCTCTTTTGCCGCATTTTTCTCATCCTCTTCTCGACGTTTAGTGAGATAGAGATTGATGAGGGTTACTAGAAAGACAATGGTGGCAACGATGCCTATCATAAGAGTCGAGAGTGCATTGATATTAGGGCTTACGCCGAGGCGCGCTTTTGAATAGATCCAGATAGGAAGTGTTGTTCCGCCGGGTCCTGTCGTAAAGGTTGCAATCACTAAATCATCGAGTGAGAGGGTAAAGGAGAGTAACCATCCCGATATAATTGCAGGAAAGATCATCGGAAGCGTGATATAGAAAAAGGTTCTAATACCATCTGCACCAAGATCCATAGCGGCCTCTTCAATATGGCGATCAAATCCTGTTAGGCGAGATTGAACAACAACAACGACATAACACATTGTAAAGGTGATATGGGCAATCATCATTGTGAAGAAGCCGGTACTAAATTTAAGTGCAACAAAGGTTAATCCAAGGGAGCTACCCATAATAATTTCAGGCATCACCATAGGGGCATAGGTAATGCCGGAGAAGAGAGTTTTACCTTTAAAGCGTCTAAACTTCACAAGGGCAAAAGCCGCCATCGTTCCAAGTACCACTGCAAACGTGGAGGTTGATACCGCTAATAGCAGGCTCGTTTTAGTCGCCGACCAGATCCCTTCTTGCTCAAAGAGATCGCTATACCATTTTGTCGAAAATCCGGACCAGACGGTGACTAATTTCGATTCATTAAAGCTATAGACGATCACCAAAATAATGGGGGTATAGAGGAATATGAGCCCCAATATGAGTGCAGTCCAGTTCAGGGCAGTCATCTTTTTTCTCATAACAGCTCCTAATTAAATTGTTTCGCTTGAATGCGATTAAAGATATAGATGGGAATAATCACAATGAGTAGCAAAATAACAGAGATTGCCGATACAAGAGGGAGATTCATCCCTTGGAGATAGGTGTCATAGAGTACCTTTCCAATCATTGTGACATTAGAGCCACCTAAGAGATCGGGAATGACAAACTCGCCGATTGCTGGAATAAAGACTAAGAAACAGCCGGCAAGAACCCCGGGAAGGGAGAGGCGGAAGGTGATCTGCCAAAACGTTTTGAGAGGCGGTGAACCGAGATCAAGCGCCGCTTCCACTAATGTATTATCAATTTTGATGAGTGTAGCAAAGAGCGGAAGAATCATAAAAGGGAGATAGCCATAGACAATTCCGATATAGACCGCTAAATCAGTGTGAAGAATGTGGAGAGTCACTGGGGAAGTAGGATCGATGAGTCCAATACCCATTCCAACCCAATTGATAAAATTATTGAGTACCCCCGTGGGTGATAAGATTGTGATCCAAGCGTAGATACGAATCAAAAAAGAGGTCCAAAAGGGGAGAATTACCAACATTACCAAGAAGAGCTGCCATTTTTTAGAAGCGCGAGACATCGCTAGCGCAATGGGGTAACCAATGAGCAATGTAAGGAGTGTTGAGAAAAAGGCGATCTTCACGCTATTAAGATAGGCGTGAATATAGATCTTATCTTCCCATAATTCGAGGTAGTTTTGAAAATTGATGGTAATTTGCAGCAAGCCATCATCAATCCACTCCATTAGATCGGAGAAGGGAGGGGAAGCGATCTCTGCTTCTGTAAAGCTGATTCGTAGAATAATCAGAAAAGGAATTAAGAAGAAGAGAATAAGCCATAAAAATGGCGTACCAATTAAGAATCGATGGCTATGACCTAAACCAACGATAAAGCGATAAGGGGGAAAGCGGAGCAAGCGGCGATGGGTAAAATTGAGCCGGGAGACGATCTCCGCCATGATGCCGGTAAAAGTTCCGACCTCTTGTTGACGATGGGGCATTGTCCAACCTCCATAAGTTAAAGATTAAGAGATGAGTACAATTCCTGAATCTTCAGTAAAACTCACATAGACACGATCTTCATGGGTAATTCTCTGTTCAATAATGCGCGTATCATTCATCTGTGAGACAGTGATCATCTTCTCATTATCGAGTTTGACATGATAGATTGAGACATTTCCCATATAACCAATATCCCATACCTCTCCTTGAAGACAGTTATAATGCGCCTTTTCTGGAGGTGTTAATGAGATATCGAGCTTTTCAGGACGAACGGCAACCCATGCTTGAGATCCTACCGTAGCACCTACTCCTTGTGCACAGATAAGCGGGGTTGGAGCTTCAAAACTCTCAACAGTTGTTTCAGTCGATGAGATCTCTGAGATAACCCCTTCAAAGATATTGACATCCCCAATAAACTCCGCAACATAGCGTGAGTTGGGGAATTCATAGATCTCTGCCGGCGTTGCTACCTGTGCGAGTGATCCTGAGTCCATTACTGCAATACGGCTCGATACCGTCATCGCTTCCTCTTGGTCATGGGTCACTATAATAAAGGTCATTCCTAGCTCTTCCTGTATTGTCATGAGCTCAAATTGAGTCTGCTCTCGTAAGCGTTTATCTAAGGCGCCTAAAGGTTCATCTAAGAGTAGGAGTTTTGGTTTTTTAACGATACTACGAGCAAGCGCAACTCGTTGTCGCTGCCCACCTGAGAGTTGATGAGGCTTCCGTTTAGCAAAGCGTTCCATCTGTACAAGCTCTAACATCTGTTGTACTCGCTTGCGAATCTCGGGTTTTTTAACTTTATCCTGCTTTAAACCAAAAGCGATATTATCTTCCACCGTCATGTGTGGAAAGAGCGCGTAGCTTTGGAACATCATATTAACAGGGCGTTCATAAGGAGGAATTTTAGACATATCCTCGCCTTCTAAGAGAATCTTTCCTGATGTAGGCGTTTCAAAGCCGGCAAGCATCCTCAGAAGCGTTGTCTTCCCACATCCCGATGGCCCTAATAGGGAGAAAAATTCTCCTTTATAGATATCGAGCGAAATATGATCAACTGCAAGGTGATCATCATAACGTTTAACGATATCGGTAATTTCAACATGGGGAACAGAGTTGGGATCACGCCAAGGTTCATTCTTGTGTAAACGGCTTTGTTGCATAAGCGCCTCCGGCATTTTATTAAAGAGAGATTCCCTTTAAAAATGGTGAATAGGAAAAGGACAATAAAGGCTTCTTATCTCGCGGGGAGCGAAGGCTGAATTCTAGAGCGTTTTATAGAGCGGATCAAGCCTTTTTAAAATTAAAGCGGTCGGAGCATTCCGATTCTCTGCTGATCCTGTACTCTAATCTGCTTAAAGGGATCATTTTAACATGCTTAACAGAGAGTTAGGGGATAAATCCTAAGGAGATGATCAAATTGTTTTTTCATCTCTATCTTTTACCTATCTACTATTTGTTTATTTTATCTTTTTGATCAGATGGTTTGTTGTTTTATAAAAAAATCTCCCCATTTGGGGAGATTAGTCATACGTAATTTAGTATAAGTTGCTATTTGAAGTTTAGAGAATAGTAAATAACTCTTTGAAAGGAAGGCGAGATTTAGGAAGCTTGGCATTGAAGTCATCCGGGCTGCGATATCCTAAGGAGGCGATCACGACACTTCTAAATCCTTTCTCTTTTAAGTTGAAGATCTCATCGAGCTTTTTCGGATCAAATCCCTCAATAGGCGTTGAGTCGATTTCGATTGCCGCCGCGGCAAAGAGTAGATTACCTAACGCAATATAGACTTGACGATCCTGCCACTGATGGAGCATCTCGGCACTATCACTATTTAAATCAACAAAGTATTGGCGTCCCTTATCATTAGCCTCTTTCATCCCCTCTTCAGGAAATCTCTGATCGCTCTCTTCTTGATCGACGATCTTAGTTAAGTAGCTTCGGGGCATCTCGTTGCGCGCAAGAAAGATCACAACATGGGAAGCATCTTTAACGCGAGGTTGGTTGAACTCAAAAATCGCAGGTAATACACGCTCTTTCGCCTCATCAGATTCTAGGACTAGAAAGTGCCAAGGTTGGGAGTTAACTGATGAGGGGGAGTTACGAAGCACTGAGTAGAGGTGCTCCATCGCCTCTTTAGGAATTTTTTTATGAGGATCGTAAGCTTTACAGGTATAGCGATTTTCAGAAATTTCTGCAACAAACTTCATTTTTGACTCCTTTTAAGTGATATCTGTTATTAAGACTGTCCTGGTGAAGAGGACAACTCAGTCGTAGTGGTAGCAGTGAGGGCCACTCTATCTGATTATTGAGTATAGAGGGTACCGAAAAGATCGTAAGTTGTCGCCTCATCGATTAAGACTTTTACTTTTTGCCCGACTAAATCACTTGAGGCATCATCAATATAGACATGTCCGTCAATCTCGGGAGCATCTGCTTTTGAACGAGCGATTGCGATTCCTTCTTCCTCATCAAAATCATCCACTAATACTTCTAGAACGGTTCCTACTTTCGCTGCCAATTTTTCGGCAGAGATCTCTGCTTGTAAGGCCATAAATCGCTCTAAACGTTCCTCTTGAATCTCAAGGGGAATAGGCTCTGCTATCTCATTTGCTGCGGCACCTTCAACCGGTGAGTAGATAAAGGCACCTACACGATCGAGTCGCGCTTCTCTGATAAAGTCGAGTAGTTCTTGAAATTCCTCTTCTGTTTCGCCGGGGAAGCCGACAATAAAGGTGGAGCGGATCGTAATTTCAGGGCAAATTTCACGCCATTTCTGAATTCGTTTTAACATATTTTCGCTATTTGCCGGACGTTTCATCGCTTTGAGAATGCGAGGAGAGGCATGTTGCATCGGTACATCTAAGTAGGGAAGAATTTTTCCTTCCGCCATCAGGGGAATAAGATGATCAACATGGGGGTAGGGGTAGATATAGTGTAATCTTACCCAGACATCAAGTTTCCCTAGCTCTTCACATAGATTTTGAATATGGCTACGAACCGGTTTTCCATCCCAAAAACCTGTCTGATATTTGACATCAACGCCATAGGCACTCGTATCTTGTGCGACAACTAAAAGCTCTTTAACCCCTGTTTCAACTAACTTTTTTGCTTGTGATAGTACATCACCGACAGGGTAAGATTGATGTTTTCCACGCATTGAGGGGATGATGCAGAAGGTGCAGCTATGATTACAGCCTTCAGCAATTTTAAGATAGGCGTAGTGACGTGGGGTTAACTTAATGCCGGCAGGGGGTACAAGATCGGTAAAAGGATCGTGAGGACGCGGAAGATGGTGGTGAATTGCGGCCATTACCTCTTGGAAAGCATGGGGACCTGTAACGCTTAAAACATTGGGATATTGCTCTAAGATCTTATCTGCATTCGCGCCTAAGCAACCTGTAACGATCACTTTACCATTCTCATCAAGCGCTTCACCGATCGCATTAAGGCTCTCTTGAATCGCAGAGTCGATAAAGCCACAGGTATTAACTACAACAAGATCTGCTTCATCATATTGGGGGACAATTTCATACCCTTCGGTACGAAGTTGGGTCAAAATATATTCGGAGTCAACTAATGCCTTCGGGCAGCCAAGGGATACAAAACCAATTCTAGGAGTCACAATTTTACCTTCAAATATCTGTTAATAGTGGATCGTTGTGAGGCGATCATTTTCTGTTGTTGTGTGCATATTGTAAAAATTTTATGAAGCGCTTGCAGAGATTTATGATTTTAATGCTTGCATAATCTCTTCATGAGCTGCTATATCACGACTATTTGCTCTAATAATTCGGCGACGATGGGAGGATGCTACAAGGTTTGAGGATGCCGGCAGACTCTCTTTATCAGCATCTGTATCTAAATCTTTGCTTGTCTTTAGTTGAGCTGTTTCATCAATACCCCTTTCATCACTCTTATCACGCTTGTCACTCTCTTCATTACTCTTTTGAGCACTCTTTTCTGCTTCAATTCGAACTTGTGGTGCTCGAATAACAGAGTTCACCGGTGGTGGCGGAGCTGTCTCTTCTTCGAGTAGATCGAAGAATGATTTTTGTCCGCCAGTCATATTGAGATAGACTTGTGCTAAGAGCTCTGAGTCGAGTAATGCGCCGTGTAGCTCACGACGGGAATTATCCACACCTAAGCGACGACAGAGAGCATCGAGTGTATTTCTTTGGGAGGGATATTTCTCCCGAGCCATTTGAAGGGTATCAATGACGCTAGAGCGTTCCGTGACTTTGGGAAGCCCCATTCGCTCTAGTTCAAAATTGAGGAAGGGAATGTCAAATCCGGCATTGTGGATAATAAGTTCAGCACCATCAACATAGTCGAGAAAACGTTGACCAATCTCTGCAAAAACGGGCTGAGTTTTAAGAAAATCATCCCCTAATCCATGAACATTAAAGGCCTCAATAGGCATTGATCGCTCAGGATTGATATAGACATGGAAATGGTTATCAGTGATCTCCCGGTCAATCAGCTCAATACAGCCGATCTCAACAATACGATCACCTTTTTTAAAATCAAAACCTGTTGTTTCAGTATCTAATACTATCTGTCTACTCATAATGATCCTGTTGTCTCTTTCGCTTTTTTAATGGCATCGGTTGCTAATCTATCTGCGATCTCATTTTCACGATGGCCGGCATGACCTTTTACCCAGCACCAGTCGATAGAGAGGTGGCGATCTCGCTCGATAAGTAGGAGGCGCCAGAGATCTTGGTTGAGAACGGGTTTATTATTGGCGGTTTTCCAATCGCGCCGAATCCAGCCATCGATCCACTGTGTAACACCCTGTTGCACATAACGGGAATCGGTTGTTAACACAACATGGCAGGGGCGCTTTAGAGCTTGTAGTGCTTTAATTGCCGCGGTCAATTCCATACGGTTATTGGTTGTTTCTGCTTCATATCCGGAGAGTGTCTTCTCATGTCCACGGTAGGAGAGAAGAACTCCCCATCCGCCAGGACCCGGGTTACCACTGCAGGCCCCATCGGTATAGGCATAGACAAGTTGCTCTTCTGAAGGCGGTGTCATATATGACCTCTCTCTTTTATGTTAGGTAAGGCTTTTAAATAAAGTTTTTTAGATGAGACTTTTGCCAATATTTTTAACGTCGGTCTTCAATTCATTCGCGATCAATTTTATTGTGCTTGGCTTGATACAGCTTATACGGTTTATGCGGTTTATACTGCGACCACTGCTCGAATCGTCGGATGCGATTGATAATCGATAATCTCAAAGTCATCAAAGTCAAAATCAAAGATACTTTCACGTTGATGACGAATCTTGAGCTGTGGCAATGGTAATGGATCGCGACTCAGTTGTAGATCGGTCTGTTCAAGATGATTGGCATAGAGATGACAATCTCCCCCTGTCCAGATAAAGTCCCCCACTTCTAATTGGCAAACATGAGCGATCATATGGGTTAAGAGTGCATAACTGGCAATATTGAAGGGAACACCTAAAAAGATATCTGCTGACCTTTGATAGAGTTGGCAAGAGAGTTTTCCGTCGCAGACATAAAATTGGAAGAGAAGATGGCAGGGGGGAAGTGCCATCTTATCGAGTTCTCCTACATTCCAGGCGCTAACAATCAGACGGCGTGAATCGGGATTCTCTTTGATATCGTTAATAAGTTGGGAGATCTGATCAACCGTTGTGCCATCCTCTTTAGGCCAGCTTCGCCATTGCGCACCATAAACAGGCCCCAAATTGCCATTTTCATCCGCCCACTCATTCCAGATGCGAACGCCATTTTCCTGAAGATAGGCAATATTGGTATCCCCTTTTAGGAACCAGAGCAACTCATAGATGATGGAACGCAGATGAAGTTTTTTGGTGGTGACAAGCGGAAATCCATCTTGAAGGTTGAAACGCATCTGGTGACCAAAGATAGAGTAGGTTCCAGTGCCGGTACGATCTTCCTTAAAATGACCTTCAGTGCGAATCATTTTCATAAGATTGAGGTATTGCTGCATCTATTTGCTCCTACGGTAAGCTGAGATAAGAATAATAACGCCAATGATAATCATCGGGATGCAAAGAAGCATGCCTTGTGTTAGCCATCCTCCGGCGATATAGCCAAGATGGGCATCAGGCTCTCTAAAGAATTCCACAAAGAAACGGAAAGCGCCATAACCTAGGAGAAAGAGTCCCGAGGCGGCAGCTCTAGGGCGTGGCTTGGCGGTGTAGACCCAAAGGATGATAAAGAGTAGTAATCCCTCGGTGAACGCCTCATAGAGTTGTGATGGATGGCGGTAGATATAGTCGATTGAAGAGGGGGCATGTTGAAAGAGAAATCCCCATGTCTGATCGGTATATCTGCCCCAGAGTTCACCATTAATAAAGTTTCCTATACGACCAAAAAAGAGTCCAAGGGGAATTAGTGGGGCGATAAAGTCGGTAAACTCCCAAAAGCTCTTCTTATAACGTTTTGCGACAAAGTAGCTTGCAATTAAGACACCTATAAGTCCGCCATGGAAGCTCATACCAGCCCATTCTATGCTTGAACCTGTCCAGCCGATAATTGAGGCGGGATTTTGTATAAAATTCCCAAAATCATAAAAGAGTGTGTAACCAATTCTTCCCCCTAAAATCGCACCAATAAAGAGGTAGAAAGCCATGTCGCTCACTTGGGCTGGCGTCCATCCTGAGCTCGGTTTTTTGGCGCGATAGCTACCGAGGAGAACGGCTAACCCTAAAGCGATAATATACATCAATGCATACCATCTTAAGGCGACAGGACCGACTGAGAAGATGATAGGATCGATCTGCGGTGAAAAGTAGAGTGACATTTATAAAGCTCCCAATAAGCGCTCGCTGTAAGAGGATAGAAAAAAGGGCTACAACAAGTGTGCCCTTTTTAGTAATTAAAGGAGAGAAACAATTCTACTGTTCTTCTGGCTCACGTTCAAGATCATTCTCGGTGCTTGGCGTTTCTGATGCTTTCTTGGCATCTCTCTCATCTCTTACTTTCTGTACAACCTCATCAATTGTGATAATTAATTTTTCGTAAGGATTTTGATTGCCCGGGCGATTAGCTGCTTCATTAGCGCTTAAGAGATAACGACCATCGATCACAACCGCAGGAGTGAAGGGGATCTTATATTGCTCATTGATTAAGTTTGCGCCTCTATTGAGTGCACTCACAGTTGAAAAGCTATCCCATGTTTTGAGAAATTGATCCTTATCGATACCTTGTGTCGCCATAAAGTCTGCGATCTGCTCTTTATTGATGAAGCGTTTTCTCTCTTTATGAATCGCATTAAAAAATGCTTGATGTCCTTTATCGAGAGCATTCATTGAGTCTAAGGTGTAAAAAGCATGAGCGTAAAGAGTCCAAACGCCTTGTCCCGGTGCCGCAAGAGGGATAACGGCAACATCTTCAACGCCTTCTTGCTCTTTTGCCCACTTGGAGAAGTAGGGCTCAAATGTACTACAAGCCGGGCAGGCGTAAGAGAAGATCTCTACAACCTCGATCTCCTCTGGATTGTAGATTGCCGGAACAGCTGGAGTGATCTCAGAATAGTAATTTTCAGCTAGGGCAAAGCCAAAAGTTGTTGCGAGTAGAAGTGTACTTGTTGCAATAATTTTATTTAACATAGGATAAATTCTCCTTGTGCGGAATAGATTGCCTTGAAATGAAAAAAGTGAGCATGAAGCTCACTTTTATCGAAAATCTTAAACTTATTAAGGTTGAAGACCTTGAATATAAGAGGAGACCTCTTTGATCTCTGCTTCAGTCATGCGTTGTGCAATATCTCGCATGATTCGAGCTGGGTCATTTTTACGCTCTTCAGTCTTAAAGCGGTTCAATTGCTTTTCAGTATAGTAAGCATGTTGACCTGCTAATGCCGGATAATTTGCAGCAGCATTACCTTGACCTGTTGGGCTATGGCATGCAGCACATGCAGGAATACCGCGTGCGATATCACCACCACGATAGATCTGCTCACCACGGATTGCTAATTTTTCATCAGCAACCGCATAGCTAGTCTTCTGCTTTGAGAGGTAAAGAGCTACATCTGCGATATCTTGATCACTCAGTTTATCTGCTTCAACACTCATCTCCGAGTCAAAACGCAAACCATTATCTGGATCACTATATGAACGTTTCATTTCATAGAGCTGAGTGCGGATATATTTCTGATGCTGTCCTGCGAGTTTTGGATAGAGATCATTTGTACTGATACCATCCTTACCATGACAAGATACACAGGTTTCAGCGATCGCTTTACCTGCTTCATAATTTGGTGTGATTTCTGCAGCATTAATGTTTGTTAACATCAATGAAACACCAATTCCAATTAGGGCTTTGTAATTAAAACGCACAGCAGTTTACTCTCCTAAATCTGGGTTGTTCTATTATTAGTTGATATGCTCAAGGTCAATAAGCGCTACCGATTTATCTCAGTTTCTGCCAATTTTGATAGTGCTATCGACTAACTCTTTTAAAATCCTTATGTAAATATTGCCTTATTCTATTCTATTTTGAAAAAAATATGTAGTAGAAGAGTGAAAGAAGTTTGCCTAAGTCAAACAACCACCCATTAATTGAACAGAATGAAGGGGACTTATCCTGCAATAATTTATGATATAGGGGGAAAAGTTAGTCTATAATAGCTCATTTAGATCGATTATATGTTGTTTTTTGAAGGAGTGTAAAAGTCAATGCCCGTGATCACTTTGCCTGATGGCAGTAAAAGAGAGTACCAAGGCGCTGTTACTGGATTTGATATTGTTAATGATATTGGACCAGGACTTGCTAAGGCAGCAGTCGGAATTGTAGTAGATGGAGAAGAGCGAGACCTTAGCTATACCATTACCGGAGATGTCGACTTTAAGGTACTAACGATAAAGGATGAAGCTGGGCTTGATATTGCGCGTCACACTCTTGCTGCGCAGGTTTTAGCTCGAGCAGTTAAAGATCTCTATCCTGATGCGCTATTAGCCATTGGTCCGACTATTCAAAATGGTTTCTACTATGATGTTGATTTTAAAACGCCTATCGACCCTGAAGCATTACCGGCTATTGATGCTAGAATGCGGGAGATTTTGAAAGAGAATCTCGATGTGACGCGTGAGATGTGGCCTCGTGATAGAGCGATCCAATATTTCTTAGATAAAGGGGAGATCTATAAGGCGGATATTATTAATCGTGCGCCGGAAGATCAGCAGGAGATCTCTCTCTATCGCCAGGGTAATAATGGGGAAGATATCTTTATGGACCTCTGTCGCGGTCCTCACACGCCAACGACTAATCGTGGCAAGTTAGCATTTGCATTAACGAATATTGCCGGCGCTTATTGGCGTGGTGACTCCAACAATAAGATGTTAACTCGTATCTATGCTGTTGCTTTCCCAACAGAGAAGGAGTTGCAGGCTCATCTTGAGCGTGTGAAAGAGGCTGAAAAGCGCGATCATCGCCGTATTGGGCGGGCGCAAAATCTCTTTCACCTTCAAGAGGAAGCGCCGGGAATGGTCTTCTGGCATCCTAAAGGTTGGACTATCTGGCAAGCTGTTGAGCAATATATGAGAAAGCGTCAGCAGGAAGAGGGATACCAAGAGATTCGTACTCCAATGGTGGTTGATCGTTCTCTTTGGGAGCGTTCAGGACATTGGGAGAACTACAAAGAGAATATGTTCACAACTGCTTCTGAAAACCGTGATTATGCGGTCAAGCCGATGAACTGTCCTTGCCATATTGAAGTCTTTAATCATGGCTTACACTCCTATCGTGATCTGCCGATGCGTCTTGCTGAATTTGGCTCTTGTCATCGTAATGAGCCATCGGGTGCACTGCACGGTATTATGCGCGTTCGTGGATTTGTTCAAGATGATGCGCATATCTTCTGTCGTCCTGATCAAGTGATCTCAGAGGTAGAGCGATTCCATAAATTTGCAATGAGCGTTTATGATCATTTTGGCTTTAACGATGTCAGTGTAAAACTCTCTTTACGTCCTGATCAACGTGCGGGTGATGATCATGTTTGGGATATGGCTGAGTCAGGTCTTCGTACTGCGCTTAATGCTGCAGGTATTGTTTGGGAAGAGCTCCCCGGCGAGGGGGCATTCTATGGCCCTAAGGTGGAATATCACATTAAAGATGCTATCGGTAGATCATGGCAGGTTGGAACAATTCAGTTAGACTTCGTTCTTCCTGAACGTCTTGGAGCTGAGTATGTTGATGAAGATAATACGCGTAAGACACCTGTGATGTTGCATCGTGCCATTTTAGGTTCTTTTGAGCGTTTTATTGGGATCTTGATAGAGCATCATGCTGGTTCATTCCCACTCTGGTTGGCGCCAGAGCAGGTTGCGGTATTAACGATCACTGATCAGCAGAGTGAGTATGCAGAGAAAGTTGCGCAAACATTGAGAGCTCATGGTATTCGTACAACGGTAGATCAACGTAATGAGAAGATCGGTTATAAGATCCGTGAAGCGACCATTTCCCGTATTCCCTATATTCTTGTTTTAGGAAAACGAGAGATGGAGATGGGGCTAGTTGCAGTCCGAACTCGAGAGGGTGTTGATATGAGTGCAATGACGCTTGAAGATTTTGTTGAGCTTTTAAAGAAAGAGCTCTAATTGCTGGTGCAGTTGCAGTTTAAGTTTTGAAGTTTTTCAGCTTTTAATTATTTTTCGTTAAATGAATAAGAAGCTATTTAAGCTCAGATGAGTAACAGCACTAAAATTGGATGAATATCTGTTGCGCGATCTGTATAATAAGAGAGATAGCGCAACTTAAATTTGATTTTAAATCTGTTTTTAAATCTGATCTTTAAGGGAAAATAAAGAGAAATTAAAGAGGAATTAAAGTGAAATTGTGACTCAGCACTTATGAGTCAACTCTTTTAAGAGTTGAATTAAGTGGTGATTAGCGGTTGCATTTTGGATAGAAGATTTATATAAAGAGTAATTAAATCATCATTAAACAAATCATCATTAAACGATCATCATTAAACGATCATCATTAAACGATCATCAATGTTATTCGTTTATTCGTCAATGTTATTAATTATTAAAACAATTAAAACATTATTGATGGTGTGATTTAGATGAATAACGATTATTCAGTAAAACAACCCATAAGAAGATTGAATAGGTGGCAGTAAAAATAGTGAATATAGAATAGCGAGCTTAAATGATGAACTTTAATGGCAAAATTTAAATAGTGAGTTTAAAGAGATGCTATTTTGGAAATCATTTATATTTTTGCTAAATTATTTTTTGCGAAGTATTTTTGCGAGATATTGTGATAAATCAATATGGCTATAGGTAATAGGCAATAAAGCAATAGTCACCTTTCAATACTATTTGACTAATTAACAGTAGGAGATATAACTATTAGTAATCAATATGAGCACCGAATAAATGAGAAGATCTCGGCGAAAGAAGTGCGATTAATTTTAGCGGATGGGGAGCAAAAAGGTGTTGTCCCTCTTGATGAAGCGTTAGAATTAGCATACAATGACTCGCTTGACTTAGTAGAAGTCTCGCCAACAGCTAAACCGCCAGTATGTCGTATCATGAATTACGGTAAATACCGTTATGAATTGCGTAAAAAAGCGGATGAAGCGAAAAAGAGACAGAAACAGGTTCAAGTAAAAGAGATCAAATTTCGTCCGGCAACGGATGAGGGGGATTATCAGGTAAAACTACGCAACCTGATACGTTTCCTTAAAGATGGAGATAAGGGCAAAGTCACACTTCGTTTTAGAGGTCGTGAAATGGCCCATCAAGATCTCGGTATGGATCTACTTCTTCGTGTAGAGCAGGATTTAAAAGAGTATGGTGTTGTCGAACAGCGTCCAAAGATGGAAGGCCGTCAAATGACGATGGTCGTAGCGCCACTTAAAACTGCAACTAAAGAGTAGATTATTTATTAATAAATCATTTAGAAATGCGAGTGGATTAAAATGCCAAAAATGAAAACCCATAGCGGCGCTAAAAAGCGTTTCCGCAAAAGTGCAAGTGGTAGCTTCAAGCGCCAATGTGCATTCCGTAGTCATATTCTTACTAAGAAATCTACTAAGCGTAAAAGACACTTACGTGGTGAGGCTGTGATCTCGAAAGCAGATCATAAGCAAGTAGCTCAATTGTTACCTTACGCATAAGTATATAGATTAGGAGAATTTAGAAATGGCAAGAGTTAAACGTGGGACGATTACAAAAGCGCGTCACAAAAAAATCTTAAAAAAAGCAAAAGGTTACTACGGTGCGCGTTCACGCTCAATCCGTACAGCAACCCAAGCAGTTTATAAAGCGGGTCAATACGCTTATCGTGACCGCCGTCAACGTAAGAGAGATTTCCGCTCTCTTTGGATCGTTCGTATCAACGCAGCTGCACGTGAGTTTGGTCTTTCTTATAGCCGTTTTATCAACGGATTGAAAAAAGCTGAGATCCAAATTGACCGTAAAGTGCTAGCAGATATGGCAGTTCATGATATTAGTGCGTTTGGCGCATTAGCAGATCGTGCTAAATCAGCATTAGCATAAATATCTCTTAAATAAAAGAGTTTACACAAAAGGAAAAGCAGCTATCGATGCTCTTTTCCTTTTTTTATTTGATAATCAAAAGATATGTAGGTAGATGAACTAATGAGTCTAGAGACAATTCTTCAAACCGCTTTAGAAGCTATTTCTAAGGCTGATAATTTACAGGCTATCGATGATGTACGAGTTGCCTATTTTGGTAAGAAAGGTCAAATTAGTGGCCTAATGGCATCGCTTGGAAAGTTAGATCCTGAAGAGCGTAAAGCGCGAGGCGCGGAAATTAATCAGGTTCGTAGTGAGGTGATGAAGGCGCTTGAAGCAAAGAAAGAGGCGCTAGAGACAGCAGAACTTCATCGCCAATTGATGACTGAAACCGTTGATGTAACGCAACCAGGACGTAACAGCGATATAGGGACACTTCATCCGATTACGAGAACAATGATGCGTATTCATCAACTCTTTGCATCTTTAGGTTTTGATATTGTTGAAGGTCCTGAGATTGAGAGTGACTTTTATAACTTTGAGGCGCTCAATATTCCAGAACATCATCCTGCTAGAGCCATGTTTGATACCTTCTATTTTGATGATCATATGTTATTGCGTACCCATACCTCTAATACACAGATCCATGTGATGCAGCAGGAGAAGCCGCCGATTCAGATGATCGGTTATGGGCGTGTTTATCGAAGTGACTCTGATGTGACGCATAGTCCTATGTTCCATCAAGTGGAAGGTTTAGTAGTCAATGAGAGTGTGACTTTTGCAGATCTGAAGGGAATCCTTACAGAGTTTATGCAAAAATTCTTTGAAAAAGATCTCAAGCTTCGTTTCCGCCCCTCATTCTTCCCATTTACAGAGCCTTCCGCAGAGGTTGATATTGAGTGTGTGATCTGTGAAGGTGATGGTTGCCGTGTTTGTAAGAACACTGGTTGGTTAGAGGTTTTAGGCTGTGGAATGGTTCATCCAAATGTATTAAAAGCTGTCAATATTGATCCAGAGAAGTTTCAAGGATATGCGTTTGGAATGGGAGTAGAGCGTTTAGCGATGTTACGTTACAGCGTCAACGATCTCCGCTTATTCTATGAAAATGATATGAATTTCTTAACGCAATTTAGATAAACAAATACTGGGTAAAAGTTATTATGAAAATTTCAGTTTCTTGGTTAAAAGAGTGGATTGAGAAGATCCCAAGCGATTTAGCAAATCGATTAACGATGGCAGGTCTTGAAGTGGAAGGGGTTGAGCTTGCGGCTCCTCACTTTACCAATGTTGTGGTAGGGGAAGTTGTAGAGCTGACTCCCCATCCTGATGCTGACCGTCTTCGTGTTGCACAGGTTAATGTTGGTGATGAAAAATTATTACAGATAGTTTGTGGTGCGCCGAATGTTGCGGTGGGTATCAAAGTTCCTACGGCATTAGTGGGTGCGACATTGCCGGGTAATTTTAAGATTAAAGATGCGAAATTACGAGGTGTTGCTTCTTCGGGTATGCTCTGTTCTGCAAAAGAGTTGGGCGTGAATGAAGATGCATCAGGTTTGATGATTCTTGATCCTCAAACAGAAGTTGGTACTGATTTTAGAACGCTCTTTGATCTCGATGATGAGATTGTTGAGATCGATCTTACGCCTAATCGTGGTGATTGTTTAAGTATTTTAGGCGTTGCGCGTGATCTTGCTGCTATTACCGGTATCGATGCGAAGAGCTTTACTGCAGAGTCGGTTCCTGTTCAGAGCAGTATGGTGAAAGGTGTTGAGATTGAAGAGAGCGCAGATTGCCCGAAATATCTCGGTCGCGTTATCTCTGGTGTTAATCCGAAAGCATCAACGCCACTTTGGATGGAGGAGCGTCTTCGTCGAAGCGGTATTCGTCCTCATGGAATTTTAGTGGATATTACAAACTATATCCTTTTAGAGGTTGGGCAACCACTCCACGCTTTTGATTATGCAAAAGTGGCAGGAGATATTTTAGTCCGTAGAGCAAAAGAGGGAGAGAAGTTCGCCCTTATTAATGGTGATACGGTGACTTTAAAGCCTGATACCTTAGTGATTGCAGATCAAGAGAAGGTCTTGGCAATGGCTGGTATTATGGGAGGAGAAGAGAGTGCTTGTGGGGATGATACAACAGATATCTTCTTAGAATCTGCTTGGTTCAATCCTATTACCATTGCAGGAAAAGCGCGGAACTATGGTCTACATACCGATTCTTCACATCGCTATGAACGTGGTGTTGATTTTGAGTTGGCAGAGAGAGCGCTAGAGTATGCAACGCGTCTCATTTTACAATATGCCGGCGGAGAAGCGGGTGCGATTACAACAAAGGTTGTGCCAGAAAAATTACCTGAAAGAAATGCTGTAAAAGTCAGATTTTGTAAAATAAATCAAATAATTGGACAAGAATTTACAAGTTGTGCTATAAAAGAGCTCATAGGCCGTATCGGTGATATTCAAGAGGTGAATGACGATTATCTAGTTGTGATTCCGCCTTCATACCGTTTTGATCTACAGATTGAAGAAGACTTTATTGAGGAAGTTGTCAGATTAAATGGTTATGACCAAGTGCCTGTCTCCTTTGAAATGCTTTCAAAAGTCTCTATGCCGATAGTGGCAGAGTCTTATGTTTCACTCAATGATTTTAAATCTCTCCTAGTAGGTCGAGGCTATCATGAAGTGATTGAGATGAGCTTTGTTAGCCCCAAATGGCAGGAGATTTTAGATCCCACTAATGTTGCTATTAAGTTGAAGAATCCGTTATCAAGCGATCTTTCAGTAATGCGTACGACATTATTGCCGGGTGTTTTAGGGGCGATGGAGCACAACCTTAAGCGTCAGCAGAGTCGTTTACGATTCTTTGAGTCAGGTCGAACCTACAATGGTACTTTAGAGAATGTGGCACAAGTTCTTCATATTGCAGGTGCTATCTGTGGGACTGCAGAGCCTCTTCAATGGGGTGTTAAAGCACGTAATGTCGATTTTTACGATCTCAAAGGTGATGTTGAAGCCTTACTAAAGAGAACGGGCCGTGATGATTTCCGCTTTGTTCCGACAGAGAGAGAGATCCTTCATCCAGGTCAAAGTGCTGATATCAAACTCTTAAGTGGAGACGTTATCGGTTACTTAGGTAAGTTGCATCCAACGGTATCGAAAGCATTAGATCTCAACCGTGATGTCTTTGTTTTTGAACTCAATTATGATCTTTTAGCGGGATCGATGACACCGAAATTTAAGGAGTTATCTAGATTCCCTTCATCAAAACGAGACTTAGCGCTAGTAGTTCCTGTTGAGGTGACTACTCAGCAGTTATTGGATGTGATGAAAGCTTCGGGTAAACGTCGTTATTTAACGAAAGTGAACCTCTTTGATATCTATGTTCCAGAAAGAGAGCAGAGTGAAACGGCTACAAAGAATATGGCATTTAGTCTAACTTTCCAAAATCCAGAAGAGAGTCTAAAGGATGTGGAAGTTGAGGCCATTGTAGAAGAGATCTTACAGGATTTAGCTGCCATTGATGTATCATTGCGTCAATAGTTAAAACTTTGTAGATCTAACTTTGCAATAATAATAGTTTAAATTGAGACAATACTAGGGAAAGGAGTTATAGATGTCTACTTTAACTAAAGCAGCGATTACGGAGAATCTGTATCACAGTACAAATATCTCACGTGAGGATACAAAACAATTTGTAGAAGACTTTTTTACAGAGATTAGTGATGCGTTAGCTACAGGTCGCGCGGTCAAGCTTTCAGGTTTTGGCAGTTTTGAATTGCGTGATAAAGCAGAGCGACCCGGAAGAAACCCTAAAACAGGGGAAGAGATTCCGATTAGTGCTCGCCGTGTCGTTACCTTCCGTATTGGTCAAAATTTACGCTTAAGTATGAATGAGCTCAGTGAGAAAGCAGAAGGATAAGTAGAGGGTTAAGTAGGGTCAAGATTAAATCTTGCTGTGATACTTAGCGTTGATACTTAAAGTGTCTTAATTAAACGTTTTAGTTAAACGTTTTAATAAACGCGTTTCATAAACATGTTTAATAGACGCTTTACTCGAGAGCTACAGTCAAAATCTATAATTGAAATCTATAATCGAGAACTTTGACTCGAATTAGAAAATAAACCCCATATAACTTGATGGTTGTATGGGGTTTTGTTTTATCTATTTATCTATTATTGGGTCGATTTTAGATGCTGAAAAGATGATATTTCCCCTGAGTGAAGAGATTTCAGTATAATTATCTATTCTTTAGCATCTATTCCTTAATATCTATTCCTTAACAATAGAAGGTGTAGTTGTTGAATGCTATATGCCGATATTTGTCGTATCGGTTATTTTGATTCTCTACTCTGTTTCCTATTTTTATTACTCATTATTAATCAATTACTACCAACCATTAATCAACCATTAACCATCAATTATTAATCGATCTTAGGATATTATGAAATCATCGCTTTTCCGTTCACTCTTTACAGTAAGTGGATTTACCTTACTCTCAAGAATTATGGGGCTGTTGCGAGACATCGTCTTTGCAAGTTACTTCGGTGCCGGCGCAGCGATGGATGCATTTAGTGTCGCTTTTAGAATCCCTAATCTATTCCGTCGTTTTTTTGGGGAAGGGGCTTTTAACCAAGCATTTGTTCCTGTCTTTAGTGAGATTCGTTTAGAGCGTAGTCGCGATGAGTTAAAGCGATTTTTAGCAGAAATTAGTGGCACATTAGGTCTTGTTCTGCTCTTAATTACCGTTGTGGGGGTCACTTTTTCATCAGAGATGGTCTTACTCTTTGCCGCTGGGTTTGTAGATGATACCGGCAAGTTTCTTTTAACAGAAGAGTTGCTACAACTGATGTTGCCTTACCTCTTTTTTATCTGTATGACAGCGATGTATAGCAGTGTGATGAATGCACTCAATAAGTTTGCGATTCCTGCTGCCGTGCCGATTCTACTCAATCTCTTTCTGATTGCCGGCGCAGTTGTCAGTGTCTATCTTGAAGAGCCAATTAAAGCGTTGGGCTATGCGGTCTTCTTTGCTGGAATTTGTCAAATGATGATCCTATTTTGGGCAGTAAAGCGGGAGGGATTAATCGCGAGTCCAACGGTGCAATTTCGCTCTCCTGAAGTTAAGCGGGTGATGTTTTTAATGGTGCCGGCATTGATCGGCTCATCAAGTAGTCAGATCAATATCTTAATTAATACACAATTGGCATCACGACTGGAGACCGGGAGTATTACCTGGCTCTACTATTCAGATCGTTTGGTTGAGTTTGCGATTGGGACATTTGCTGTCGCATTGGGAACGGTCATATTACCGAAATTATCAGAGCTTAATACGAAAGGAGATCAGGTCAATTTGGGTAAGACGATCGATTGGGGAATTGAATTAGCGCTTATTATTGGTATCCCTTCGATGTTAGGATTGATCTTTTTGGCTGAACCTCTATTAGCGATTCTCTTTATGCGTGGTGAATTCTATGAGTCGGATGTCATTATGGCGGCAAAGAGTTTGATGACTTATGCGCTCTCCATTCCAGCCTTTTTTATGATACGTATTTTGGCACCGGTCTACTTTGCTCGGCAGAATACCAAAACACCGATGTATTTTAGTCTGATCGCAATTGGCGTTAATATTGTCTTGCAGTTTATTTTAGTCAAATATTATCAACATGCCGGACTTGCACTCTCCTCATCACTTGCTGCTTGGGTCAATGCGTTACTTTTAGCTTTTGGGCTCATCTTTTTTGATATTCATCACTTTAATAACCTCTTTACTCGGCGGATCTTGGCGCTTGTGCCGGCCAATTTACTCTTAGTTGTCATCCTCTATTGGCTTCAGGGTTTTTCGCTATTCTGGTTTGAAGGGGCTTTTATCTTCAAGTTCCCGGCAATATTAGCTGCGATTATAGGAGTGGTGATTCTCTATTTTATAACGCTTCATCTATCCGGCTTTTCACTTCGAAGAATGAAAGGCCCATTAGTGGCGATGGAAAATCGTGGAGAATGAGTATAGCTCTATGATCGACTGGTGGTGGTATACGACTGGAAGGGAGATTGATCGTGCTTACTCTTTCGATTGATAGGCTGTTTCTCCACTTACTCTCCTGCGATCTCTCTACTTAATTGTTTTAATCGTCTCTCTTCTGCTTCTTCACGACGTTTTTGTCCATTTTTAGCGCGATGAACCTCACTGCTAATATAGGTAATGACAGAGATCCAGACAATAGTAAAGCCGATGAGGCGAAGTGGTGGGAGTGTTTCATTGAAGAGAAAGAGCCCGGTTAAAAGTTGCAATGTGGGGGAGACATATTGCAATATTCCGACTAGAGAGAGGGGGATATATTTAGCCCCTTTGGCGAAGAGAAGTAGAGGAATCGTTGTTGCTGCTCCCGAGAGAATAAGAAGCGTCAGCGGTAAATTTTCTAATTCTAAGAAGATCAGATCCCCATTTTTATAAACTGCAACTAGGTAGATAATGGTAAAGGGCATCATGAAGAGGGTTTCGAGAAAGAGCCCGGGTAGTGGTGGAAGCGCCACGATTTTTTTCATTGCACTATAAAAGCTAAAAGAGAAGGCGAGAAGAAGGGCGATGTAGGGGATGGTACCTGCTAATAGTGCAAGCCATAAAACACCTATTGCCGCGAGAGAAATCGCAAGATATTGTACTTTTGTTAAAGCTTCCTTAAAGAAGACGCGCCCTAAAAAAATCGACACTAATGGATTGATATAGTAGCCGAGACTCGCTTCGAGTACCTGATGAGAAGAGATTGCATAGAGATAGATCGACCAATTCATAAAGAGGAAGAAGGAGGATGCCATAAAGGTGACAATAATGCGCCGATTGAAGAAGGCATCTTTAAGAAGCAATCGATCCTCTTTTCGGAAGCAGAGCAGAATCATAATGAAAGCGAGCGACCAGCCGATGCGTTGCGCCATTAGTTGCAAGGGATCTACGCCTGATAAGGGAAACCAGTAGATCGGAAAAAATCCCCAGATAATGTAGCAGGAGAGAGTAAGAAGCACGCCTTTTTTATAGTTGTTAGCGTAAGATTGTTCCATATATGCTATCTCAAGTGGTCAGTTATCAATTGGTAAGAGTGTTTTATTCACAGTTCTTCATAATTTCTTTTTCTAGAAGGATAGTGTAGCAGTATTTTGTTGGGAGCTTATTCCTTTATTCTCTGTTCGGAATGGGCAGGGAAAGAGTTCGATACAAAGTGGTGCGATTCAGGTAAAATGGGTAGAGAAAATCGAACAAAATAGATTAGATGAGGTAGTGTATTGTGATTAAGATTCAAGATATTGAAGTAGCGAATCGAAAACCTTTTGTCCTTTTTGGAGGAATCAATGTTTTAGAGTCCCTAGACTCTACATTGAGAGCGTGTGAAGCTTATGTGAAGGCGACAGATCTTTTAGATATTCCACTGGTCTTCAAAGGCTCATTTGATAAGGCCAATCGATCCTCAATTCACTCCTATCGAGGTGTGGGGCTAGAGGAGGGGTTAAAGATCTTCTCTGCAGTGAAAAAAGAGTTTAATGTGCCGGTAATTACTGATATCCATGAGCCTTTTCAAGCAGAACCGGTTGCGGAAGTAGTGGATGTTTTACAGTTGCCGGCCTTTTTAGCAAGACAGACAGATCTCGTAGTCGCGATGGCAAAGACAGGTCGCCCCATCAATGTGAAAAAACCGCAATTTTTAAGCCCTTCACAGATGCTCAATATTGTGGAAAAGTTCCGAGAAGCAGGTAATGATCAGGTTATGCTTTGTGAGCGTGGTAGCTGTTTCGGGTATGACAATCTTGTGGTGGATCTATTAGGATTTGGAGTGATGAAGAAGGTATGTGATGATGCGCCTATCATCTTTGATGTTACCCACTCTTTACAGCAGAGAAATCCATTGGAAAAAGCTTCCGGAGGACGTCGCGAGCAGGTGTTAGAGCTTGCTTTAGCGGGTATGGCAACGGGTATTGCCGGACTCTTTTTGGAATCGCATGAAGATCCCGATCAAGCAAAATGTGATGGACCAAGCGCACTTCCATTAGCACTACTTAAGCCCTTCTTAGAGCGTGTTAAAGCAGTGGATGATTTAGTGAAATCTTTTGAACCATTAGAGATTAAATAGGAGTTATCATGAGTGAAGTGATGACCTATACTGTCCCGGGAAAGAGTCGCTCTAAGTTAGGGCTTATTCTTTCTGCGCTTATCGTTTTAGGGAGTGCATTGGAGATTCTATTAACAAAAACAGCGCCTTTGGGGCTCTTTGTTCTTTTTGGTCTCTTCTTCTACTTCACGTCCATCTCTACGGCAACCTTAACGGATGATCAGTTGTCGGTAAAGCCGATTTTAGGTCGAGTGCGAACTTTTCCGCTTAAAACAGGGATCTTCACATTGAAAAAGAGTGAGAGTTGGGCGACGAAGTTATCGACCTTGAAATCATCAGCTGATACTTTGATCTATACTCCTGCGGGAGGAGATCCTGTAATGGTGATCAATGGTCTCTATGATTCAGCCGATATAGAGAGGCTCTATCAAGAGATTGAGAATCGGCAGTCAGCACTGCTCTCTTAAGTTTGCTCTTTTAAGGTTATTTTTTATTTTTCTTAAATCTTACTCCCTTAAGATCAAAGAGGCTGGGTTAGAGAAGAGAAAAGATAAAGAGGAAAGATAAAGGGAAAAAAGAGAAAAAGGTCTAAGTTTATACTTAGACCTTTTTTATGATGGCAATTTGACTATTGCTGATCGTTTCTCTTAAATCGCGGCGGTGCGCGCTTTTAACCACTCTAAAACAGCGGCATCTTCAATGCGAGGAGAGAGTTTTTCATAGACTGTCTTATGATATTGATTCACCCATTCAATCTCCTCAGTAGTGAGAAGTGTTGGCTCCATTAGGCGCGTATCGATAGGAAATAGCGTCAATGTCTCAAACAGCATAAAGTTGCCAAAATCTCGCTCTTTAGGATTTTTGACCGGTTGAGAGGTGACTAAGTTTTCGATACGAACACCCCATTTACCTTCTCGATAGATTCCTGGCTCAATAGAGGTTACCATCCCTTTTTTAACGCGCATTTGCGGATTAGGGGTTGCATGGTATGAGAGCACTTGTGGGCCTTCATGGACATTAAGGAAGTAACCAACGCCATGACCTGTACCATGTCCATAGTCGAGTTGATGTTGCCAGAGAGGTTTTCGTGCAATAGCATCAAGCAGTGGCATCGCAATATTTTCAGGATAGATTGTACTGCTCATAGCGATCAGGGACTTAAGGACAAAGGTGAAATCCCTTTTTTGCTCTATCGAAGGATTGCCAATAGGGATTACACGGGTAATATCGGTCGTACCATTTTTATATTGAGCGCCTGAATCGATAAGTAGAAGTCCATCGCCTTCAATGACGGCATGATCTTCTTCAGTTGCGCGATAGTGGGGGAGAGCACCGTTAGGATTAAACCCGGCAATTGTATCGAAGCTGAGGTCAATAAAGAGAGGGCGTTTAGCTCTTTCTGCAGCTAGACCATCGGCAACATCAAGCTCGGTTAATCTCTCACCTTTGGCGAGTTTTTCTTCAAATTGAGTATAGAAGTGTGCCATCGCAACACCATCTTCAATCATAGCTTCTTGGATATGGGAAAGATCATTATCACTCTTTTGCGCTTTAAAGAGAGTGCTTGGATTGGGGAGATAGAGAATCTCACACTCTTCATCAATTGCCTCTAATGCGGCATAAGTTGTTCGTTTCTCATCAAGCATGACGATTTTATCTGCCGGAATATTTCCCAACTCATCGTAGAAAGCATCGTAAGGGAAGACTGTCACTTTATGTTCTGTGAGATACTTTTTCACTTCAGGCGTCAGTTTCTCTTCATCAATAAAGAGCGTGACTGATGAGGGAGTGATCATTATAAATGCTAAAAAGACCGGGTTATAGGTGACATCTTGACCACGAAGATTAGTGAGCCAAGCGATATCATCGAGCGTGGAGATAATATGAACATCAGCCGCTTCATCTTTCATTACTTGACGGATACGGCGTACCTTTTCACTCAATGATTCAGAGAGAAATTGTGCTTCATGAAGATAGAGTTTTTCCGCAGGAAGCGGTGCGCGATTCTTTATTAATTGGTCAAAAGGATCATGTTGTGTGGTGAGTGTGATCTCAAAATCATCAAGTGCCTCATAGCTTTCAACAAAATTCTCTACTGACATTGTATCGGGGAGTATTGCCACTTCCGCGCCGGGCTTAAGTTGAGATTGAAGATATTGAATATAAGAGGGGGTATTTGGCGCGCCAAGTTTCATCAGTTCAACAGTCGTTCCTTGTAACTCTTTCGCCGCCTGAACCCAGTATCGACTATCGGCCCAGATGTAGGCGCTCTTTTGAAGAACGACTAATGTTCCGGCAGAGCCGGTAAAGCCGGAGAACCACTCTCTCAACTTCCAATGATCAGGAAGATATTCGGAAAGGTGGGGGTCAGCACTTAAAATAATCCAAGCATCGATCTTATCTTTGATCATCTGCTTCTGTAGAGCGGCAATACGTGCATTAATTTCGCTATTTTTACTCATATTTTATCCTTCAGAATGGTTCTATATTGGGAGGTTGATCATTCATCTGATCTTTGTTTCTCTTGTAGCATTCTACCCCTCTTTTATCGCAATCTCTAAAGATTCTACACCTTCTGATGGGAAAGTTAGCAGTTAAAACCTATCAGTAAGAGAGATTTAGCGAAGGGGAGAGATCTGATTTTTGATGAGAGTGTTTAATATCGATTGGCAATAGAAAAAAGCTGTAGAGAAAAGCAGTGGAGAAAAAGATGGAAAAATTAGCGAAAATAAGGGAAATTACCTAATGTTATTCCTAATGTCATCATTTTCTATATTATTCTATAAATCTCTATAGTTTTAGAGTTCTTGTTGAGACACATATAGAGACTCCTATAGAGACTCCTATAGAGACTTATACAGAGACTTATATGGGGGAGTTTTAGAAAGTGGTTCTGATTCTAAGAGAAAAAGGCTCGGGGATCGGGTATTATTAAGAGAGTATTAACAACCATGTCCATTTCTTTTTTGTAGGCTTGATTAAATAATGAAATATGTGAGTACGCGAGGGGGAGATCTCCCAAAATCTTTTTGTGAGGTTGTATTAGAGGGGTTATGTCGAGATGGGGGTTTATCGATGCCGGAATCGATCCCTAAGGTTTCAAAAGAGACTTTAGATGCATGGCGAAAATTACCGCGATATAGTGATTTAGCGCTAGAAGTAATGTCTCTTTATGCAACAGATATTCCGAGGGATGATCTCAAAAAGTTAGTAGAAGGCGCTTACAATAGCGATAATTTTGCCGTTGAATCAATTATCTCTGAGCGTACGATTAGTAATCAGGTGAAGGTGCTAGGTCTCTCTGAAGGTCCTACTTACGCTTTTAAAGATATGGCGATGCAGTTTCTTGGCGAGCTCTTCCCTTACGTATTAGAGAAGCAGGATAAGAAGCTCAATATCGTCGGAGCAACATCGGGAGATACGGGATCGAGTGCCATTCATGCAATGAAGGGAAAACCTCGAATCGAGGTGGTGATGTTAAGTCCTCATAATCGTATGAGTGCTTTCCAAACGGCGCAGATGTATTCGGTTCAAGATGATAATATTCATAATATCGCTATTGAAGGGGTTTTTGATGATTGCCAAGATCTCGTTAAAGCACTCAATAATGATATTGAATTTAAAGAGAAGCACCATCTTGGTGCTGTCAACTCCATTAACTTTGCGCGTATTTTGGCACAAGTCGTCTACTACTTTAAAGGTTACTTTATGACGACAGAGAGCAATGATGAAAAAATTGATGTCGTGATTCCCTCTGGTAACTTTGGGAATATTTTTGCCGGCATTATCGCTCGTGAGATGGGATTACCTATTCATAAGTTGATCTTAGCAACGAATGAGAACAATGTACTTGATGAGTTCTTTAAAACAGGGATCTACCGTCCTCGTGCGTCAAAAGATGTTCATCTCACTTCTAGCCCTTCGATGGATATCGCTAAAGCGAGTAATTTTGAGCGCTTTATCTACCTCATTGCCGGCAGTGAGAAGACAAAAGCACTTTGGGAGCAGATTGAAGAGCAAGGATATTTTGATCTGACAGGTGATCCTCTCTGGAAAGAGCGAGCAAGTTGGAATATAGAATCTGGTGAAAGCTCTCATCAGAATCGATTAGAGACGATTGAGAAGGTCTACCGTGAGTCAGGGGAGTTGATCGACCCTCATACTGCTGATGGGGTCTTTGTGGGAAGCCAATATCTTGATGGCGATCTACAGCTCTGTTTAGAAACTGCCAAACCGATCAAATTCTATGAGACAATTAAGCAAGCGGTGAGTGACGCGCCGTTTGATTTAACTGAGGTCAAGGCAATTGAAGCCTTACCGCAGAAGAGAGAGGTGATGGCGAATGATGTCACCTTATTACGTCAATTTATTGAATCCGCTTTAAACTAAGGAACACTGTAATACCATGAAAAAAACATCATTTCCAAAAGATGAGATGAAAGTTCTCCTCCTAGAGGGTATTCATCAGGATGCGATCGATTACTTTAAACGTGCGGGCTATAACAATCTTGAGATCCATTCGACGGCTCTCGAGGGAGAAGCTCTTATTGAAGCCCTTAAGGATGCTCACATTGTGGGGATCCGCTCCCGTACGCAGTTAACGGATGAGGTATTGAGTCAAGCCTCGAGATTGATGGCAATTGGATGTTTCTGTATTGGGACAAATCAGGTGGATTTAGAAGCGGCAAAAGCGCGTGCAATCCCAGTCTTTAATGCACCTTATTCTAACACCCGATCGGTGGCAGAGTTGGTCATTGCTGAGATGATTATGCTAAAACGTGGTATCGCTTATAAAAACTATGTTTGTCATCAAGGTGGTTGGGTGAAGTCTGCTGCAGGCTCTTATGAGGTGAGAGGTAAGACTTTAGGAATTATCGGTTATGGTCATATCGGCACTCAAGTAGGTATCTTAGCTGAGAGCTTGGGGATGCGCGTTATCTTCTACGATATTGAAAATAAGCTTGTCTTAGGAAATGCGCAACAAGTTGAGACGATTGATGAGCTTTTAGCTGAATCTGATGTGGTAACACTCCATGTGCCGGAAGATGATTCTACAAAGAATCTTATGAGCCGTGAGCGAATTGAGTCGATGAAGAAAGGGTCGGTCTTGATCAATGCTGCACGTGGAACGATTGTGGATCTCGATGCACTTGCGGATAATATTAAAAATGAACATCTTTTAGGTGCCGCAATTGATGTCTTCCCTGTAGAACCAAAATCGAATAAAGAGGAGTTTAAATCACCACTTCGTGAATTGCAGAATGTGATCTTAACTCCTCATATTGGTGGTTCAACGATGGAAGCGCAACAAAACATTGGGGTTGAGGTTGCTTCTAAATTGGTGCTCTATTCAGATAATGGTTCTACGATTTCTGCGGTTAACTTCCCAGAGGTGATGCTACCGAAGCAGCCAGGAAGTCATCGTATTCTTCATATCCATGAGAATACTCCGGGTATCTTACGTGCGGTGAATGAGATGGTTTCTGACCTAGATCTCAATATCAATGCGCAATATCTTCAAACATTAGGGGATATCGGCTATGTAGTGCTTGATGTCTCTGGTAAAGAGGAGAATGCCGTTAAATTGCAACATGATATGAAAGAGATCAAAGGGACACTTAAGTGTCGTATTCTCTATTAAACTCTATTGACCTCTATTAATCTCTATTAATCTCAACTAATTTTAATAAATTTTAATTAATCGAGTGATAGAAGAGTGATCAATTATTAAATATAATGGACCTATGGAATAACCTATAGGTCCATTTTTAATTCTGTAGGATCATTTTGTCGGCAAAATCCTGTATCATTAACCCTATATTAGTTTTTTATCAAATATTAAAAAAATATAAGAGAGAAAAAATGTCATTAAGAGATCAATTGGTCAAAGCGGGTTTAGTCTCAAAAGATCGTGCTAAGAAGGCACAAAAAGAGAAGGCTAAGAAGCTACATCAAGCGCATCGTGATAAGAATCTCAAGAGTGAGCTCGAAGCAGAAAAGTTACGTAAGGAAGCAGAGAGACGTGCTTTTGATGAAGCTAAGAAAGCGATGGATTTAGAGAAGAATCAGGAGATTATTGCGGCACAAGAGAAGAATCGTGCCCGTAGTGAGATGCGAGATCTTATTGATCGCGAGAGGGTTAATAAAGAGAAGGGCGAGACCCGCTTTAACTTTAGTCATGATGGTAAAAAGATTCGTTCGGTATTTGTCACTGATAAGCAGCATAAAGATCTAAGTGATGGGAAGTTGATGATCTGCCGCAATGATCGTGATGGTTTTGATTACCCTGTATTGCCGGTGACTTTTAAAGAGCGTATTCATCACTTAGAGGAGAAGTTAGGTGAGAAGATCTTCTATTATCTCTCTGAGGCGATGACAGAGGGGGATGCAGAGGATGAGTGGGCAGCTTGGGATGCCTATGAAGCATCACTTAAAGCTGAGAAGAAGTCTGGTGGATCTCATAACTAGGAGATAGGTGGGATCTGATGCTACTTAGGCTTATCAATAGAGGAATCGAGATCACGTTGATCATAGTGAATCCTTGTAAGAGAGTTGTAAGAGCAATATAAAGTAGTGAAAGAGTAGCAGTAGAGTAGTAATAGAATGGTAAAAAAAGAGCCCTTTGATAAAGGGCTCTTTTCTATTGATAAGGTGTAGTTGATATCGACTCTTTCATGATTATTTTAGAACGAGATGATGAGTCGTGTTGATGAGTAAATTACGCTTGTTTGTCTTTATTTTCTCTCTCTTCTTTCGCTTTCTTCATAAAGAACCATGTTAACCAACCTAACATGACAATCATAAAAACAACACCAAACCCAACGATACCAACAAAATAGGGATCTGCGCCAATTAACTTCATCATAGAACCTTCTCCTTAATAAGGTAGAAATTTAAATCTATTCAATAAGATCTATCTAATATGATCTATCTAATATATATAATGATACTATCCCACAAAAATGGGGAGGAATCCACGAACTGTAAAGAAGTATCAATTTTGCTTGATAGATATCAATATTTGAGCTTTTAGGGGCTATTTTGGCGCTTTAATGCAGATGAAATATTATGAGAGATAGGGGCGCTATAAGAGGAGGGCAGTAGAAGGTTATAAGAGATGAATATTAGATGAATATTAGATGAATATTAGATGAATATTAGATGAAATGAGGGGGGGTAAAGGGTACTCGGCATGAATAAGATGCATAAAATAAAAAGCATAAAAAAACCACTCAATTGATTGAGTGGTTTCTTGATATGGTGGCTCGAGGCAGAATCGAACTGCCGACACGCGGATTTTCAATCCGCTGCTCTACCAACTGAGCTATCAAGCCATGTCGTGCTAACGAAGTGACATTAAACAGGATTTAGATTCTTTCGTCAAGTATTAATTGAGATTAGCCTGAAAATAGAGCAGGTGACCGATTTTTTGGTTAATTTCGACGCTCTTCCTAGGTGAATTAGGGGTATAAAGGTAAAAGAATGGAGAAGGTTAGCCTACGGGAGAGGTTAGAGAAATTGAGAATTAGAAGAATTAATTAGAAGAATTAAAAAACCCTACTTCGAAAAGTAGGGTTTTAAAGATGGTGGCTCGAGGCAGAATCGAACTGCCGACACGCGGATTTTCAATCCGCTGCTCTACCAACTGAGCTATCAAGCCGTCTTGATAAGGTGGTATTAAACAGCATTCTCTGAGAAGAGTCAAGAAACTTTTCTGCTATATTATTGCTCATAATCTGTTGGGCTATGATATTGGCGGTAATATAACGAATCTTTCATCTATCTTTGGAGAGTACTTTTGGTAAATACTTTGAGTGAGTATGTATTAAGAGTCTATCACTCTAGCTTTACTATTGGAGTATAGAGAGAGTAGTAGGTAATAGAGAGTAGTAGGTAATGAGTAGTGGCAGTGGGCAGAGGATAAAGGATAATAGGTTTGGAAAGATCGAAATGGATAGGAGGCGGAGATGGGAAGCGTTACAGATCTTATTGAACAATCGTTAGAGAGAGGATTTCCCGGTGGACAGCTTCTCGTTGAGTATCAAGGGGAGGTAATATATGACGTTGCCTTCGGATCAACCATATTGCATCAAGTTATCCTCGATTCTGGTGAGATGAAAGTGACGCGTGGCGAAGCTGTGACTAAAAAGACCCTTTTTGATATCGCCTCATTAACAAAGATCTTTGCAACGACCTATCTTTTTCAATACTACTATCAACAGATGCCAGATCTCTTAGAGCGTCGAGTTGCAGATTTTTTTCCTTATTCCCAATCAGCTGCTTCAGAAATAACCTATCCTGCGCTTGTTGGTGAAATTCCGTTAAAGGCACTACTCTCACATCATGCCGGTTTTGAGCCTAATCCTCTCTTCTATGATCCTCATTATAGTGAATCGCTCTATTCTCAAGATCGTGCTCAATTTGTACAAAAGTTATTGCAAGCCCCCCTTGTGAATATGCCGGAACAGCAGGGGCTCTATTCCGACGTTGACTTTATGTTACTCACCTTTATTTTAGAAAAAATAGGTGGAAAGTCGATCGATAAGCAGTTAGAGACATTTTTTTGGAATCCATTAAATCTTTCTTATATTGGATTTAACCCAAGAGAGAGGGGAAGATCACAAGCAGAGATTGCCGCGACAGAGCGCTATGGGAATAGTCGGGATCATACTATTGATTTTCCCAATATACGTCGCTATATGCTTCAAGGAGAGGTACAAGATGAAAAGGCATTTCATTGTATGGCAGGGGTTTCAGGTCATGCCGGGCTCTTTAGTAATAGTCATGATCTCTACCAACTTTTTCGATTGATGAGAGAAGATAATGAGGTTTTCAGCGCGGAAACACAGCAATATTTTTTAACGCCTCCCTATGAAGACGCTACCTTTGCTTTGGGGTATCGTTTAAATGGAGAGGGGATGGATTATATGTTTAGTGATTATGCTGGGAAAACCTCGAAGCCAGCCTTTGGGCATACTGGCTGGACTGGGGCATTAGCAACTTATGATCCATTACATGAGTTGATGATTATCTATCTGACGAATCGCAAGAATACTCCCGTTGTTGATCCTCTCCACAATCCTCATCTCTTTTATGGAGATCGATTGCCGGCAGGACGATATCGTGATCTGATTGGTGCGATCTATAGCGATTTAGGAATAAGAGGATAGAAGTATGTACCAAAATAGTCGCGTCGAAAAATAGGAAAACGATAGGGACATGATAGGGAAACTAGCGAATAAAACGGATAAGAGAATGAGTGATTCACTAGAGAAGGGCAATGGTGGAATATGGTAGATAATAGGCTTAAAAAAGAGTGTAGAGCCACAAAGAGTAAGCATTTTATGACTAAGGGGGCACTCTATTTCTGGGGTTCGATCATCATTGCGATTCTTTTAGGGAGCTTAATGCCTTTAAGTTTTTCCCCTTTTGGTTATGGCTTTTTAGCGCCGATTCTACTGGCTTTTTGGCTACTGCTCATATTGCCGGGAAGTTGCAAGCGTGCTTTTTGGTTAAGTCTTCTCTTTGGCGTTTCATTTTTTACTGTAGGCGTCTGGTGGATTCGTATTAGTCTATTGGAGTTTGGCGGGGCGCCTCTGCTACTAGGAGTTTTTTTAACGCTACTTTTAGCGCTCTATTTAGGGCTCTATTATGCGCTATTAGGCTATTTTACATTGAAGACTCAGCTCTCACTGCCATTTCGACTAGGCATTCTCTTTCCTGTCGTGGGGGTGCTTTTTGAATTTATTCGCTCCCAATTTCTCACAGGATTTCCATGGCTCGCTCTAGGGTATACGCTTACCGATTATCCATTAGCTCGCTGGATCTTCCCGGAGATGGGAGCGCTGATGGCAAGTTTTTGGGTCTATTGGTTAGCGGGGCTTCTTACGTTGTTGCTTCTGCAAATTATGGCTTATAGGGGGAAAGAGCCTGGAAATGCTTCTCAAAAAAAATTGAAAGCCTATCTGCCGGCACTCTTTATGGCAATGATGCTGATATTAATTATTGCGGGAACGAGTACTTTGCTGAGCGATAAGATCTCCCCTAAAGGTGAGCCGCTTAAAGTGGCATTAATCCAGGGAAATATTGCACAGGAGTTAAAGTTTAGTGAGGCACAATATTACGAAATTTTAGCAACCTACTATCAATTGACCGCGCAAGTGGCCCCGAATGTTGATCTTATTATTTGGCCAGAGACAGCAATTCCTGCGCTCTATGAGCAGGAGGTTACACTGGGTGAGGCATTACGTAAGATCTCGCAAGAGGAGAGGGCGACGGTGATGACGGGGATCTTTTCAGGGCAAGGATCAGTGATACGAAATTCAGTCGTGGCTTATAGCGACCAGTTGAGAAGCCGTGATCAGCGTTACGATAAAGTTCATCTTGTTCCTTTTGGCGAGTTTCTACCTTTTCGTTCTCTTTTAGATCTCTTAAGTGGCATGATTGAGATCCCCTTTTCAGATCTTACTGCTGGTAGAGAGGAGCAATCGCCTTTCCTTATCCATTATGAGGTAGATGGCGTACCTGCGATAACGCAACTCTCTACCTTTATCTGTTACGAGGCTGTTTTTGGTGATGAATTACGCTATCTTGGGAAGCAATCAGATTTTTTAGTGAATGTGAGTAATGATGCTTGGTTTGGAGATTCAATTGGACCTTGGCAACACTTTCAAATTACGCGAGCACGCGCGATTGAGCTACAAAGAGAGATGGTTCGTGCTACTAATAATGGGATTACAGCGCTTATTGATAGACGGGGAGAGGTAAAGGCGATCCTACCTCAATTTGAACAGGGTGTTCTAGAAGTTGAGGTAATGCCTTATGAAGGAACGACGACTTATAGCCGCGTAGGAGATCTCTCCTGGCTATTGCTCTTGTGGGTTGTTGCTGGGCTTGGAGCGCTCTTTTTTAGAAGGGAATTAAAGAGGTGATTAGAAAGAAGTGAGTAGACTCTGCCGGCATTTTGGCCATCTCTACTCACCTCTATTTAATGTTCAATGCTTGCTATTTCTACTCTTTTGTCCTTTTTATCCTGGTTCAGGATGCTCGTTAAGGTTCTTTTCGGAGCGATTTTTTATTCTCTGAAAGGGAGCGGACTGTAGCGAGCGTAGAGAATCGTGCTGACAAAAAGAATAATGGTTAAAAGAAAATAGATACTGCCAATGCCGGGATATCCTGATACCCAAATATCGGTTGCAGCGATCAGGTAGAAGAGGGAGAGGAAACTTGTCCAGGCATGTGTAAATCGCTTTGCACGAAGCAATCCGCGCGCAGGGAACACGAGGGGCATTAGAAGTCCGATAATCAGAAATATTCTCGGTTGTTCTGGATAGATTGCATTGGTCACAATACAGAAGATAGTAAAGAAGAAGAGTGCAAGATAGGAAGCAAGTGCACTGATTCTTGAAATTGAGACAATCGGACGCATATTGAGATAGAGCTCCTTTTTTAATTGAGCAGAAGAAGGTGATCAAGCCGAAATAGCGCGATAAACTTATCGAAGTTTAGATAAGCTCAATATTCATGCTATAAAAAAGGAGTCTATTTTATCATGAAACAGAAGAGTTAAAAGTATATGCCTGAATTACCAGAAGTTGAGACCGTCCGTGCAGGAATAGCGCCCCATATTGAAGGAGCAACAATTCGTGGTGTTGAGGTCTACCATCGCCAGTTACGTTATCCGATCCCTGAGGCGATTGAGACACTCTACAATGCAACAATTGAGAAGGTGGAGAGGCGAGCGAAGTATCTGATCCTGACCACGACTCGAGGAAGAGTTTTAATCCATTTAGGAATGTCCGGCGCCATTCGAATTTTGCCTGATGATTTTGAGCATAAAAAGCATGATCATTTTGTCTTACGGCTCTCAGGTAATCAGGCGTTGATCTACAATGACCCTCGTCGCTTTGGCTTTATTCTCCTCTATGGTAAGGATGAATCGATCCCTTTTTTAGAGAAATTAGCACCAGAACCACTCACGGATCAATTTACGGCAGCCTATCTCCACCCTAAGTTGAAAGGAAGAACGCGGCCGATTAAATCGATCTTAATGGATCAAGCCTTTGTTGTAGGTGCTGGCAATATCTATGCGAATGAGTCGCTCTTTATGGCGGGAATAGATCCGCAACGCCCGGCAAATAATCTCTCATTAGAAGAGGTTGAACGCCTTGTTCAGGAGGTTAAGAAGGTGTTAGCGCGAGCAATCGAGCAGGGTGGAACGACCCTAAAAGATTTTACGACACCCGATGGTAGTCCCGGCTATTTTGCCCAAGAGCTCTTAGTTTATGGGCAAAAAGGTCAACCTTGTCCTCTTTGCGGGCAAGAGATCGAGCGTATTGTTATAGGGAATCGGGCAACTTACTTCTGTTCTCAATGTCAGAAATAGCGATAAAAGTCACTTTTCTCTATTTTTTAGCTCACTTTTCTGCTTTTTGCTATCGCTTCTGAAGGAAAAATGGTAGTGTGAAAGTATGTCAATAAGAATCAATAAAGTTTCAATGAAATTTCAATAAAAGCTTGGAAATAGCGATAAATAACGATGAGTAGCGATGATAGAGATCTAGATCTGTGTCTAAATCTAGTGTTGAAATAGCTCTATAAAATTATTTTTTTAATGACTCACCACTTTAGTATCTACATTTAGTATCGATAAAGAAGGAGATAAGTATGAATCTTAATTTAACAGGTCAAGGCTTAGAGTTAACAGATGGGCTTCGTAGTAGAGTAGAAGAGAAATTCTCACGTTTAGATCGTTATAGTGAGCATATTACAAGTGCGCATGTGGTATTAACTATTAAAGATAAGCGCCAAATTGCAGAGATCACTGTGACTGTTGCAAAGGGAAAAGATCTTCATGCGGAAGCCACCACAGAAGATATGTACCTCTCGATTGATGAGTTGTCTGGAAAAATTGAGCGTCAACTTCTCAAGCAGAAAGATAAAGCGATAACCGCAGAGCGAAAACAAGGACATGAGATTCGTCATGAAGAGGGGAAAGAGTAGTATTCCCTACAGATACTCGATATTGATGATATTTTTTAGAGAAGCCCCGTTTAAGCGGGGCTTTTTCTTTGATCAACTGTTTTTTATCTAAGGTAGAAAGCGTATGATAGGGGAGAAATTATCGTGAAATTGTCATGATATTAAAGGATCGCTTTATCACTAGTTTTTAGATCTTTTAGATCATTTTTTTTAGATAAATTAAAAGAGCCGATTGCGCTATAATCAATTGTTATTATTTGCTGTCATTTGTCGTTTTTTGTTATGAGAGATGGTTTTGTTGATCTTTTTTGACATAGCTTGCTCTCCATACCTTCAATCTTGACTTCAGGTAGTGGTAAATAGTGCCTTACGGATATTGATGCTTATTTCAGAGCTTATTTTTTGATAGTTAGAAGGTTTTCTCCATGTTTGCAACAGACTCAAAGCACTTAATTGTCGGTTTTGGTATTACAGGACTCTCCATTGCAAAAGCCCTTACTCGTTTAGGGGTGGAGAAGATCTGCGCTATTGACTCGAGGGTTAAGCCCCCGCATGAAGCGGAGATGGCACAACTTTGTCAAAAGATGGCAATCGGTAGTTTTAAAGATAGTACTGCAAGTGATCTATTAGAGAGTTGTGATTATCTCTGGATCAGCCCCGGAGTTCCCCTTGTAACGCCAGAGTTGGCCTCTACTATTGCACGGTTGCCGGCAGAACATGTTGGGGGAGATATTGAGCTTTTTGCCCGCCTAGTTAAAGAGAATATTATTGCTATCACCGGCACAAATGGGAAGAGTACTGTCACAACCCTTTTAGGTTCTATCTTTGCGCAACTTCCTTATGATCTCTATGTCGGCGGTAATTTAGGGCAGCCAGCTTTAGAGCTTTGGATGGCTTCAGAGGATCGAAAAGAGAAGGTGCAAGAGCCCCTTTTTATCCTTGAACTCTCCAGTTTTCAGTTAGAGACCACCTACTCATTACAAGCTGATATTGGTGCGTTACTCAATCTTTCGCGAGATCATCTCGATCGATATCGAGATTATGAGCATTATGTTGCGGCGAAATTAGCACTGATTAAACAGTCATCTGAGATTGTTATTCCTGCTGATGAGCCCCTAATCGATGCCTTTTTAGCAACGGAACTACCACGACGTGGCGAGGAGGAGATTGCTCGATTCTCACTGACTGATAATGCGAAGACCGATTATTATGCCTCATTAGAACGTCAAGAAGTTGTGAGCCGTACCGGGGAGCAGGTCAGTTATGCAAAGACACAATTAAGGGGACAGCATAATCTTCTTAATATTGTTGCATCTGTAGCAATTGCAGAACGATTTGGCGTTTCATTAAGAGCGATAGAGGCGGGCATTACCAATTATCAGCCATTAGCACATCGTTCTGTCAAGGTCCGGGAAATTGATGGGGTGACCTACTATAACGATTCAAAGGCGACAAATCTCTCTTCAACAGAAGCTGCTATTTTGGGCTTCCCCGAGCGAAAATGGTTGATTTTAGGGGGCGTTACTAAAGAGCAAGATTTTTCACCGCTTAGAGAACTTCTACAAAAAAATATTGCGGGAGTTGCGCTGATTGGAAAGGATTATTCCGCGATACTGCCTCATATTCCAGAGAGCGTTCCCTATTTTGAGTGTGGGACTCTTGATACTGCATTGGTTCAATTAAAAGCGTTAGCTTTGCCGGGGGAGATTGTTCTTTTTTCCCCTGCTTGTGCAAGTTTTGATCAATTTAAGGGGTTTGAAGAGCGAGGTCGTATCTTTGAGACATTAGTTCATGCGCTATAAGCGTGATTGAATGCTCAATATTGAGCCTGTTTGTGGTACAATTTTTTCTCTTTAACGAATAGATTAGGTGTAATTTGAAGAATATGTCTAAACGCATTCCTCGTGGTGTCCATCTTGATCCTTGGTTGCTGATCACTTCTTCGCTCTTTCTACTGATTGGGCTCTTGATGGTGACCACGGCATCGGGATATGTTGCAGAGTATTATGGTCTCTCTCCTTACCACTATGGGATTAGACAAGGACTCTATATTGCTATCGGGCTCACTTTCGCCATATTTGCTTTTAAGATTAAACTTAATATCTGGTATAAGCTGACACCGATACTGATGCTCTTCTCTTTTGTTGCACTTGTATTGGTGTTGATTCCCGGCATCGGTCGAGAAGTTAATGGTGCTTTGCGCTGGATTCCCATCTCATTTTTTAACTTTCAGCCAGCCGAGATGGCAAAGTTTGCGGCACTAACCTATATCGCCTCCTATCTTCATCGACAGAAAGATCGGATTGGGTCTAAGATTTCAGCATTGATTATTCCGCTCTTCGTGATGGGTGTTTTAGGCGTTCTGCTCCTTTTAGAGCCTGATTTTGGTTCTACGGCTATCATCTTTGTGGTTGGTTTGGGGTTGCTCTTTATTGCCGGCGTCTGTCTTTGGCGCTTTGCGATTGTGCTGGCGCCGACGTTAATTGTAATGGCCGTTATCCTCTATACTTCCCCCTATCGTCGTGCCCGGTTATCAGGCTTTTTACGCCCATGGGAAGATGCTTATAATCAGGGGTATCAGCTAGTTAACTCCCTGATCGCAATTGGTCGAGGGAAGCTCTCTGGGGTTGGAATCGGTGAGAGCATGTCCAAGCTAGGTTATCTGCCAGAAGCGCATACCGACTTTATTTTTGCAATCTATGCGGAAGAGTTTGGCTTTTTTGGTGTGATTTTCCTCGTTCTCATCTATATGATCTTCCTCTATCGTACTTTCAATATTGGAAGAAGAGCAGAGCAGCTCGATCTCAATTTTGCAGCTTATATCTCTTATGGCATCGGTTTATGGCTAGGAACGCAAGCATTGATTCATATGTGCGTTGCTTCAGGGTTATTGCCAACAAAGGGTTTAACATTACCGCTGATGAGTTATGGGGGATCGAGTATTATCACGATGATGGTGGGCTTAGGGCTGCTCTTTCGGGTTGATCGAGTTGTGCAGTTACGAGAGTTGCAAAACTATCAAGATGAGCAAGAGCTAGCGGCTCAACGGGAGATTGCAGAGAGCAAGATAAGGGTGGCGATGAAATGAGTAGCATGCGTGGAACGATTGTTATTATGGCCGGCGGTACGGGAGGGCATATCTTCCCCGGGATTGCTGTTGGCGAGGCGCTGCAAGAGCAGGGTTATAAAATTGAGTGGCTCGGTGCAAATGGGTTGGAACTTAAACTTGTACCACAGCATGGCTTTCCCCTCTATTCATTAGAGATTGCCGGCATTCGAGGTAATGGCTTGAAGGGGTGGTTAAGGCTTCCATGGCGTTTAACAAAAGCGGTCTTAGATGCGCGTCGCTTCTTTAAGAGAGTCTCACCTCTTTGTGTTGTGGGGTTTGGAGGCTTCGCTGCAGGTCCTGGAGGATTAGCTGCCAAATCGTTAGGGATTCCGATTATTATTCATGAGCAAAATGCCGTGCCCGGTTTGGTTAATAGAGTCTTATCGCGACTCAGCTGTGTTAATTTAGCGGCATTTAATGCCGAGTTACCCCATGCGAAAGTGGTGGGGAATCCTGTTAGAGAGGGATTGTTAACGCTTAGCCCTTATGAGCAACGATATGGCGCACGAAGTGGAAGACCATTACAGATTCTTGTTGTGGGAGGTTCGCAAGGAGCTCGAATCTTAAATCAGGTGATGCATGCTTTTGCTCAAACAGAGATGGCTGGCGCTTATCAAATCTGGCATCAAACAGGGGAGGCTTTCTATCAGGCTCATAAGAATGATGCCTGCTTTCAGAGTGAGCATTATCGCTTAACCCCCTTTATCGATGATATGGTAGAAGCGTATGGATGGGCAGATCTTGTGATCTGTCGTGCAGGCGCTTTGACTGTTTCCGAAATATTAGTGGCAAATGTTGCAAGTTGCTTTATCCCTTTTGCAAAAGCCGTTGATGATCATCAAACCAAAAATGCCGAAGCATTAGCAGAGATTGGAGCTGCGTATCTCTATCCTGAGAGCGACTTTAATCTAGCAACACTTCAAGAGATGTTAACTCATTTTACAAGAGAAAAAGCCATCGAAATGGCGAGTAAAACCAAAATTTTAGCGAAACCTGAAGCGACAGCTGAGATTGTTTCAGTAATTGAAAAGGTCATAGAATCATGAATCAAAAAAGTTATATTTGTCCCTCTGAAATGCGCCGTATTGAGAGAATTCACTTTGTTGGAATTGGAGGTTCGGGGATGTGTGGTATCGCCGAGGTGCTTCTTAATTTGGGGTATGAGGTGACAGGATCAGATATTGCCGCTTCACCTGTTGTTGATCGCTTAATTGATCTGGGCGCTTTAGTGTGGATTGGCCATCAAAAAGAGCATGTGATCGGTGCTGATGTTGTTGTGATCTCTACCGCTGTCAAAGAGGATAATCCGGAGGTGATTAGCGCTAAAGCGGAGCGTATTCCTATTATTCAGCGAGCGCAGATGCTTGGTGAATTGATGCGTTTTCGTTTTGGGATTGCTGTTGCCGGTACTCACGGGAAGACGACAACAACCAGTCTTTTAGCCTCTATTTTAGATGAGGCAGGGCTTGATCCAACCTATGTTATCGGTGGACGTTTAAATAGCTCTAATGTGAATGCGCGTTTAGGTTTAGGGCAATATCTTGTTGCAGAAGCGGATGAGTCTGACGCCTCATTTCTTCATCTTCATCCTATGTCTGCCATTATTACCAATATCGACCAAGACCATATGAGTACTTATGGGGGGGATATTGAAAATTTACGTCAAACATTTGTCGATTTTCTTCATCTGCTTCCTTTTTACGGCTTGGCGGTTCTCTGTATCGATAATGAAGAGGTTGCATCGCTTATCCCACGAATTCATCGTCCAATAATCACCTATGGTGAGAGTGAAGGGGCAGATTATCAGCTTCTCAATTATGAGTCACGTGGTATGCAGACCCGCTTTGAAGTCAAAATGCCACATGGAGTGAGTGAATTTACCGTTGCTCTTCCAGGAAAATATAGCGTTCTTAATAGCTTGGCTGCAATCGCAATTGCTAATGATTTAGGGGTTCCTCATCCCGCTATCCGTCGTGCTTTACGCCGTTTTAAAGGTATTGGTCGTCGCTTCCAATTCCACCCTTCTGTTCCATTACAGAGAGGGGGAAGTGTAGAGGTAATGGAAGATTATGGGCATCATCCGACAGAGATTAAGGCCGTCTATGAGGCTTTAACGACAGCTTATCCTGAAAAGCGAATTGTTGTTGCATTTCAACCTCATCGAAATTCAAGAACAGCTGAACTCTATGAAGAGTTTATTGCGGTCTTATCAGAGATCGATACAGTATTGATCACTGATATCTATTCGGTAAGAGAGGCTGAAATTCCCGGAATTTCAGGTGAGAAGTTAGCAGAAGATGTGGCCAAGAAAGGGGGGAGAAATACCCTCTATGTAGGATCGATCGATGAGATCAGAAGTGCTTATGCCAAAATCGCCCAAGATGGTGATCTCATAGTGATGATGGGGGCGGGCAATATCGGTGGCATTGCTGCCAATTTTTATAAGGGAGGGGCACTCTAAATGGTTTCAGCATTAAATCGATTTGAAGACCCGAAGGTTTTCGGTAAAGTTGCCGTTGTCTACGGTGGTCATTCATCGGAGCGAGAAGTCTCGCTCTGGTCGGGAGAGGCTGTTTTAGCAGCGCTCAAAGCACAAGGGATCGATGCTCATGGGATCGATACTGCCGAGGTAGAGCTGCTTTCTCATCTAGTAGCTGAATCTTTCGATCGTGTCTTTATTGTCCTTCATGGTCGTGGTGGGGAAGATGGTGTTTTACAAGGTGCGCTCGAGTATCTCAATATTCCTTACACCGGGAGTGGAGTATTAGCTTCTAGTGTAGGGATGGATAAGTTAAAGAGTAAGCAGATTTGGCAAGCTCTGGGGCTTCCTGTATTAGAGTCTTACCTTCTCAATTCAGAAGAGGATGTTGCTCGGTTAGCGCCGATCTTAAGATACCCAGTAGCAGTTAAGCCGGCAGAAGAGGGATCGAGCATTGGTGTTAGTCGTGTTGAGAGTGCGGATGATCTGCTAGCTGCATGGAAGGCTGCAGGAGGCTATAATTCTCCTATATTTGCAGAGAATTGGATTGTGGGTAATGGTGAATATACCTGTGCGATCTTAAATGGTACGGCGCTCCCCATTATTCGTATGGAGACCGATTTAGCATTTTATGATTATGAGGCAAAATATCTCCGTGAAGATACGCGTTATTTCTGTCCATCGGGATTGAGTCAAGCTGATGAGATGCGGTTTAGAAAACTCTGTGAAGAGGCTTTTCATGCATTAGGAGCAGATGGTTGGGGGCGCGTTGATTTTGTCTTAGATCGCGATAATAATCCCTGGTTATTGGAGATCAATACCGTTCCAGGAATGACAAATCATTCGCTTGTTCCTTTAGCGGCAAATCGTGCCGGCATCTCCTTTGAGCGCCTCTGTTGGTTGATCTTAGAAGGCTCTTTGTGATCTTCTTTAGGGATATTTCAGAACCATTACATTGATGTATAATAGGCTATAGTTAATCTTGAGTAGATCATATATTTTGTTGCAATCGAATTATCGTACCTCTCGACCCAAACGTCGTCAGCGGTCAGGTGTTGTCCAGAAAAAGCCCTTTGATTGGCGACAATTTGGGAGATTTCTCTATCGCTTATTACGCTATCTTCTCTTAATCGCACTTCTTGTTGCGATCTTTGTCGGTCCCTATTGGGGATGGCAATATTTAAAAGAGAATAATCTCTTTTTTAAAATAGAGACGGTTTCTGTCTATGGAGAGATTGAGCATCTTCCAGAAGAGCGAGTCAATGAGTTGGTAAAAGATGCGATTGGGCAAAATCTGATCGGATTAGATATGAAAGGTTATCAAGATGAGATCCTCTCTGAGAGCTGGATTAAGAGTGTCTCTCTTAAACGAAATTGGTTTCATGAGTTAGAGGTGCATATTGAAGAGCAAGCACCGGTGGCGATCTGGAATGGTGTTGAGATGATCGATGCATCAGGAGAGCGATTTACCCCCTCTTTTTATCCTCAAGGAGAGTGGGTCTTTCTTGCAGGCCCTGATGGTCGTGCGCTAGATGTCTTAGAGGTTTATAGCCGGACTAAAGAGCGCTTAGAGGGAACCGGGTTTCAACTGAGTCATCTCTCATTAGATGAGAGTGATTCATGGAGTCTTGTTTTAGATGATCAGCTCTTGCTCATTATGGGGTCTGAAAATTTCGATCAACGCTTAGAGCGATTTCTACGGCAATTTTCAGATCGAGAGGTTCTTGATAGAATTCAACATATCGACTTTAGATATAAAAATGGATTCTCTGTAAAGTGGAAAGAGAATTCAGATAGTATAAAGAATAAATTATAAGGTGCAGAAAGATGACGGATACCTCAGTTTCATCAGTAGGAGTTTGCATAGATATAGGAACGAACAGAGTCGTTGGTATGATGGCAGAAATTCGGGATGATGGGTCTATTGAGATTATTCGAATTATCTCAAAACCCTCTCGAGGCATTAAGCAGGGGAGTATTGCCAATATAGCGCCAATCTCCAACATTGTTCGCGATATTATTGCGGAATTTGAGCGTGAAGAGAATGTAAAGGTTCTTTCTGTCTCAACCTCTATTACGGGCACCCATATTCGTAGTCGTCAGAATAATGGTGTTGTTACGATTTCAGGGGATCGCTTTACTGAAAAGGATAATGATCGAATCTTACAGGAAGCGGGTAAGATTAAACTTGATGCCGGAGAGAGCGTTCTCCATGTATTGCCACAAAAATATATTATCGATGGGGGAAGTCCTGTTGAAAATGCCATTGGACTCTCAGGGGTTAAGTTTACTCTTGATGCTCATCTCGTAACAGCATCGACCAATGCGATCAATGATATTACTAACTGTATTACAGAGAGCAATGTAGAGATCGATAATATTATCTACGAAGGTGTTGCTGCTGCGATTAGTGTTTTAACTGAGGATGAGATGCAACGTGGTGTCACCCTAATCAATATTGGTGCGGGAATAACCGATGTTGTTGTCTATAAAGGTGGGGCGGTTGTCTATCACTCTCCTATACCATTAGGTGGCAATGATGTGACAACTGATATCGCTAAAATTAAGCGTTATTCCACCCAAGTTGCTGAGAGTATAAAGTTAGAGCATGGTAGTTGTCTTGGCTATAGTAGCTATGATGATAGTTTTAAATTACCGGTGATTACCAATCAGACTGAAAATAGAACAATGTCTCGTCGAGAGCTCTCTTCTATTATTGAAGCGCGCTATCGTGAAATTTTTGAGATTATCCGAATGAATCTTGAAGATGCCAATGTCTATCTACCTCATGATGCCGGCGTGGTATTGACGGGAGGCGGGAGTATGATCCCGGGATGTGCTGATCTAGCGCAAGAAATTATGGAAAAACCGTGCCGTATTGGAACTCCATTAAATGTCATATATGATAAGGGTGAAGGATTGACGCCGGAACATGCAACAGTTGTTGGGCTTTTAGCCTCTCATAAGTATGACAATATCTGGCAAAAAGAGTTACAAAAAACAATGCCAAGTGGTAACTTTTTTAGTAACATATATAAGAAAATCACTGGAATGTGTCGAAACTACTTCTAGTGTTGTTAAGAATACGAATAAAATGAGGATTTATAATGTCCATATTTGAGTTGCAGCAAGATATTAACGAACATGGCCCTGTTATAAAAGTAATAGGTGTGGGTGGCGCTGGTGGTAATGCGATTACTCATATGGTTGATTCCGGATTAACGGGAGTAACGTTTATTGCCGCAAATACAGATGCTCAAGATCTAAGAGAGGCGAAAGCAGATATTCGCATTCAATTAGGAGAAGCATTAACTCGTGGTTTAGGTGCGGGTGCAAATCCAGAGATTGGACGTCAAGCTGCAGAAGAGACTAAAGATCACATTAAAGCAGAATTAAATGGTGCTGATATGGTCTTTATCGCTGCAGGAATGGGTGGTGGAACAGGAACCGGTGCAGCGCCTATAGTTGCTGAAATTGCAAAAGAATTGGGCATCTTAACGGTTGCGGTTGTTTCAAGACCTTTCTCGATGGAGGGTAAGAAGCGTGATCAAGCCGCAAATCAAGGATTAAAACAGTTAGCACAACAAGTTGACTCGCTTATTACAATTCCTAATGACCGTTTAATGAGCGTTCTTGGGAAAGGGGTGAGTCTCTATGATGCTTTCAGTGCAGCGAATAATGTTCTCTTCAATGCGGTACAAGGGATTACTGATAGCATTATCAAGCCAGGAATGATCAATCTCGATTTCAATGACGTTAAGACAGTTATGAAACAACAGGGATTGGCAATGATGGGGGTAGGGCTCTCATCAGGGGATAATGCGGCAAGAGAGGCGATTCAACAAGCGATCTCTTCACCACTATTAGAAGAGGTGAGTCTAAAGGGAGCTAAAGGTTTACTGGTTAATATTTCTGGTGGGCCTAAATTGAGTATCGGTGATCTTCATGAAATTGGTGCAATCATTAGTGATTATGCTAATGAAGAGACGACCGTTGTCTTTGGTGCCGTGATTGATGAAGAGATGGGGGAAGATATTCGGGTAACGCTTGTAGCAACAGGGTTAGGTGAATATCAAGCTCCGATCGAGCGTGGTAGTATTGCAGATCAACTATTAGGTAGAACTATAAAGCCTGCGGCAGCAACAATTCCGACGGAACCTGCGGTAAAAGAGCAACCTAAAGCCTCGTCATCATCACAATCTTCAGGATATCTCGATATCCCTGCTTTTTTAAGAAAAAATTCTTAATCGCTTCAGCTGATACTCTTAATTTTAGGAGATAGCGTTGAAGAGAAGATTAATGAATAGAGGAATCTCTAAGTAAATAATATGCTAAAACAGAGAACAATAAAGAGTTTAGTCCAAACAACAGGTATCGGCCTTCATTCTGGGAAGAAGGTCTATTTAACCTTGCGCCCAGCAGGCATAGATCAGGGAATTATCTTTAGAAGAACAGATGTTGATTCGCCCGATATTAAAATTCAGGCTGATTCTGTTGTTAGTACGCAACTTGCAACCAAGATTGCATCCCCTTTAGCGCCAGATGTTACTATCTCGACGATAGAGCACTTAATGTCTGCGTTGTGTGGTTTGGGAATTGATAATATTATTATTGAAGTAAGCGCGCCAGAGATTCCGATTATGGATGGTAGTTCGGCGCCTTTTGTTTATCTTATTCAATCGGCAGGTATTCAAGAGCAGAATGCGGCGAAGAAATTTATTAAAATTAAAAAGCCGGTCGTTTATAAACATGAAGATAAATTAGCAAAGCTTCTTCCATATGATGGATTTAGACTCGATTTTACAATCAAATTTGATCATGCTGTCTTAGATAAGACCAATCCTCAGCATCGTTGTGAGTTTTCAAGTCAATATTATATTGAAGAGATTGCTCGTGCGAGAACGTTTGGTTTTATGAAAGATCTAGAGCTAATGCGAGAATTAAACTTAGCGTTGGGTGGCAGTATGGATAATGCTATTGTTGTGGATGATTACCGTATTCTCAATAGCGATGGATTGCGTTATGAAGATGAATTTGTTCGCCATAAAGTTTTAGATGCGGTAGGAGATCTTTATGTATTAGGTCATCCTATTATTGGAGAGTTTGTTGGCTATAAAGCGGGGCATATGATGAATAATATGTTGATCCGTGAGCTGGTAAAAGATCCATCTGCATATGAGTTTGTGGTCTATGAAGAGGCAGAGACATCACCTGTTACATTTAAGGTGCCGGCCTGGAATTAAATTTAGTAATAAAAGTGAGTAGTAAAAGTTAGTAATAATTTAGTTATTTTCACTAATGGCTCTTTTAATTTCTTTGAAAGTAGCGTATAGTTTGTGGTTTACGATTTTATATTGAATAACGTGTCTCTATATAATATAAAAAAGTTTTGGATTATAGTTGAATATAGGATATAAATTTTTATGGTTACAATTCGTCTAGCTCGTGGAGGCTCTAAAAAGCGTCCTTTCTACCAAATCGTTGTTGCGGATCAAAGAAACTCTGTAACTGGTAAATACATTGAGCGTCTTGGCTTTTTTAATCCCATCGCTAAAGGTGGAGAGAAACGTTTAGAACTTGCCCAAGATCGTGTAGATTACTGGGTAGGAGTGGGAGCACAACCTTCTGAGCGTGTTGCATCTTTAATCAGAGAAGCTAAAAGAGCTGCTGCTAAAGAAGCTTAATAGCTTATAAAGTAGAGTTTTAGAGCCATCTTACAATTTCAGTAAGGTGGCTTTTTTGTGTCAAATAAGGAGAGATCATGAGTGATGAAAAGATCATTGTAGGGAAAATCAATGGTTTTCATGGCGTTAGAGGCTTTATAAAAGTCTTTTCTGAAACAAGACCGAGAGAGGGAATTTTAGAGTATTCTCGCTTTTTTATGAAGCAAGGTAATGAATGGATTACTTTAGAGGTTGATGGTCGGCAGAAGCATAATAAGCACGTTCTCTTAAAGTTTGAAGGATATGATTCCCGGGATGCTGTAGAACCACTATTGGGGCAAGAACTCTATATTTCACGTGAAGATATGCCGGAGTTAGAAGATGGTGTTTACTGGCTTGATCTTTATGGTTTAAAGGTGATCAATCATGAAGGGGTGGAGTTAGGAGAGATTGCTGATATCTTTGAAACAGGTGCTAATGATGTGATTACTGTTAAAGGTGCTAAAGGTGAGATGATGATTCCTTTTTCGATGGAGTATATCGTTATGGAGATCAATCTCGAAGAGGGTTATGTTCAGGTTGATTGGGATGAAGAGTAGAGATGAAGGGTAAGTTGATCATCGATGTTATCGCCTTAATTCCCGAGTTAATAGCTCCTATTATCGAAGATGGGGTTGTTAGTCGTGCTCATAACAATGAGCTCTTTGAGCTCCGTTTTTGGAACCCCCGCGATTACTCTACAGATAATCACCATACAGTGGATGCCCGTCCTTATGGTGGGGGACCGGGAATGGTGATGATGTATGAGCCTTTGAAGAAGACTTTTGATGCTATTGAGAGCTTTAGAGGGAGTAGAGGCTTACGTCTCTATATGTCTCCACAGGGAGATCTTCTGAAGCAGCAACGTGTCAGAGAACTTAGTGAAGAGCAACATCTTATTATTCTTTGTGGCAGATATGAGGGAGTTGATCAACGTATTATCGATACAGAGATTGATGGTGAGATCTCTGTTGGTGACTATGTGCTCTCAGGTGGGGAGTTAGCTGCTGCCATCTTAATTGATGCGATTGTCCGAATCCTTCCCGATGCGATCTCAAATGAGGAGTCTCATCTTCATGACTCTTTTAGTATTGGAGATCAGCTTGATCATCCTCACTATACTCGCCCGCGGGAGATTAATGGCTTAAAGGTGCCGGAAGTACTCTTTTCTGGCGATCATGCAAAAATTGCTCAATGGCGTGACGCAGAGGCAAAAGCAAGAACGGAAGCGAGACGAGTGCGTTTACGGCAAGAAGAGTTGTAGCGCCGTTAAGCAGAGAGTAGAAAGTAGGAGAGGAAAAAGGGAAGCTAATTATTAAGCTTCCCTTTTTCTATTTTGTCATCTATTGGTTCTGTTATCTCTAATTTATCTCTAATTCATCTCTAATTTTAACCCTATATTCTTGGCTAGAATGATTCTGATTCAGGACTCAATTAGCTCTTAATGACCTTTAGATAGAGTAGTAGAGCTTGTATTCCATAGGATTAGGTGTTTCTGCTACTTGATTGATCTCTTTCTGTTTCAGTGCAATGTAAGAATCGATAATACTATTGCTAAAGACCCCACCTTTAAGGAGGAATTCACGATCCTGATCTAGCGCCTCTAATGCCTCATCAAGATTACGGCAAACCTTAGGGATATTATTTAGGAGTTCGCTCGATAGATCATAGAGGTTCTCATCAGCGGCAGGTCCTGGATGGATTTTGTTCTCAATGCCATCTAAGCCCGCCATAAGAAGTGCCGAAAATGCTAAGTAGGGATTTGCCGTTGCATCAGGGAAGCGCACTTCAATACGGCGTGCTTTTTCATTAGCGACATAGGGGATCCGGATAGATGCTGTTCTATTTTTAGCCGAATAGGCTAAGAGCACAGGTGCCTCAAAGTGAGGAACAAGGCGCTTATAACTATTAGTTGAGGCATTTGTAAATGCATTAAGTGCACGCGCATGTCGGATGATGCCACCAATAAAGTAGAGGGCATCTAATGAGAGATTGCTATATTGATCTCCGCAGAAGATATTGTCGTTCTCTTTAAAGAGAGAGATATGGACATGCATTCCAGATCCGCTCTCACCATGATAGGGTTTAGGAAGGAATGTTGCACTTTTACCGTGAAGATCGGCTGTTGTTTTTGTAACATATTTGAGACGTTGTACCTCATCTGCTTTTTTAAGAAGCGTATTGTAACGAACGCCAATTTCACATTGTCCTGCAGAGGCGACTTCGCGATGATGAATCTCTACTTCAAGCCCCATCTTTTCTGCATTTAAGACAATCTCATTACGAAGGTTGTGTAACTTATCGACAGGTTGAAGTGGCGAGTAGCCTCCCTGTTTTTCGGCATAATGTCCAGAATAGGAGTTTTCATCATTTGATGACCAGTAGGAGGTATCTGATTGTAACTGATAGCTCATATGATCTGGTGCAATATTGTAACGGACGCTATCGAAGATAAAAAACTCATTTTCTGGGCCAAAAAAAGCTTGATCTGCAATATTGAGGTTTGATAGATGCTCTTCTGCACGACGTGCAAGCGCTCTCGGATCTCTCTCATAATAATCCATTGTATCGGGCTCTAGAACATCACAAATTAAGACTAGGGTCGGATGTTGAGCAAGATGATCGACGAAAGCAGTCTCAGGACGAGGTAAGAGAATCATATCTGAGCACTCTGTCTTCTTCCATCCTTTAAAGCTTGAGCCATCAAAAAACTTACCCTGAGTGAAGAGGTCTTGGTTCGCTTGTCGTGCTGGAATAGTAAAATGATGTTCTTGTCCGATCATATCGGTTAAACGAAGATCGATGAATAAAATCCCATTTTCTTTAATAAACTCTAAAATGGAACGAATACTATCAGCCGGCATGCTCACTCCTTAAATTTTCCATGTGGTGTAAATCGGTATTCTACACTAATTTTTAGGAAAAATGCTCAATAAAGTGGTAGTAACAATAAAGAAAACGATAAAGAAAATAATTGCGTAAAGGGTGGCAAAGGGATCAAAAAAGAGATTGCTGAAAACTGACTGGGAATTTGTCCAAGATATTTAATAGATACTTACGAAGATATTTGCTCCAAACTTGTTAAGAATTTGCTAAGAGCTTGCCAAGAATGTGCCGCATGCAATTGACTGAGGCATTTATACAAATATTTTTTGTAAAACTGCAATAGTCAAGAAGCTTGCTTAAAAAGAGGAAGCCTTTTTTTATCCCTTTCGCTTTTAGGGAGAGTTCCGTAGAATGCTCTACAATATAACTTATGTTTAAAGAGATAGAGATTAAATAATAGAATGAAAATAACTACTTGGAATGTTAACTCAGTCAATGTTCGTTTAGCCCATTTAGAGCAGTTTTTGAAAGAGGTTTCCCCTGCGGTGATAGGTCTGCAGGAACTAAAATCAGTTTCAGAAAAATTCCCCTTAGAAGCTTGTGAAGCATTGGGTTATCACGCTGCAGTTAATGGACAGCCCACCTATAATGGTGTGGCGCTATTATCTCGTTTTCCGATGAGTGATATTCTCTTTGATCTTCCAGGATTTGAGGATAGTGAGAAGCGAGTTATTACCGCAACGATCAATGGCGTTCGAGTAATTAATGCTTATGTTCCAAATGGACAGAGTCCCGACTCTGACAAATATCAATACAAGTTAAATTGGTTACAACATTTTAAGGTATTTATTGAGGCACAGCTTCAGATCTATCCGGAACTTATCGTGATAGGGGATTTCAATATTGCCCCTACCGATGATGATGTTCATGATCCTAAGAGCTGGAAAGGAAAGGTGCTCTGCACCGACGCGGAGCGAGAAGCTTTCTTTCAACTTCTCGATTTAGGGTTAATCGATGCTTTGAGAATAGAAGCACAACCGGCAGGACTCTTTACTTGGTGGGATTATCGTCAGAATGGATTTGAGAAAAACAGTGGTATTCGGATTGATCATCTATTATTATCAACAGTAGTGAGTCGACGATTTGTGACCTCTAAAGTTCATTTGGAGTATCGAGCGATGGAACGCCCTTCAGATCATGCGCCGGTCTCTGTTCTGTTGAAGGATAGTGAAAAAGATACGGATAGGGTATCGAAATAGAGCAGAGATAGCCTACTATTACTAGATGTCGATAGAAGTTGATAGATAAAGTAGCAGATCGTAAAAGTGGAAATAGCTGCATAACGCAATCTATGTAATAGTTAAGAGAAGGACGAGATGGAGGGAGCTCATTGAAAAGCCCCTGTATTAAATTTGATAAGGAGAGAATTATGTTTGGTGGTAGTATTGTCGCGATAGTCACCCCGATGTTTCCGGATGGTCGTATTGATTATGATTCATTTGAAAAATTGGTTGAATTTCATATTGAAAATAAGACAGATGCGATTGTTGCGGTAGGTACAACAGGAGAGTCTGCGACAATTAACTTCGATGAGCATCGTGAGGTTGTCAAACGAGTTGTTGGTTATGTTCGTGGGAGGGTTCCTGTGATTGCAGGAACAGGTGGCAATTCTACAGAAGAGGCGATTCGCTTAACCCATTGGGCAGCTGAAGATGGTGCCGATGCTTGTCTCTTAGTTGCGCCTTACTACAATAAGCCACCACAAGAGGGACTCTATCAACACTTTAAGTTGATTGCCGAGACTGTAGATATTCCACAAATTCTCTACAATGTACCGGGGCGTACAGCATCTGATATTTTGCCAGATACTGTTGAAAAATTAGCAAATCTTAAAAACATTGTTGCGATTAAAGAGGCGAGTACTTTCGAGCGTGTAGAGCAATTAGTTCGTCGCGTAGGTGATAAGATCGATATCTTAACTGGAGAAGATGGTATCGCTGCTAAGTGTGTATTAGCCGGGGCAAAAGGGGTGATCTCTGTTACGGCAAATATTGTGCCATTAATGATGCATGAGATGATGGAAGCGGCTTTAGCAGGGGATGAGCAACGCGCTTATGAGATCAATGATAAGATCAAAGAGCTTCATCATGTCCTCTTTTTAGAGGCAAACCCAATCCCTGTAAAATGGGCACTTCAGCAGATGAATCGTATCCATGCCGGAATCCGACTCCCCTTAGTTCCGCTCGACAAGCAGTATCATCTAACAGTACGTGAAGCGATGAAGGGTGCAGGACTTCTATAAGTCACTGTCAGATAAGTATAAAATTAAATTGTTATGAAAAAGGCATCTTATTGTTTTTTTCAGCTATAATTTTCAAAACAAGTATTTTGTGATTGTTTCAATTGCCGATACGATAACAAGAATTTTATTCAGTAAAGGTTGTTTCATGTATACAAAAAAAATAGCGTTTGCAGTGGTGCTATCTGGCTTAATTATAGGTGGGTGCTCTACTCAAAATGTGCAGTCACGAGATAATTTGCGTTATTTGAAATCATCGCAAGTTAATCCTTTAGAGTATCCACCAACATTGGTTAAACAGACTGAGACGAATGTTGAAGCAGCAACGACACTGCAAGAGTATAGAGCTTATCAAAAACGGGCAGCTTCGAAGGTATTGCCAACTGCGGGTGAGAGCATTACATTTATCGAGTCAGAAGGTGGTCGTCGCTGGATCAATACAGGGCATACGCCAGATTTTGTTTGGCAGCAGGTTCACCAGCTCTTAAGACAATTAGGATTAGAGATTGAATCTCAAAGTCCTGAAGCTGGTCTTATTGAGACTAAGTGGGCAGAGAATCAAGCAGATGTGCCGGAAGGATTTATCCGAGGCTTAATTAAACGAGTTGCAAGTAATCTATTAGGCTCCTCATCGAGAGATAAATTCAAGATTCGTTTAGAGCGGGAAGGAGATCGAACGCTGATTTTTGTGACACACTATGCGATGAAAGATGAAGCAACTGGAAATGATGATCAATTCCATCGATGGGTAGATGCTCCTAAAGATCCTGAACTGGAGGCGGAATTTATTGCACGCCTTGCGGCAAGATTAGGAGGTGACGGTAGCACCGCTATGGGAAAGCAGGGGCTTCCCGTCACTGATCGGGAAGGGTTACAACTTATCATTAAAAATCGCTCACAAGATGTTGTATGGGAGCAGGTGGCTAATATCTTAGATGATGGGGTCAAATATAATGTATTAGAGCAATATGCGGATCTTAATACATTGCGTGTTGGGCGAACGGTTAAAAAGCGTCGGTTTTGGTTCTTTAGCCAAAATGATCCCGAAGGTGAAGTCTATTACATACGGATCAATCCCGTGGGTGAAGATCAAACACAGATCGATGTCTTACCTGTGTTAACGCTCAATCACCTCGAAGAGATGATGGAAAAGGTACAGACAGGATTGAAGTAGATACCTGATAATCTGATAAAATAGAGACGCCTGGTTATTATTTAGCCAGGCGTTTCTTCTATTTGAGAGAATATGAGTGAATATGAGCGAAGGAGAGAGTTTATGAGTCGACGTATTGCTAAATTAGCACCTCACGTCATCAATCAGATTGCAGCAGGAGAGGTGGTTGAGAGGCCCGCTTCTATTGTGAAAGAGTTGGTCGAAAATAGTATTGATGCCGGAGCAACTGAAATTACCATCGATATTAAGAGTGGTGGAATCGATCATATTATTGTTCAAGATAATGGTCATGGGATTGCCAAAGATGATCTTAATTTAGCATTGTCGAGTCACTCCACAAGTAAAATTCGTTCATCAGAAGATTTGATAGAAGTTTCAACTTTAGGATTTCGTGGAGAGGCACTCCCGAGTATAGCGGCGGTTTCACGTCTAACATTGATATCACGAGAGCGTGGTGCTGAATATGCTTATCGTGTTGATGGAAAAGGGGATGACCTAGGGGAGGAACCAATGCCGGCCTCTCTCTTAGAGGGGACTCGAATTGAAGTGAAGGATCTCTTTTTTAATGTGCCGGCAAGACGTAAATTTCTTCGAACTGAGCGAACAGAATATAGCCATATTGAGACCTTAGTGAAGCGTTTAGCCCTGATTCGTTATGATATTGCATTTACCTTAATCCATAATGGTCGAGAGCAATTTTCATTACATCGAGCAGAGACCTTAGAGGAGAAGCAAAATCGCATTGCTGCAGTATTTAATCAGGAATTTTTAGCAGAGAGTTTTCATTTTAGCCATACAAAGAAGATCCCTCTCGATGATTATGATACCACTCGTACTTTAACGATAGAGGGTTGGTTAGCAAAACCGACATTTTTTCGCAATAACAATGATTGGCAATATGTCTATGTGAATGGACGTATGGTGAAAGATCGCCTGGTAGCGCATGCAATTCGACAAGCTTATCGTGATGTGATGTATAGCGATAAGCACCCTGTATTTGTTATCTACTTAACGCTCGATCCGGCAGCAGTGGATGTGAATGCTCACCCTCAAAAACATGAGGTAAGGTTTCGGGAATCAAGAATGGTGCATAACTTTCTCTTTAGCACGTTGAATCATGTTATCTCTCAACCTGAGGTTTTAGAGGGGCATGAGAGTCTCCCTGTCGTTGCCACGTTAGAGGATGAGGGCTCAAAGGGGTTCTCGTCATCAGTATCATCAGGGTCATCAATAGCTTCTAGCGGTCAGAAAGGTTTCTCTTTTGGTGCGCCTCCGGCAAAGAGTTATAAACCGGTCAATCTTTATGAGGCGATTGGCGCATCGACAGAGCATTTGACACCTTTAACAGGAAGTGCTGAAGCATCTTATGGCGTGAGTGCCGGCAGTAATGGAGAGCTTCAATCAGGGGGTGATTTAGTAAAATTGAACGCCTCTCAGGAAGAGCAAGCAGCAGGGCTCGATCCTGATGAAGCGCCTTTAGGCTATGCATTAGGACAGTTGCATGAGGCTTATATCTTGGCAGAAAATCGACAGGGACTCGTGCTTGTCGATATGCATGCAGCGCATGAGCGAATTATCTATGAACGATTTAAGAATGCGATTGCTACAGAAGAGGGGATTATTCGTCAAGCACTCTTGATTCCAAAGCCGATCGATGTCTCAAGTCATGAGATTGCGTTAGTTGAAGAGTTTCAAAAAGAGCTACAAGATTTGGGGTTAATCATTGAGGTTTTAAGCCATAATAGTATCGTGGTGCGAGAAGTGCCGGCAAGCCTGATTCGTGCGGATATTGAGAAGTTGGTGATAGAGGTTCTTCACGATTTCGATCAATATGGATCTAGTCAAAAAATTACAGAACATCTCAATGAGATCCTCTCTACGATGGCTTGTCATAGCGCTATTCGCCATCATCGGCGTTTAACATTGCCGGAGATGAATGCATTACTGCGTGATATGGAGCGTACTGAGCGCGCAGGTCAATGCAATCATGGAAGACCGACATGGCGCACCTTAGCCTTAACAGATCTCGATAAACTCTTTTTTAGAGGGGAGTAACATATGCAAAATAATCAAAAGAAGTTGGCAGTTATTTTTGGTAATCCCGTTGCACAATCAAAATCACCAGAGATGCAGATGCAATTTGGAAAAAATGTCGATATTGAGCTCAATTATTTAAAAGTATTAACAACGCTTCCTCAATTTGAGACAAGTTTGAGAGAATGGATCGGGAAGGGGATTGTAGGTGCAAATATTACCGTGCCCTTTAAAGAGGTTGTGATGCCCTATTGTGATCGCTTAACAATTGAGGCGGAAGAGGCGAAGGCAGTTAATACGATTCGTATCGAGAAAGATGGTTCGATTACAGGTCATAATAGTGATGGGATCGGACTGCTAAGAGATATTACAGAGATCAAGGGGATCGATATTACCGGTAAGCGCATCTTGGTATTAGGTGCTGGCGGAGCGGTTAGAGGGATTTTAGGGCCGCTTTTAAGTCACAAGCCCGCATCACTCATCATCACGAATCGCACTTTTTCTAAAGCGAAAATGTTAGCAGGAGAGTTTTCCCATTTAGGAGAGATTAAGGCCGTAGAGCGAGATGATTTGATGGGGAGTTTTGATCTGATTATTAATGGGACAAGTGCCTCTTTACAAAATGAGTTCCCGCCACTACCTGCCGGCGTGATCAGCTCTCACACTATCGGTTATGATCTTGTTTATGGTGACCAGCCAACCATTTTTATGGAGTATCTTCTCTCGGAAGGGGGGAGAGCGGCTTATGATGGATTAGGGATGCTCATTGAGCAGGGGGTTTACGCATTTGAGTTTTGGTTTGGTAAGCGCCCTAGCATTGAGGGGGTGCTAGAAATTTTTGGGCGTGCTTCTTACGCCCCCTTTTATGATCAATAGATCTGCCTTTTATCAGACAGAGAAAGTGAGATTTTGGTATCATTTCAGAATCATTATTTTAGGATAGAGAGATATGTCGGAAGAAAAAACCCATTTTGGTTATCAAACCGTAGATCGTGATGAGAAAGAGGCTAAGGTGGCGGAGGTTTTCCACTCAGTTGCTAGCCGTTACGATGTGATGAATGATGTGATGAGCTTTGGTATTCACCGCTTATGGAAAAATAGTGCGCTCTCATTATCAGGCGCTCGTAAGGGGCAGAAAGTTCTTGATCTTGCTGGAGGTACGGGAGACCTAACAAAGCGTTTGAGTAAGCGTGTTGGCTCGGAGGGATTGGTGGTTCTCTCTGATATTAATGAGTCGATGTTGGAAGAGGGGCGTAAGCGTCTTATCAATGAAGGGATTGTTGGAAATGTTGAATTTAAACAGATCAATGCTGAAGAGATCCCCTTCGAAGATGCTACCTTTGATCTTGTGACAATCGGTTTTGGTCTTCGCAATGTGACCGATAAGATGAAGGCTTTAAAAGAGATGCGCCGGGTCTTAAAGCCGGGGGGCCGACTCTTGGTATTAGAGTTTTCTAAGCCGGTTGTTCCTGGATTGGCAACTGTTTATGACTTCTACTCATTCCAAATTATTCCTAGAATGGGGCACTTGATCGCAAGTGATGGTGATAGCTATCGTTACCTCTCTGAGTCGATCCGGATGCATCCGCCGCAAGAAGAGTTGCGCGATATGATGCTAGAAGCAGGTTTTGATGAGGTTGATTATAAAAACTTGACTGGCGGTATTGTTGCGATTCATCGAGGATTTGTCTATTAGAGCAGAGTTGAGGAGGGGGTGAATCTCAATTCACTCCCTATCTACTTTTGTGTCGCGTGATACTTGTTACATTTATAAAATAAGGATGCTTTGATGATTGCTCGTAGTTTGCGAATGATTCAGATTTGGTGGATCTTTTTACGCTTTGGCCTCTATGATCTTGCCTTTATGATGCCGGGATTGCGTCATTTGCGTTTTCTTAAGCCTCTACTCTCCCTCTTTAATGCACATAAGGGAACAGCGTTACCGGTTCGCATTCGTCTAGCATTAGAGCAGTTAGGGCCCACCTTTATTAAGTTAGGTCAAGCTCTCTCAACACGCTACGATCTGCTCGATCGGGAGATTGTTGTCGAGCTTGTAAAACTACAGGATCAGGTTAAACCTTTTCCGACAGATGTCTTAATCGATATTATTGAGCGCTCTTTTGATAAGCCTTTAATGGAGATCTTTAAAGAGTTTGATGAAGTGCCGATGGCCGCCGCTTCTATTGCACAAGTCCATAGTGCGCTATTGCATAATGGGCAAGAAGTTGTGGTAAAAGTTGTTCGTCCTGATATTCAGAAGGTGATCAAACGCGATATTGCGATCATGGAGGTGTTAGCCTTTATGATAGAGCGTTACTATCCTGATGGTAAGCGTCTGCGTCCTGTTGAGATTGTTGAGGAGCATGCAAAAACTATTCTCAATGAGCTTGATCTAACGATTGAAGCGGCTAATGGGGCGCAATTGAGGGAGAACTTTCGGGATTCTAAGATTCTTTATGTGCCGGAGATCTATCTCGATTATGTGCGTAAAAATGTCTTGGTTATGGAGCGCATTTCAGGGGTGCCTGTTGGCGATATTGCAACGTTAAAGGAGCTTGGTGTCAATATTCCGCTTCTAGCGCAGCGTAGTGTCGATATCTTCTTCACCCAAGTCTTTGAGCATAGTTTTTTCCATGCAGATATGCATCCTGGCAATATCTTTGTCGATGTGAGTAATCCCGCTGATCCAACCTATATCGCGCTTGATTTTGGTATTATCGGCACTCTAAATGAAGAGGATCAGCACTACTTAGCAAGTAACTTTTTAGCTTTCTTTAATCGAGATTATCTAAAGGTTGCTGAGCTGCATGTTGAATCGGGCTGGGTTCCTCCCGATACTTCTGTGGGAGATTTTGAGGCAGTGATTCGCTCTCTTTGTGAGCCGATCTTCAATAAGCCCTTAAAAGATATCTCATTTGGTGCCTTTCTTCTCTCCCTTTTTCAAACGGCGCGTCGCTTTAAGATGGAGATGCAGCCTCAATTGATGCTATTGCAAAAGACCCTCTTTGCAATCGAGGGATTAGGGCGAGAACTCTATCCTGAGCTCGATTTATGGGCAACAGCAAAACCTTATTTAGTGGAGTTTGTGAAGAAGAAGCGGGGGCCCAAAGCGATTGTATCCCGTTATCGTCGAGATATCCCGATCTGGATAGAGCAATTGCCTGACCTGATGCAAAATGGTCAGCTAACGTTACAGCAAGCGGCAAAAGGGAAGTTGAAGGTCAATTTAGCAGATAATGAGTGGACTCGTTTGGCTAAATTAGAGCATGATTCAACTATCCGGAGAATCTATGGCGGTATCGGTGCAGTCTTTCTTTTAGCACTTTTATTAAAATTTGAGGAGAGTTCGCTCTGGATGATTCTCTCATTGGGGGGCGCATCATTACTCTTTCTCTATTTAGCATTGAAGAAGAGAAACCATTAGCGTCGTTAAAGATTCTTAAACTACTCGGATTAACAACTTAGATTGCTTGAATCACTATTACAGAAAGAGCGATGTAGAAATAGATGTAAAGAGTGGTAAAAATTAGAGACGGTTATATAAAGAAAATAATAAACTAGAGATTATTATAAAGAGGTTGTCTCAGCGCTTGTTAATATAATAGAAAATCATATAATGAGTGCTATATTAAATATTTATTTACGATATAATAGGGATACCGGATCTTATTAAGGTCTATCACCAATTGATGATTGATCTGAAAGAGATGCCGGAAAATTATTAATAAGGAGAGAAGTCAATGAAAAAATTAGCACTTGCTGCGATCTTAGCAGTATCAACGATGGGCGTTTCTATGGCAGATGTCGATAGCGAACAAGTGATCGATTATCGTCAAGCTGCATTTAAAGTTGCAGGTTGGAATATGGGCATTCTCGGTGGAATGTTAAAAGGTGAGATTGAGTATAATCCAGAAGAGGCAGTTGCAGCAGCTAAGCGTATCAATGAGATGGCAAAAGCAGTTGGTGCGACCTTTGTTGATGGAACTTATGAAGGCTCAAATGCTAGCCCAAAAATTGTTGAAGAGCGCGCAGATTTTGATAAAAAATTAGCAGCATTTATTCAAGAGAGTGATGTGATGGTTGAAGCAGCTGGAGAGAAGAAGACTTTAGCGGCACAAATGGGTAAATTAGGTGGTACCTGTAAATCATGTCACGATAGTTATAAAGTCGATTAATGACTTAATGAGGGCGGTAGAGTTATCGTGAGCAATAGATAGCCTTTTCCCTCAAGTATGATATAAGTTAAGAGCGGTTGAGTGATAATCAACCGCTTCTTTTATGTCTACCCACTTTATAGGAGATCAATAAAGTGATGAAAAAACTTAAGCTTGCAACTCTTTTATCCTTAGGGTTCTTATTTGGTAGTCATACCGTTAATGCGCAGGAGGTTCGTGTCTATAACTGGACAGATTATATCGATCCTGAGCTGATTACTGAATTTACAGATAAGACCGGCATCAAGGTGATTTATGACACTTTCGATAGTAATGAAGTGCTTTTGGCAAAAACATTAACAGGAAACTCAGGTTACGATATTGTGGTACCTTCTGATTACACTTTAATCTATATGGTACAAGCAGATGCAGTTCAGAAGATTGATCGTGATAAACTTAAAAATATCGACAATATCTGGCCCTTTGTGGAAGAGCGGTTAGATGAGCTTCCCGGGGCGATAGAGTATTCAGTTCCCTACATGTGGGGAACAACGGGAATTGCCTACAACGTCAATAAAGTTAAAGAGTTAGTGCCAGACGCACCATTAGATTCAATGGAGCTTCTCTTTAATCCAGAATATGCTTCAAAATTGGCAAGTTGTGGTATCTATATTGTTGACTCCCCGAGTGAGTTTTACCCGATGGTGATGCGCTATTTAGGGCTACCGGCAGAGAGTACATCTGATGAAGATTTGGCTAAAGCGAATGAGGTATTACAAGCTATTCGTCCTTATATCACTAAGTTTCACTCCTCTGAATATATCAATGCGATGGCCAATGGCGATGCTTGCTTATCACTCGGTTGGTCAGGAGATCTCTATCTAGCAAAAGCAAGAGCAAAAGAGGCGAATGCCGGTGTTGAGATTGAGTATTTTATTCCTAAAGAGGGTGGGCTTCTTTGGTTTGATCAGCTTGCAATCTTAAAAGATGCTAAAAATGTTGATGAGGCATACGCTTTTATCGACTATCTTTTAGATGCGAAAGTGAATGCACGCGCGGCAGATTATGTGGAATATGCCACTTCTAATGAGGCGGCCTTTGAGTTTGTTGATCAGGATCTGCTTAACGATCCGACGCTCTATCCTTCAAAGGAGCAATTGGAGCTTCTTAATGTGAAGCAGCCTTACACTCAACGGGAACAGAAAAAATTGATGCGTGATTGGTTAAGAATTAAAGCGCAACGTTAAAAAATAACGCCGGTATGAGTCCGTTATAAGATTTATTATAAGATTCAGATCGATATGAAGATGGAGAAGGGTATCTAGCTGTTTTAGATACTCTTTTTTTATTTTTCTTGCTCCCGGGCTCTTTTATCATCTGTTATCTCTTTTATAAGACTTCATCAGACTTCATCAAACCTCATCGAACTTCATTAACTCCTATTATTTCTCACGATTCCTTGTTGATGAGAGAGATACCAATATTTAATCGGTGTTACAGCCGAACGACAGCTCTTGAGTGGAACTTTTAATGTATAATGTAGTGTTAAGCATTCGATAGGACACCTAGTGAAAACTAGGTGCAAGAGTTCGATAAAGTTAGATAAAAAGTTAGATAAAAATGGAGAGCGGGAGAGTATTAATGTGATCTCGTTACTGCTAAAGTTATCGATAACCTCTATCGATAGAAGATATTGATAAAAGATATTGATAAGCACTGTTTTATAAGAATTGTTTTATTAGATAATTGTAACTTGTTACAACAAGGAAATGATATGAGTAGACAACACCATCCTTTAGTGATTTTAGGATCTGGACCGGCAGGCTATACCTCTGCACTCTATGCTGCACGTGCTAACCTTAAACCTGTGGTGATTACTGGTATGCAGATGGGCGGGCAGTTGACGACCACTACCGATATTGATAATTGGCCAGGTGGCGCTGAGGGGTTAACGGGTCCTCAATTGATGGATCAGATGCGCGAGCATTGTGAGCGCTTTGGTACAGAGATCCTCTTCGATCATATTCAACAGGTTGATCTTTCTCAACGTCCTTTTCTCTTAGAGGGGGATAATGGTAGCTATAGTTGTGATGCATTGATTATCGCAACGGGAGCATCCGCTAAATATTTAGGACTTCCCTCTGAAGCGCAATATCTTGGGCGCGGCGTTTCTGCTTGTGCAACTTGTGATGGCTTTTTCTATCGAGATCAAGAAGTTGTGGTTGTCGGTGGTGGAAATACCGCTGTTGAAGAGGCGCTCTACTTAAGTCAGATTGCGGCAAAAGTTCATCTTGTTCATCGTCGCGATACCTTCCGTGCTGAAAAGATCTTAATTGATCGCCTTTACCGTAATGTCGAAGCGGGGAAAATAGAATTACATCTTGATCAGACCTTAGAAGAGGTTAAGGGTGATGATGCTGGCGTGACGGGAGTCGTTCTAAAATCAACGAAAGATGAATCGACCAAAGAGCTTGCGGTACCGGGGGTCTTTATCGCTATTGGTCATGCGCCTAATACTGAAATCTTTGCAGGGCAACTTGAGATGAGAAATGGTTATATCATTGTTCAATCAGGAATTGATGGTAATGCTACTAGTACCTCTGTTGCTGGTGTTTTTGCTGCTGGGGATGTGATGGATTCAAATTATCGTCAAGCAATTACATCTGCGGGAACGGGCTGTATGGCTGCACTTGATGCGGAGCGTTATCTCGATTCCCTCTAGTTCCCTCTATAGAGAAGAGGGTGGGTAGATCGAATGAGTTTTTAAAGTGCATTAGGTGATTGAGATTATCTTAGTAGATCAAAATATTTTAGGTTGCCGCTCGATTATTTGGAGCGTTACTTATAGCGTTATTTATTATTGAAAAGAACCTATTTAGAAGAACTCATTTGTAAGCATTAACATTTGTAGGCATCAAATTTAGAAGCATTAGAAGCATTAGAAGTATCAACTAATAAGAATAAGGATAGAGATATGAAATTTAATACATTAGAGAGTTTAGATTTAGCGGGTAAACGAGTCTTAGTACGTGAAGATCTTAATGTTCCCATCCATAATGGCGAGATCACCTCTGATGCCCGTTTAGTGGCAGCTCTCCCGACGATTGAAGCAATTTTAGAGAAGGGCGGAGCTGTGATGGTGATGTCACACCTTGGTCGACCAACAGAAGGAGAAGAGAGTGAAGAGTTTTCACTAGCGCCGGCTGCCGTTTGGTTATCTGAGCGCCTTGGTAAGCCGGTGACACTTGTTAAAAACTGGATCAATGGGGTAGAGATTCAACCGGGTGAAGTGAAATTATTGGAAAATGTTCGCTTCCTCAAAGGTGAAAAAGCAAATGATGACGCACTCTCTCAAAAGATGGCCAATCTTTGTGATGTCTATGTGATGGATGCTTTTGCAACTGCTCATCGTAAGGCCGCTTCAACCTATGGTGTGGGAATGCTTGCAAAGGAGAGTGCCGCAGGATTACTCTTAGAGAAGGAGTTAACAGCATTAACGAAAGCGATTAGCCATCCAGAGAGCCCGATGGTAGCGATTGTGGGTGGTGCAAAAGTTTCCACCAAATTAACCGTTTTAAATGCACTCTTAGATAAGGTTGATCAATTGATTACCGGTGGGGGTATTACTAATACGTTGCTTTTAGCGAAAGGCTATAAAGTTGGAAAAAGCTTAGTAGAGAAGGATCTTGTTCCAGAGGCGAAAAAGCTTCTTAAACGTGCAGAAGAAGAGGGGAAAGAGATCCCATTACCTATCGATGTTGTTGTAGGAACGGAGTTCTCTGCAGAAGCAAAAGCAGAGGTAAAAGGCATTGATGAGGTAGGTCCAGATGATATGATTATGGATATTGGCCCCAAAACAAGTGAGCTCTACCAGCAAATTTTAATGAAAGCGAAAACAATCGTCTGGAATGGTCCTGTAGGTGTATTTGAGTTTGAAAACTTTGCCGATGGAACAAAAGCTTTAGGAGAAGCAATTGCGAAGAGCGATGCTTTCTCAATTGCCGGCGGTGGTGATACGGTTGCAGCAATTGAGACGTTTGGGTTGACCGATCAGATCTCCTATATCTCCACTGGTGGGGGTGCTTTCCTTGAGTTGTTAGAAGGGGAAGTCCTACCTGCGATTGAAATGTTAGAAAAGCGAGCAAAATAACAATGAATAATAACGAAATCTTAATTAATATTACGCCAAATGAGACAAGAGCGGCGGTGATCAGTAACGCGATGGTCCAGGAAGTATTAATTGAGCGAGATGAGAAGCGAGGCCTTGTTGGCAATATTTATAAAGGGGTCGTTATTCGTGTTTTGCCAGGTCTTGAAGCCGCTTTTGTCGATATTGGTCTCGATCGTGCTGCCTTTCTTCACGTAAGTGATATTCAGACAAGCTGTAGTGAGTATCAACCAGATGCTTGTGATGATAATAGAGAAGGTGACGGAAATCAGCGCGTTCCAACGAAACGTAATCCTGAAGCGATCGATATCACTAAGTTGCTACATCAAGGTCAAGAGTTGATTGTTCAGGTGATTCGTGACCCCCTTGGGACCAAAGGGGCACGAATTACAACACAGATCTCAATTCCCTCCTGCTATCTTGTCTATTTAGCAGATTCTGATGTGATCGGTGTTTCGGTGCGTATTGAAGATGAGGAGGAGCGTGACCGTCTAAAGAGTATCCTTTTAGGCTATCAACCGGAGATCCCGGGGGCGTATATTGCCAGAACCGCAGCTGAAGGAGCTGATCCTTGGGTCCTGCGCGCAGATATGCAGTTTCTGAATCGTCTTTGGAAAGATGTTAAAGAGCGAATTCCTGCGGCAAAAGTAGGGGAGTTAATCTATGGGAACTTTCCACTAGAGCTCCGTATCTTACGGGATTATATCTCAAAAGATATTCAGCGAGTACGAATCGATTGCATGGAAGGTTATAAGAGCATGATGGATTTTACCACACGCTTTTTGCCGGAGATGACAGAGCGAATTGAGTACTATGTTGGGCCTCGTGCCATTATGGATCTCTTTAATACAGAGCGAGAGATTAATCTCGCCTTAGAGAAGCGAGTCGATCTTAAATCGGGTGGTTATCTGATGATCGAACAGACCGAAGCGATGACAACGATCGATATCAATACCGGTGGTTTTGTCGGGTATCGTAATCTTGAAGAGACGATCTATAAAACAAACTTGGAAGCTGCTCAAGCATTGGCACGACAAGTGCGACTACGTAATCTTGGCGGCATTATCATTATCGACTTTATCGATATGCAGAGTGAAGAGCATCGTCAAGGTGTTTTAGAGGAGCTATCTGAGCATCTCTCCCACGATTATGCCCGTACCTCCATTAGTGAAGTGACCTCACTGGGTCTAGTGCAGATGACGCGTAAGCGAACACGTGAGAGCTTAGTGCAATTACTCTGTGAGCCATGCCCTAAATGTCAGGGCAATGGTTATGTGAAGACGAGCGCTACAGTCTGTTTTGAGATCTTTCGAGAGCTGATCCGAGATGGTAAGCGTTTCCCAAGTCTTAAAGAGTTTCTAGTATTAGCAGCACCGGAGGTGATAGAACGCCTTCTCGATGAAGAGGCGCATAGTGTTGCAGATCTTCAAAATCAGATCGATGCCAATATTCGTCTGCAACCAGAAGAGCTCTATCCCGTTGAGCAGTTTGATATTGTGCCGATGTAACCGTGTGAGAAGATAGGAGGAGAGGCGTGAAGATTGTTTTAGGTGTGAGCGGAAGTATTGCCGCATATAAATCCCCTGACTTAGTTCGTCGCTTGAGAGAGTTAGGGCATGAGGTGCGGGTTGTGATGAGTCGTGGAGGCATCAGTTTTGTGACTCCTTTAACGTTGCAGGCAGTTTCGGGGTATCCTGTTGTCTATGACCTTTTAGATCCAGCTCATGAAGCGGGCATGGGGCATATTGAGTTAGCTCGCTGGGCGGATCTTATCCTTATCGCCCCGGCAAGTGCGAACTTAATCTCAAGATTAGCCGCCGGGTCTGCTGAAGATCTTCTCTCTGCGATCGTTTTAGCCACCGAAAAGCCCATTATGTTAGCGCCGGGAATGAATCGCTTGATGTGGGCGAATCCCTTTGTTCAGCGTAATATTGCAGCTCTTTCAGCTGCCGGAATCGATATTTTAACCCCGGGAAGTGGTGCGCAAGCTTGTGGGGAAGTGGGGTTAGGGAGAATGCCCGAACCTCTAGAAATTCGTGATCATGTCACGGCCTTTTTTCAACGCTCTGCAACTGATGCTGCTTTTGATAGTCGAGCAGAGATCGAGGTGGAGATGGTAGATGGGGCAGATGAGATCGACGATGAGAATAGTGAGCCGCAAGGGGCGCTTATCGGGAAAAGGGTAGTTATCACCGCAGGTCCTACGGTAGAAGAGATCGATCCGGTACGTTACATCAGTAATTACTCTAGTGGGAAGATGGGATATGCACTTGCACAAGTCGCACAACGCTTAGGTGCCGAGGTGACCTTGATTTCAGGACCTGTAGCGATTGCGCCTCCGGCAGGGGTCGAGACGATCGCGATTAAGAGTGCCGAAGAGATGATGCAAGCGGTTGAAAGGGCGTGTCAAGGGGCGGATCTCTTTATTGCCGCTGCCGCTGTGGCCGACTATCGGGTTGCAGATCGCGCTTTAGAGAAGATTAAAAAGAGTGATGATCAGGATGAGTTAATTCTGAAATTGACCAAAAACCCCGATATCTTAGCAACGATAGCTAAAGGGGAGGCACGACCAACACTCTGTATCGGTTTTGCTGCGGAGACCAATAATATTGAAGAGAATGCAAAGTCGAAGTTACGACGAAAAAATGTCGATATGATCTGCCTTAATGATGTTTCTGGTGGAAAGGTCTTTGGCGCCGCCGAGAATGAGATGCTACTCTTTAAGCGCGATGGTTCCGTAACACCGATTGCAAAAGCGGATAAAGCGATTGTTGCTGAGAAGATCTTTGAGGAGATTATCAATCTATTTCCAGCGAAATTTTGGTGTTAAAGGTTGGTGTTAGAGAGTTATTGTCAAAAATTGGCGTTAAAAAGTCTCTGGAGAGGAGTCTGATGAGCATGGATAGTAGGTAATGGAACCGATCAGTGGTGCGATAGGAGGACTGCTTTTATTGGCACTCTCTGCATTTAGTTCGGCGACCATATTGCCGGGAAGTTCCGAAGTGGCACTACTCGGATATCTTCATCTCTATCCCGAATGGCTCACTGCGGCCTTTGTCGTTGCCACAATTTTTAATACTTTGGGAAGTATCTCAATGTATTGGGCCGGGCGCATTATTCCAGAGCGAAAAGAGTCTTCTGCTAAGGTAGATCGTTTAATCGCACGCTTTGGTCTCTTCTCACTCCTATTTTCTAGTCTTCCGCTTATCGGTGATTTTATTCCCATTGCGGCTGGTTGGTTTCGACTCAATTTTTGGTACGCCTCACTCCTTATTTTAGTAGGTAAAGCGGTGCGTTATCTGCTTCTTTTGGGGGCATTTCATACTCTTTTACGGCTCTTTTAGATATTATTCATAGAGAAATTGGGGGAATCACTTGCACTTCTTTCTAACTCAATTACTCTAAGAGAGTTGCCAAAATTTTGATGGAATTGTGCCGTGTTAACCTTCTTCTGGATTCTCCTTCCGATCTTCTCCATTTTTGTTGTGGGTTTTATCTCGCAGAAGATCCTTCATTTCGATATTCCCAATCTCTCTAAGATGTCGATCTATGTTTTATCCCCTTTTTTAGCCTTTAAAACTTTCTACTCTTATCAGATATCGGTCGACTATCTCTACTACTTTGGTTATATCTATCTTCTCTGTTTTGCACTTGTGCTACTGGTCTCTATTGCCGCGAAGATTTTCCACTATGATGAGCAGACACGCTGTGGAATGATATTAGGTTCCTGTTTTATGAATAATGGGAATTATGGAACGCCTGTTGTTTTAGCTTTTTTCGGTGCTGCAGGTTTTGATTTGGCAATCATTATGTTGGTATTACAGCAGGTAGTGATGAATACGGTCGGGACTTATTACGCCGCAAAAGGTTCTTCACGCAAAATTATTGGGAGTTCCGTCCGGCATGCTCTTTATCAAGTTCTAAAGATGCCGACGGCTCATGGAGCGCTTTTAGGGGTGCTTTTTCAATTACTCCATATCCCTCTAAGTGAATCACTCTACCGCTCTATCTCGATGGTAGGTGATGCCTCCATTGTTGTTATTATGGTGATTTTAGGTATGCAGTTGGCCAATATTCGAATCACAAAAATTGCGTATGGAAAACTATCGATCAATTTAACCATTAAGATGCTTCTTTCACCGCTGATCGCCTTCTTTTTAGTAGAGTGGTTGCCGATCGATCACGCCTCAAAACAGATCTTGATCCTACTTGCAGCAATGCCGGCAGCGGCCAATACAACATTATTAGCTGTTCACTTCGATACAAAGCCAGAATTAGTTTCAAGTGCAACGCTAATTAGTACTTTAATGAGTCTTATGACACTACCAATTGTTTTGCTCTTTTTAGGGGTTGAGTTACCTGCATAATAAACCAACACAATAAATCAACACAATAATTAATATAAGCATTAGGGGAGGGAGATATGGGGAGAAGAGGGGCGTTGGGTATGGCGCATATTGCAGCATTACTCTTTGGGCTGACGGGGATTTTTGGGGTACTGATTACCACTAGCGTGGAGATGATCACTTTAGGGCGAGCCGCTTTTGCCGTTTTAGGTTTATGGTTGCTCCTCTTATGGCAAGGGCGATCTCTTGAGTGGCAATTTACTCTTAAAGAGTGGGGGATCCTCCTTCTCTCTGGCATCTTTTTAACGATTCACTGGTTAACTTTTTTTATTGCAGTCAAGATTGGGGGTGTCGCGGTTGCAACTTTAGGATTTGCGACTTTCCCCGCCTTTATTACTCTGATCGATTATCTGCTTTTTAAAGAGCAAGTGACTCTTCGGGAGTGGTGGTTGTTACTTTTGACTACAATCGGGCTCATTTTAGTAACTCCTAGTTTCTCTTTTGCAAGTGATGGAACGATCGGTCTCTTATGGGGGATCTTGTCAGGCTTTGCTTTTGCGCTATTGGTGGTGACGAATAAGCGAGGCACAAAGGGAATCGATGCTGTTCAGATTGCTCTTTGGCAAAATGGTATTGTTGTTCTACTTCTTCTCCCTTTTACTCTCATGCAATTTCAGGAGATGACGCTCTTAAATGGATTCTATCTCGCCTTATTAGGTATTTTTTGTACAGGGGTTTCCCACTATCTATTGGTAAAGAGTTTAGCTGTTTTAGAGGCGCGTATTGCCGGTATGATCATAGCGCTTGAACCTGTTTATGCAATTTTAGCAGCTTGGTGGCTCTTCGGTTCACAGCCGACTTTAGCGATGTTAGCTGGTGCGACTCTCATTATTGGTGCCATTTTTCTAGTCTCTCAAAAGAAGAATTAGCATCAGGATGAGAGAGGCATATGCCTCAAGATTTATATTCATTGATGGTTTCGATTATCAATATACTTTGTCCATTCCCATTCCCATTCCCATTCCCATTCCCATTCCCATTTCCATTTCCATTCCCATTTCCATCTTCGTTTTTATTTTCGTTTTTGTTTTTTTGATGTCTGCTATATTTATATATTATTCTAAGTTGTTGTTTATTAATATTATCTGTATCTTTTATTTATAACTATTATCAACTCCTGTTATAGAGTTTCATTATCACTATTAGTTTCATTGGTTTTGTCTCTGTTTTATTTAATTTTTTTATAACGATATTGTAAATTGTTGATTTGAGTTATCTATTTAATTAGATATTTTGTAGAAATTGTGAAAAACATTAAAATTTAGTGAGGATTTTCCTCTTTTTTGCTATATTGATCAATAAGGTAGCTACTATCAATACGATATAGAGAATAGTCTTCATATTATATTAAATCTGTTGTGTTGATGGAGTGCTTTTGATTCATATTTTGTGTTCTATAGATCACTGTTGATCAGTCACCTCAGGGTATTGCTGATGAAAGAGATATAGAGATGGGAGCAATAAGGGAAAAGTATGAAAAAGAAAATCGAAGAGTATAAAGGTCCAGCAGGTGGTTGGGGTGCATTAAAAGCAGTGACGGAGATTCTTGCAGAGCAAGAGAGAGAAGGCGCAGATGCAAAAGCACTCTTTAAGATGAATAAACATGATGGGTTTGATTGTCCAGGTTGTGCTTGGCCAAATCCAGAGAGAACCCCCATCTTTGATGTTTGTGAAAATGGGGCGAAGGCTGTTGCTTGGGAGGCAACCCGTAAACAGTTAACGCCAGAGATGCTCTCTAAAATGACGGTAACAGAGCTCTCAAAATTGAGTGCCCATGAATTAGAGGATTTAGGTCGTTTAACCTATCCAATGAAGTATGATGCCGCAACTGATACCTATCAGCCGATTGAATGGGATGTGGCATTTAAAGAGATTGGAGAGATCCTCCAAAGTTATGATGATCCCACAACACTAGAGCTCTATACCTCTGGTAGAACCTCAAATGAGGCAGCATTTCTCTATCAGCTCTTTGGGCGTGAATATGGAACGAATAACTATCCCGATTGCTCTAATATGTGTCATGAGCCAACAAGTGTTGGATTAGGCGCTTCGATTGGTGTTGGGAAATCGACAGTTACATTTGATGATTTCGAGAGTGTCGATCTAGTGATCGATATCGGTCATAATCCAGGTACGAATCACCCAAGAATCTTGAGCACTTATCGCGCACTTTCAAAAAGAGGTGCAACTTTGGTTGCTGTAAACCCGCTTAAAGAGCGAGGACTTGAGCGTTTTATCTACCCACAAAATCCGGTAGAGATGTTAACGGATCATGCTACAAAATTGGCATCGCACTACTATAATGTTCGCGTCGGTGGTGATGTGGCATTGATGAAAGGTTTGATGCGTATCGTGATTGAGCGTCATGAGGATGCTGTCGCTAAAGGTGAGCCGGCGATTTTAGATCTCGACTTTATTGAGAATGAAACTGTGGGTTATGATGCGGTTCGTGAAGATGTGCTAAATACTTCTTGGGAAGATATTACGCGGGTTTCGGGATTAACAAAAGAGGCGATCGAGGAGTTTGCGGAGCTCTATATCAAGGCCGAGCGTACGATTATCTGCTACGGCATGGGGATTACACAGCATGAGCATGGGACTCAAAATATCCAGCAGCTCGTCAATCTTCTGCTCTTAAAAGGAAATATGGGGCGTCCCGGCGCTGGTATTTTACCTTTAAGAGGGCACTCAAATGTGCAAGGAGATCGCACAGTCGGTATTACAGAAAAACCGAGTCAAGCGATGCTCGATAAGTTAGAGGCACGTTACGGCTTTACACCCCCTTCAAAGTGGGGGCATGCGGTCGTTGCAAGTGTGGAGGCGATGTACTCAGGGCAATCGAAAGCTTTCATCGGTATGGGTGGGAACTTCGCTGAAGCGATGCCTGATCATGATAAGACCTATCAAGCGATGAAAAATCTTGATCTTGCGGTCCATATCGCAACGAAGATGAATCGATCCCATCTTTTAACCTCTAAAAATACCTATCTATTGCCTGTTTTAGGGCGTACAGAGATCGATATGCAGGAGACAGGTCGTCAAGTCGTAACGATCGAGGATTCGATGAACTTTGTAACAGCCTCTTGCGGTATCCTTAAGCCGATTAGTCCAGATCTTCTCTCAGAGTGTGCGGTGGTTGCCGGTATTGCGAAAGCGGCTATTCCTAACACTAAAGTGAAGTGGGATGAATTAGTGGCAGATTATAGTAAGATTCGTGATGATATTGAGTTTGTCTATCCTGACTTTAAAGATTACAACGAACGTATTAAAGCGCCGGCGGGCTTCCATCTTCAAAACCCCGCATCCATTCGTAAGTGGGTTACTAAGAGTGGTAAAGCTAACTTCTTTAAGACTTCTGACGGTATTATTGAAGATCCCGATTCACTCTTAAATGCAGAGTTAACTTTAACGACCTTAAGAAGTCATGATCAGTACAATACGACTATTTATGGTCTTAATGATCGCTATCGTGGCGTCTTTGGTCAGCGTGATGTTCTCTTTATTAGTGAGGCAGAGGCGCAGAAGCAGGGTGTGAAAGCGGATGATCGAGTTAATATTATTGCGCTTGATCGAGATAAAAAACCAACGGAGCGCCGTTTAGATAATCTGCGTGTGGTGATCTATGATATTGCCGATCGTTCAGTGGCAACCTATTTCCCTGAGGCGAATAACTTGGTCGCTTTAGAAAGTATGGATCAGCAGTCAGGTATACCGGTTTATAAAAATATTCCGATAGTGATTGAGTTAGCGAGTAGTTAATTAATATTTATAGTTCAATATTTATAACTCAATATTTGTAACTCAATATTTGTAACTGAGTGGACAACTACTGACTAAGTCAATTGATCTAGTCATTGATAGAGGCGATCTTTAGAGATCGTCTCTTATTTTTTGCCTCTCTCTTTATCTTTTTTTATCTCAAAGTGAAAGGCCTTTAAAAATTTTTATAAACTATGGTGCCTCTCGTTTCGTTATAATATAAACTACTATTTTAACCGGTGCTTTAAGGAGCAATTTGATGGAAAAGATCATCGTATTAGATTATGGCAGTCAATATAATCAACTCATTACTCGACGCATTCGTGATATTGGGGTCTTTTCGGAGTTGATTTCGCATAAGATCTCAGCAAAAGAGCTCAAAGAGATGGCGCCGGCAGGAATTATCCTCTCAGGAGGCCCTAATAGCGTTTATGCAGACAATGCATTTTCAATCGATCCTGAGATCTTTCACCTCGGTATCCCTGTATTGGGCATCTGCTATGGGATGCAGTTGATGACCCATACTTTAGGGGGTAAGGTAGAGAAGGCGGCTAATCGTGAATATGGTTTAGCCTATCTTCATGTCGATCTTAAAGAGACAATGCTCTTTGATGGCTTGCCGGAGACACAATCTGTCTGGATGAGCCATGGAGATCTTGTTACAGAAGTACCAAAAGGATTTACTGTCACCGCTGAGAGTAGCGATTGTCCTATTGCGGCAATGGAGTATCCTGAAAAGCGCCTCTACGGCGTACAATTTCATCCTGAAGTGAAACACTCCGTTTTTGGAACAGATCTATTAAGAAACTTTGCCTATGATATTTGTGGCTGTTCTGATCGCTGGCATATGGATTACTTTATCGAGCAAGAGATCAGAAAGGTTCGGGAATTAGTTGGTGATAAAAAGGTTCTCTTAGCGCTTTCAGGGGGTGTTGACTCAAGTGTTGTCGGTGTTCTTCTACAGCGCGCGATTGGAGATCAATTAACCTGTATCTTTGTTGATCATGGACTTCTTCGTAAAGGGGAAGGAGATCAGGTGATGGAGAGTCTTGGTGGTAAGTTTGGACTCAATATTATCCGTGTTGATGCTAAAGATCGCTTCCTTGAGAAGTTAAAAGGGGTCTCAGATCCTGAAGAGAAGCGGAAGATTATTGGTAATGAGTTTATCTATCTCTTCGATGATGAGGCGAAAAAGCTACAAGATATCGATTTCCTGGCACAGGGAACACTCTATACCGATATTATTGAGAGTGGTACCGATACGGCAGAAACAATTAAATCGCATCACAATGTCGGCGGATTGCCAGAAGATATGAAGTTCCAATTGATCGAACCTTTAAAGACACTCTTTAAGGATGAGGTGCGAGCTTTAGGATTGGAGTTGGGAATGCCTCATGAGCTTGTTTGGCGCCAACCTTTCCCCGGTCCTGGTTTAGGGATTCGTATCTTAGGTGAGATCACTGAAGAGAAATTAGAGATCGTTCGTGAAAGCGATGCGATTTTACGAGAAGAGATTAAGCTTGCCGGCCTTGAAGGGGATATTTGGCAATACTTTACGGTGCTTACAGGATTAAAGAGTGTCGGCGTGATGGGCGATTCTCGAACTTATGACTATACGATTGCTATCCGTGCGATTACCTCAATTGATGGGATGACGGCAGACTTTGCGCGAATTCCATGGGATGTTTTGCAGAAGATCTCTGTACGCATGGTCAATGAGGTGAAGCATATTAATCGGGTTGTTTACGATATTACCAGTAAGCCACCTGCAACTGTCGAGTGGGAGTAGAATGATGGATGATGAAGAGTAGTCAACAATAGATAAAAAATAGATAAAACAGGATATTATGAACCTGTTTATAAGATAAAAAGAGAGGAAGTGATCATTCACTTCCTCTTTTTGTGTTGCTTGAATATGTACCAATTTAAATCTGTACAGATTTAATATTGGGTTTTAATGATTATTTTTGCTCTTCCATAGAGGATTCCCAACACTCAGCACCTTTTAGCCCGGGAATATCTTCTGCGCGGAATGTGGGGTTTTTCTTCTCTTTTAATTGACGGTAATAATCATTAGCGACTTGGAATGCAACTTTGCCGAGAATGGAGATCACCACAAGGTTAATAATGGTCATAGCGCCCATAAAGAGATCTGCTAAGCTCCAGACAACGCCCATGCTCATCACAGCACCAAACATCACCATCGCTAATACTAAGAGACGATAGAAGAGTAGAGCTGTGGAACTATTTTTGATAAATTCAATATTGGTCTCTCCATAGTAGTAATTACCAATAATAGAACTAAAGGCAAAGAAGAGAATTGCGAGAGCGACAAAGTATTGTGCCCAATCACCAACCTGTTGCGCGAGGGAGTTTTGTGTTAATACGACACCATTTCCCCCATTTTCGCCAATATAGAGGCCCGAGAGGAGGATAATAAAGGCAGTAGCGGAACAGACAACAATGGTATCGAAGAAGACGCCAAGGCTCTGTACTAATCCCTGTTTTGCAGGGTGGGAGACATTTGCGGTTGCTGCTGCATTAGGAACAGATCCCATTCCTGCTTCATTTGAGAAGAGTCCGCGACGAGCCCCTTGCATAATCGCAACGCCTAAACCACCCCCAGCAAACTCTTTGAGTCCAAAGGCGCTATTGATGATTAACATAAACATCTCTGGCACTTGATCAATATTGGTAGCTACAACATAGAGGGCAATTCCTACATAAAAGAGCGCCATAATCGGCACGCAGATCTGTGTAAAATGGACAACGCGGCGAATCCCACCAAAGATAATTGCGCCGGTAGCGATCACTAAAAGTGCGCCAATGGCAATAGTATCGATACCAAAAACGGCACTAAATGATTGTGCAATAGTATTTGATTGGACAGAGTTAAAGATAAAGCCAAAAGTAACGGTTAGAAGAATAGCGAAGATAATCCCTAGCTTTTCCCAACCTAGCGCTTTCTTCATGTAATATGCCGGTCCTCCACGAAAGTTATCACCATCTTTAACTTTATAGACCTGTGCTAAGGTGGATTCGATAAACGCAGTAGACATGCCGATAAGCGCAATGATCCACATCCAGAAGACGGCGCCCGGTCCACCGATGGCAATTGCTAAAGCAACGCCGGCAATATTGCCTGTTCCAACGCGACTTGCCGCACTGATTGTGAAGGCTTGGAATGCAGAAACGCCATTATTTCCAGGATTCTTTTCCACCGTTAATCGAAACATCTCTTTAAAGAGGCGAATCTGGATAAAGCGGGTTTTGATGGTGAAGTAGATCCCAAGGATCAGAAGAAAGGCGACTAAAACATAGGACCAGATAAAATCATTTAATGGACCGATTAGCCAGTTAATAAAGCTCATGGTTCCTCCTTACGCTTTATATATTGATGGCAAAAAGACTCTCTAGAATATTATTTTTAGGATGATGAGTCTAGAAAAAATTGCGCTTCAAAGGGAGTGGTGAATTGATCTTAACGTTAAGTCAATCTTATTTTAATTCTGTTTAAATTCTATTTAATCCTTATTTAAGCCTATTTAAGCCCTATTTGAGCAGGGGTTAAATATTCTTTAAAGAGTATTTAAAGAGATTTTAGAGTAGATGATCCATAAAAAAAGAGCAACCTTAATCGGTTACTCTTCTCTTTTATGCTCGGCTAATCACGACTTCAATAGAACACTCAATATAGAGTGATCGATAGATGAGTGATGATTAGAGTGCTTTAATCTTCTCTAATTGTGCTTTGAGCTCTTGTAATTGATTTTCGGCATCGAGTAATTTAGCGCGCTCCCCTTCGACAACAGCAACAGGTGCTTTCTCTGTAAAGCCAGGGTTGGCTAATTTCTTGCTCAGCGCCGTGATTAAGGGCTCAATTTTGCCAATCTCTCTATTGAGGCGATTGAGCTCTTGCTCTTTATCAATTAATCCAGCAAGTGGAATCAGCAGGCGCATTTTTCCAATGACGGCAATTGCTGATTCTGGTGCATCACCCTCTACCTGCGTCATACTAGAGAGGCGTCCCATTCGCTCAAAGAAGGGCATATTTTTCTTAATATTTGCAATATCTTGTTCAGAGGCATTCTCATAGAGAACATCTAATGCTTTGCTTGGAGAGATATTCATCTCACCTCGAATTCGGCGAACCGCTAAGAGAACATTTTGTAACCACTCAATCTCTGCTTCAAGCTTAAGATCTCGCTCTTTGGCCTCTGGGAATGGCATCACGGAGATGCTCACTTTCTCTTTGAAGCTCGGCTCAATCTCTGTCAACTTCTGCCAAATCTCTTCACTAATATAGGGCATAAAGGGATGAAGCGTCTTGAGAAGCGCATCTAATACCGAGAGTAGGTTATAGCGAGTTGCTGCTTTCTCTTCATTGCTGTAGTGATCACCATTGAGAATTGGTTTTGTCAATTCAAGGTACCAGTCACAGAACTCATGCCATGTAAAATCGTAGATCGCTTGTGTTGCCAAATCGAAACGATATCCTTCAATATGGCGTTTTACCTCACTAATCATCGCGCTTAAGCGAGAGTTGATCCAGCGGTCGATATGGGAGAGTTTACTCTCATCTTTGCGGACCTCTTCACCTTCTGCATTCATAAAGACGAAGCGAGAAGCATTCCAGATCTTATTACAGAAGTTTGAATATCCTTCAATACGGCCAACATCAAAGATGATATCGCGACCATTGGTTGCAAGTGAGGTAAAGGTGAAGCGAAGCGCATCGGTCCCAAAGGCTTTAATACCATTGGGGAAGTGGCGACGAGTATCTTCTTCAATTCTTGGAGCCATCTGTGGTTGCATAAGGCCTGTTGTGCGTTTAGCAACCAGGGATTCAAGATCAATACCATCAATTAAGTCGATCGGATCAAGAACATTTCCGCGTGACTTACTCATCTTTTGACCATCTTGGTCACGGACTAAACCATGGAAGTAGACCTCTTTAAAAGGAATCTCTTTCATAAAGTGGAGCCCAAACATAATCATTCGAGCAACCCAGAAGAAGATAATATCAAAACCCGTTACAAGAACAGAAGTAGGGTAGAAGGTTTTGAGCTCTTCAGTCTGATCGGGCCATCCTAATGTAGAGAAGGGCCAGAGTGCAGAGGAGAACCAAGTATCTAATACATCTTCATCTTGGCGTAGTTGAACCGACTGATCGAGTTGATACTCTTCACGGATAGTCGCTTCATCTTTGCCCACATAGATATTACCGGCATCATCATACCAAGCAGGGATACGATGCCCCCACCAGAGTTGACGCGAGATACACCAATCTTGAATATTATTCATCCATTCAAAGTAGGTGTTTTCCCAGTTTTGAGGAATAAATTTAATATCCTTATTTTTAACAGCTTCAATGGCAGGTTTTGCTAATGTTTTTGCATCGACAAACCATTGGTCAGTTAGGTAGGGCTCAACAATCTGATTGGTACGATCACAGCGAGGGATCATCAGCTTATGGGGTTCAATTTTTTCTAAGAGTCCTGCCTCTTCAAAATCAGCAATAATCTTTTTACGAGCATCGAAGCGATCTAACCCGCGATAAGCTTTCGGCATCTCATCATTAATTGCTGCATCATCGGTGAAGATATTGATCATCGGTAATTGATGACGAACCCCCATCTCATAGTCATTAAAGTCGTGTGCCGGGGTAATCTTGACACACCCTGTACCAAATTCAGGATCGACATAATCATCGGCAATAATCGGAATTTGACGATCACAGAAGGGGAGATCGATCATTTTACCGATATATTTTGCATAACGCTCATCTTCAGGATGAACAGCAACAGCGCTATCGCCTAACATCGTCTCAGGGCGAGTGGTTGCAACAACGATATATTCATCAGTGCCGGCAATAGGGTAGCGAAGATGCCACATTGAGCTCTCTTCTTCTTTCGATTCCACCTCGATATCAGAAACGGCCGTTTTGAGGATAGGATCCCAGTTGACAAGACGCTTACCGCGATAGATCAATCCCTCTTTATAGAGCTCAATAAAGACCTTCTGTACCGCATCAGAGAGCCCTTTATCCATAGTAAAACGCTCACGGCTCCAATCAGGGCTTGCTCCCATGCGGCGAAGCTGTTGGGTGATATTGCCGCCTGATTCCTCTTTCCATTGCCAGATCTTCTCAATAAAAGCATCACGACCAAGATCGTGGCGTGTTTGTCCTTTACCATTTAATTGGCGTTCAACCACCATTTGAGTAGCGATTCCGGCATGATCCGTTCCCGGCTGCCAAAGGGTATTTTTGCCAAGCATCCGGTTATAACGGATTAGAAGATCCATGATCGTATCTTGGAATGCATGCCCCATATGGAGGCTGCCGGTAATATTCGGTGGGGGAATGACAATACAGTAGGGATCTTTTGTCTGATCGCCATTTGCTTTAAAGAGGTTGTTCTCTTCCCAAAATTGGTACCATTTTTTTTCAATCTGTTCTGGTTGATAGCTCTGTTTCATCTACTGTTTCCAAAGTTTTTTAAAGTTTTCTAAAGAGGTTGATAAGCGTATAAAATTACTCAAAATTATAGCATTAACTTCACCTATAGTCGCCTCTAACTGAGGGAATACCTTTTCTTTAAAGCAAAAAAAACTAGCTCGAAAGCTAGTTTTTTGCTGAGACCGGTTAATACTGGATTATTTTAAGCGGGCTTCAGTGTATAGAACGTGTTTACGAACTACTGGATCGTACTTTTTGAACTCTAACTTTTCAGTTGTAGTACGTTTGTTTTTTGTGGTCGTATAGAAATGACCGGTACCTGCTGAAGATACTAATTTAACTTTTTCTCTCATGACCTACTCCTTAGATTTTTTCGCCTTTAGCGCGAAGGTCTGCTAATACTGCGTCAATCCCTTTTTTGTCGATGGTACGAAGACCAGCTGGAGAGATACGAAGAGATACAAAGCGATTCTCGCTCTCAACCCAAAGGCGATGTACCTGAAGGTTAGGGAGGAAACGACGACGTGTTTTATTGTTTGCGTGGGAAACGTTATTACCAGACATTGGCCCTTTCCCAGTTACTTGACATACTTTGCTCATGCTTAATAACCTTGATCTTAATTGTAATATTAACCCCGGCCGCCAGCTAGAAAAACTTTGTGCGGACTGAACCCACGAATTATAGAGGAAAGCGGAGCCAATTGCAATAATTGGAGTGATCTTTCACTCATAGAAATATCGGGATTAAAGTAAATTGTGTGCCTTTTTGGCTAACAAGTCGGAAATTATACCACTTTTTTGTAAGAATTCTAGATGTTGACGGTAAGTTTGCATTCCACTTTCACGCCCCGTCTCGATATTACTAGTGATTTGCGCTAATTTATTTTCTCGAATAAGGTGTGATATCGCGGAATTGACCACCATAACTTCATAAAGTGCAAAGATATTTTGCTCAATATTGATCAATTGTTGTGCAATGACGGCGAGGAGTGTCTCCGATAGTTGAATACGGACCATCTCCCGCTCCGATTCTTGATAGTAACTTAAGAGGCGATCGATCGCTTTCGGCGCGCTATTGGTGTGAAGTGTCGAGAGGACAAGATGCCCCGTTTCTGCTGCCTGTAGTGCTAGATGAACGGAGGATTTATCTCGTAACTCTCCGATGAGAATAATATCGGGATCTGCTCGCAGTGCATTTTTTAAAGCATTCTCAAAATTAGGGGTATGACGATGTAACTCTCGTTGCTCAATGAGTGATTTTTTAGGGTAATAGAGTTGTTCAATAGGATCTTCGATAGTGATAATATGCCTCTTCATCGATCGATTCACCGCTTCAATCATCGCTGCTAACGTCGTTGATTTGCCCGAACCTGTTGCGCCAGTAATAAGAATTAAACCACTCTTTTGTTGCAGGAGCTGCTTACAGATAGGTGGGGCATAGATCTCTTGAAGCGTTCGAATTTTATCGGGAATTAAGCGAAAGATAGCAGTTAATCCACCAAGATTTTGAAAGTAGTGTCCTCTGAGGCGGTAAGGAGAGCTTCTATCCCTTCTATTTTTATCACTCTTTTGGTAATTACTCTTCTTGTTATCGCTCTTTTTGTCAGGATAAAAGGTATAAGCAAAATCGATAGCACCGGTGCGTTGTAGTATCTCTTTCTCTCTCTCTGATAGGATCATGAGAAGCGCCGAAGTTAAGGCCTCTTTAGAGATCTTCTTCTCCGTTAAAGGGAGGAGCTTTCCCCCTTTCCGAAGGTAAGCAGGGCGATTAGCAGAGAGATGTAGGTCGGAAGCTTCTTGCTGAAATGCAGTAATAATCAAGTTTTTGAGCATTAATAAACCCCCTCAAAAGATTCAGATAACGCTGATATTGAGGGGGTAAAGATAGCGATTCCTCACACACTTTGGGAATGCTTAATAGAGCCTTTGCTAGCATGTTCATGCTATTGTTGGGCTATCGATGAACTACTGATAAATAGTGAAGCAGTATTTAGAAATAGTATTCAATAGCAAAAATAAAATAGTCGCTAGACATTTTGAGAGTTTCTTAACCTGCTAAGTTGTTAAGTTTTTAAAAAGCTCTACTTTAACTGCGCTTTCATTTTACCAATAATATCTTGATAGCTCGTACCGCTATTAAAGATTGCACTGCCGGCAACAAAGGTATCTGCACCTGCTTCTGAGATCTCTTTAATATTATGCAAGTTGACGCCTCCATCAACTTCAAGCCGGATATCGAGGCCTTTATCATCAATAATTGCGCGTAATGTTCTTAATTTTTCTAAGCTTGAAGGAATAAACTTCTGCCCCCCAAACCCAGGGTTAACGCTCATCACTAACACCATATCGAGATACTCCCAAACATGATCGAGCAGTGAAATCGGGGTAGCTGGATTAAGGACTAAGCCTGCTTTGCAGCCCAATGATTTGATAAGTTGCAGTGAGCGATCGACATGTAGAGATGCTTCGGGATGGAAGGTGATATAGGTTGCGCCCGCTTTTGCAAATGCCTCAATCATGCGATCAACAGGGGAGACCATTAGATGAACGTCAATAGGAGCAGTGACGCCATAGTCTCGAAGAGCCTGACAGATCATCGGCCCGAAAGTTAAATTTTCGACATAATGATTATCCATCACATCGAAATGGATGATATCAGCGCCCGCAGCTAAAACAGCATCGACCTCTTCGCCTAATTTAGCAAAGTTGGCGGAGAGGATAGAGGGGGCGATCCAGTTAGGTTGTTTCATAAAGTATGCCTCTGAGCAATAGGGGATAGATATTGGTTGGATAGGTGTTTTTTAAACAGCTACTTGTTAGAGAGGTATAGCGATCGAAATAGAATCGATCTTTCATACGTCCCATTTTATGGGAAGAGATAGAAAGAGGAGCGATAGCTAATAGTAGCGTCGCTCCTTCACTCTATCTCTATTTAAGTGCTTGTCACACAATCGATATGATTATTGATGCACGATTATTGAAGTATGATTATTGAGCCATTTTCGTCAGAACGCGATCCATTGCCGCAATTGTCTCATCAAGATCCTCATAGCTATGTGCGCTAGAGAGGAATCCCGCCTCAAATGCGCTAGGAGCTAGATAGATCCCCTCTTCTAGAAGTCCGTGGTAGAACTTCTGGAAGAAGTCGATATCCGATTTTGTGGCATCAGCATAGCTCTTGACTTCATCATTGGTGAAGAAGAGGCCAAACATTCCGCAGACATGATTTGTCGAGAGTGGGCGTTGATGTTTAGCAAAAACGGCTTTGATGCCATCGATGAGGTAATCAGTCTTTGCTTTGAGATCTTCATAGAAGCCCTCTTTTGAGATCAATTCTAAGGTCTTAATACCTGCTGCCATCGCAACGGGGTTTCCAGAGAGTGTCCCTGCCTGATAGACCGCCCCATTTGGGGAGAGATGATCCATAATCTCTTTTTTACCACCAAAAGCGCCTACCGGCATGCCGCCACCAATCACCTTCCCAAAAGTAGAGAGATCGGGGGTGACACCATAGAGACCTTGCGCCGAATGTTTATCGACACGAAAACCGGTCATCACTTCATCGATAATAAAGAGTGCGCCATGTTGGTCGCAACACTCACGAATGGTCTCTAAAAAACCTGGTTGTGGTGGAATACAGTTCATATTGCCGGCAATAGGTTCAACAATGACACAAGCAATTTCATCACCATATTTCTCAAAAGCCTCTTTTACTGCTTCAGGGTTATTATATTCAATGACGATGGTATGTTGTGTTAAGTCAGCAGGAACACCAGGAGAAGAGGGCTCTCCAAATGTAAGAAGGCCAGAACCTGCTTTGACCAATAGAGAGTCAGAATGTCCGTGGTAGCAACCTTCAAATTTTACGATTTTATCGCGGCCGGTATAGCCTCTTGCCAAGCGAATAGCGCTCATGGTCGCCTCTGTTCCTGAGCTGACCATCCGAACCTGATCCATCGAAGGAACAAGCTCTAATACCTTTTTAGCAAGTACTGTCTCTGAAACAGTAGGGGCTCCAAATGAGAGTCCATTTTTTGCCGTCTCCATGACAGCTTCAATCACTTCAGGATGTGCATGACCTACAATCATCGGCCCCCATGAGCCGACATAGTCAATATATTTTTTGCCTGTCTCATCATAGACATAAGCACCTTCCCCTTTCTTGAAGAAGACGGGGGCGCCTCCAACCTGTTTAAAAGCGCGAACGGGGGAGTTGACGCCACCTGGAATATATTTCTGTGCGTCGCGATATAATTCGTCAAATTGACTCATAAGTTGATGTCCCTTTAGTAGATTAGATGTGACAAATAAGCGAGTCTTTATTATGGAACTAAATTCCTATTTGTTCAACAGGCGGAAATTCACTACAATAGCGGAAGTTATTAATCAGAAGGAATAAGTATGATCGCTGAAGTGAAAGATAAATTAGTGACAGGATTAGATGAGATTAAAGCAATTAATCCTGTGGCATTTGATGTAGAGGGTCTTGTGAGTTATGCCGATTGGGTTGTGATCGCCTCTGCAAACTCAGGGCCACACCTTAAAGCTTTAGTGCGTAAGGCAGAAGAGGTAATGCTCAAAGAGGGAATTAAACCGATCGGTGTAGAGGGTATCAATGCCGCTTCTGATTGGGTATTAATCGATTTTGGAGATATCGTTCTTCATCTCTTAACAGAAGAGAAACGTGATTTTTATAATCTCGAAAAGATCTTTATGCGCGCAGATGCATAGGAGATGGGTTTGTAAATAGGAATCGAAAGAATGATTGTCTATCTTATTGCTGTTGGTAGCAATATGCCCAACTGGGTCAAGATGGGGTTTGAAGAGTATGCCGGGCGCCTACGTCATGATGTTGAGTTGAAGTTGATTGAAGTGCCGGCACTCGTGCGCAAAAAGAATGCTGATGTCAAGCGTATCCTTAAAGAGGAAGGGGAGAAGCTCTTAAAGGCGATCCCTAAAAATACCTTGATCGTTGGTCTTGATGTTGTCGGTCGTGAGATGACAACAATGGATCTAAGTAAGCGCTTGGAGTCCTGGATGCAATCGGGGCAAGATGTGGCACTTTTAGTGGGAGGGCCTGAAGGTTTCTCACCAGAGATTAAGGCGCTTTTTCAACAGTCGATTTCGCTCTCTAAGTTAACACTTCCTCATCCGATGGTGCGTGTATTAGTGGCTGAGCAGCTCTTTAGAGCTTGGAGCATTATTAATAATCATCCTTACCATCGAGAGTAGTTGATGTAAGTTTTAAGGCTCAGCCTAACATTTTGAGTGTCGCGAAGAGCGATTGCAAAAAACGATTACAAAGAACGATTAAAGAGTAATAGAAGTAGATAAAGATTGATGATACTCGATGAAAAGTGTTGGAAAGCAATCATTTAATTGATTGATCAATTCAATTGTCAATTCTCTTAAGTTTTTGACAAAACATTGAGCAGTAAAACAGTTAGTTGCATCCTATATCAAGAGGATAGCCTGTTTGACATTAGATCATTCAGGCTTTTTTATCTTTTTTTGATATGATTGAGATCAGGATTGTGACAAATATATTATATCTTTTCTGATTTACGATCGATCTTCATGATTGATCCTCATATTTTAGTAAAAGAGCATATTTGTAAAAGCATTCCTATCAGTAATACTTAGGGAATTCTGTTGTGATATAGAGTGCAACAGAGAGAACTATAATGATAAAAAAGATCGCTGCAATTTTAGATGCAGAAAGTGTTTATTAGGTATTGAGCTAGTATTGGATTGGTATTGAGTTGGTATTGAGATATCTATTCGTTAAATTGTGGATTGATATTGTTCACTGATAGATTTAAGTTGTAAGAATTCAATCCCAAAGATATCTGGTTGATATCACTACAGTATCTTCACAATCGTATCTATAACAACACTAGATAATAGCTCTAGATAACAGCACTTGTTTATAGCAACTCTGTTTATAGCAACACTGTTTATAGCGATATCTCATAGATAGATAGCCTGTAAATAGGGAGCTTCTAAACAAGTAGTTAATAAGTAAGTAGTTGATAAACAAAAAACTTATCAATCAATTATAAAAAACTCATAAAAATGAGATAAAAAGAGGTGGTAACAGATTCTTATGCCTTTTAGGGGTTTCTGTTGCTTTTATCTTTTCGAGATCAACTCTAATATCGAGCGTTGAAAGTTAGATGGTCGATAGAGGTAAAAGTGCCGGAAAAATAGAGGTGAAATCTGTTATATCGATCATTTTATAGAGCAAAAATAGAAGAGGGAATATGAAGTTTATAAAGAAGATGACTTATCTCTCTCTCTTAAGTCTGTTGCCGTTTGTCAGCAATGCAGATGAAGGGGAGAAGATCTATATGAAGGGGGGTGAAAACCCAATGGCCATCGCTTGTATGACATGCCATGGCATGAATGGCGAAGGGTTAGCTGCGGCAGGATATCCAAGTGTTGCTGGAAAATCAGCGGTCTATCTTGCAAAGCAGGTTAATGATTTTAAGGAGGGGAACCGCACACATCCTGTTATGGATGGTGTTGCAAAAGCGCTTTCTGAAGATGAGATTACAGAAGTAGCACTCTATATGCAGAACTTACCGGCACCTAATGTTCCTAATATTCCTCGCTCAACACAACCGACAGATGTTGGGAGCCAATTAGCACTTCGTGGAGATTGGAGCCGCAATATTCCTGAATGTATTGCTTGTCACGGCCCTGCCGGTGTCGGTGTTGGCGATGCTTTCCCTAAATTAGCAGGTCAGAGTCAGCTCTACATTATTAACCAGATGAATGCATGGAAAAATGGAACTCGTAAGAATGATGAGAATGATCTTATGGGGCATATTGCGCGTTCTCTCAATGAAGATGAGATTCAGGCAGTTGCGACCTATTTTTCAAATTTAGGAACGGTGGGGAAATAAGATATGAAAAAGATTTTGATAGCATCGACGCTGGCACTTCTCTTTTCACCAGCGCTCTTAGCACAGACAGCGCCTGTCTCAATGGAAGATCAATCACAACTTCCTCAAGCACCTAAAAAAGCAGAGGGTGAAACATATCATCAGCCACCTAGCGATAGTGAAATTCCTAACAATGCTTTTGGTGACATGATTCGTAAAGGACAGGCGATCTTTATCGATACAAAACGTCAAGTTCCTGAATATGTGGGTAATGGTATGAATTGTGTTAACTGCCACATGGATCAGGGAAAGATGCCTAATGCTGCGCCATTATGGGGTGCTTATACGATGTATCCCGCTTATCGTAGTAAGAATGATAAGGTCAACACTTATGCGGAGCGAATTCAAGGATGCTTTGAATTTAGTATGAATGGAACACCGCCGGCAGCTGATAGTGAAGCAATGACTGCATTGATCACCTACTCCTATTGGTTAGCAAAAGGGGCGCCAACAGGGGTATCGCTACCAGGCCGTGGTTACCCAGAAGTACCACAACCTAAAGATGGCTATAGCATTGAGCGAGGCGAAATTGTCTATAAAGAGAATTGCGCAATCTGCCATGGCAATGATGGATTAGGCCAGAAAGTGGATGATCACTATGTCTTCCCACCACTTTGGGGTCCTGACTCTTTCAACTGGGGTGCGGGAATGCATCGTATCAACACAGCTGCGGACTTTATCAAGGCAAATATGCCATTAGGTAAAGGAGGATCATTAACTGATCAAGAAGCATGGGATGTAGCGGCATTTATGAATAGTCATGAACGCCCCCAAGATCCTCGAATCATTGATGGTTCAGTAGAGAAGACTCGTGAGAAGTATCATGCTAATGATGGTGTGAATCTCTACGGTGTTGAGGTGAATGGTAAGATTTTAGGTCAAGGTATCTAATTTCTCCCTTCCTTTTCTCCCTTTTACTCTTTATCTTATGTTGATATAACGATGGGAGTAGATCTGAGGGATAGATCGAAAGGTGTGAGCTAAAAGCGATTTAGATAGATCTAAAATTATAGAAAGATCCTAAGGTCATTTGAGACTTTAGGATTTTTTTTGTCTTATTTCTCTAGTGGTAGTATTTATTGGAGTTATTTTGCGCATATTAAAGTAACTACTTGATTATTTTTTCTTATGATTGTTATCAATCATTTTTATTGAGGTGTTTTAGTAAGTTTTCTGTTAATAAAAGATAAATAGAATGAATTTTTGGATCTATTTTTGAAATAGATCATGGTGAAATTGCGCTTTTTTGCTATCGTAAACAGATCATTAGATAGTAATGTTGAGTGATCTTTAGGGGCGTTTTAAAAACGGTAAGATCCTTCGACAGATAAAAGGAGAGAATATGCCAAGTTATATAGCAGAGCTGATAGGAACCGCAGTGATGATTCTTTTTGGAGGAGGTGTTGTTGCAAACGTCGTCCTCAATCGGTCAAAAGCGGCTGGTGGTGGTTGGATTGTGATTATTATGGGGTGGGGATTTGCTGTAATGCTCGCAATCTATGCGGTTGGGAAATATAGTGGTGGGCACTTTAATCCTGCAGTAACGGTGGGATTAGCGATTGCCGGAAAGTTTCCTTGGGTTCATGTTATCGGTTATATCATCGGACAGATGTTAGGAGCGATGTTAGGGGCATACCTTGTTTGGCGTCACTTTAAGCCACACTTTGCGGTGACAGAAAATGCAATTGCAAAGCGAGATATCTTCTGTACAACGCCGGCAATTGAGGATTATCCCAATAACGTTATTTCCGAGATTATTGGTACTGCCATTTTAATGTTTGCTATTCTTTTTGTCGGTATTAATGAGTTTACCGGTGGATTGCAACCTGTCGTTGTTGGTTTCCTAATTATGGCGATTGGCCTTAGTTTAGGGGGAACAACAGGATATGCGATCAACCCCGCTCGTGATTTAGGGCCTCGAATTATGCATGCATTACTACCTATTCCTGGGAAGACAGATTCAAACTGGGGGTATGCATTTGTACCTGTATTAGGGCCAATGGTAGGGACAATTTTAGGAGCAGGGTTATACGGACTTTTCTACAGAGAAGGTGCCGGTAATACGATGGGGATTCTTGAGAGTCTAATTTGGCTTGTGATTGGAGTGGGCGCTATGTGGGCGCTTCTTCGTTATGCTCGAAAGAGAGGGGAAAAAGCAGACTCCTTAGAAGTTAGTCCTGATCAATATTAATGATATTAGACGCTACTCTATCGACACTAGTGATAATGATTGATAGTGATCGATAGTGATCGGTATCGAGAGAGAATAGAAGTAAAAGTGAAAACAAAAAGAAGCAGAAAAGAAGCAGAAAGAAGTAAAAGAAGTAAAAGAAGTAAAAAAGTAATGAGTAGAGTGATGAGGATTGTTCTCTAACGCCGCAATAATATTGGCTTGAGATCTCATCATGATAATAGAATCGATAAAAGGAGCCGCTATGCAAAAGTATGTAATGGCAATTGACCAAGGAACCACAAGTACCCGCGCAATTATCTTCGATAAAATGGGAAATATCAAAGGGACATCTCAGAAAGAGTTTCGGCAAATATTCCCTCAGCCAGGTTGGGTCGAGCATGATCCAACAGAGATTTGGGCCTCTGTTTTATCGGTAATTACAGAAGTTTTAGCGGAAAATAGTATCAGCCCTAAGCAGATTGCAACTATCGGTATTACCAATCAGCGAGAGACCACCGTTATCTGGGATAAAGTAACGGGACTACCGATCTATAATGCGCTTGTATGGCAATCGAGACAAACAGAAAAGATCTGCGACTCATTGCGAAAAGCAGGGCATGAAGAGACCTTTAGGGCAAAGACGGGCTTATTGATTGATCCCTATTTCTCCGGAACAAAAGCTGCTTGGATTTTAGATCGAGTCGAGGGCGCACGTAAGCGTGCTGAACGAGGAGAGTTACTCTTTGGAACGATCGATACTTGGATTATCTGGAAATTGACAGGAGGGGCGGCGCATGTGACCGATTACTCCAATGCAAGTCGTACTTTGATGTATAACATCTATGATCTGAAGTGGGATGAAGAGTTACTTGAGCTTCTCAATGTGCCGGCATCTATTTTACCAAAAGTCTGCTCCTCCTCAGAAATTTATGGAACAACATCACCGCAACACTTTTTTGGGGAAGAGGTGACAATCTCCGGAGCTGCTGGAGATCAGCAAGCAGCACTCTTTGGGCAAGCCTGCTTTAAAGAGGGAATGGCTAAAAATACCTATGGAACGGGCTGTTTTATGTTGATGAATACAGGGGAGAAGCAGGTTCGTTCCGATAATGGGCTATTGACAACATTAGCATGGGGGATCGATGGTAAAGTCCAATATGCGCTAGAAGGATCGATCTTCGTTGCAGGATCGGCGGTACAATGGCTTAGAGATGGGTTGCGAATGTTTCAACGAGCAGATCTCTCTGAAGGGTATGCAAATCGTGTCGATTCCACCAATGGTGTCTATGTTGTGCCGGCATTTGTGGGCTTAGGAACCCCTTACTGGGATCCCGATGCGCGTGGGGCGATCTTTGGTATTACCCGAGGAACAGAGAAGGAGCACTTTATCCGTGCGACATTGGAGTCGATCGCTTATCAAGCGTGTGATGTTCTTAAAGCGATGGAGCAAGATGCTGGGCTTGAGCTTAGCTCATTACGGGTCGATGGTGGCGCTTCCCTCAATAACTTTTTGATGCAGTTCCAGAGTGATATTTTAGGGGTAGAGGTTGATCGACCTAAGATTAGTGAAACAACGGCGCTTGGTGCCGCTTATCTTGCCGGGCTTGCTGTCGGTTATTGGGAATCCATAGATGAGATTGATCAGATCTGGGCTTTAGATCAGAAATATCAACCTGTTATGGATGATGAGACTCGCCAAAGGCTCTATCGCGGCTGGAAGTGTGCAATTAAAGCAACCCAAGCTTTTAAAGTTGATTCGTGCGAGTGATCAGAGTGCGATAAAATAGATCTTTGAGAAGTGGTAGAAGATCTACTGCTTCTCTCATTTTGAATATCGATACATTGTGATGTATCAAAAGGAGTAACTTATGAGGTTTTCAGCTTTAGATCGACAAGAAATTATTGAGAAGCTCGAAGCGGAAACATATGATGTTGTGGTCATTGGAGGCGGAATTACAGGTGCCGGAATTGCGTTAGATGCATCACAGAGAGGGATGAAGGTCGCTCTAGTAGAGATGCAAGATTTTGCTGCCGGGACAAGTAGCCGTTCTACCAAACTGATTCATGGCGGCTTACGTTACTTAAAGCAGTTGCAGATCTCTGTAGTCCGTAATTCTGGCCGTGAACGAGCCGTAGTTTACGAGAATGGTCCACATGTGACAACGCCGGAGTGGATGTTGCTTCCTCTTCATAAGGGGGGGACATTTGGTCCATTTTCCACCTCTATCGGTCTGATGATGTATGACTTTTTAGCAGGTGTAAAACGGGATGAGCGCCGAACGATGTTGAGTCGAGAAGAGACCATTAAAAAAGCACCTCTTGTAAAGCAGGAGGGTTTAATTGGTGCCGGTTACTATGTTGAGTATCGTACAGATGATGCGCGTTTAACGATTGAGGTGATGAAGAAAGCGATAGAGCTGGGTGCTACAGTGCTCAATTATGCAAAAGCGATAAGTTTTCTCTATGATGAGCAGAATCGAGTTAGTGGTATTGAGGCAACTGATCTTGTGACAGATCACACATTTACAATTAAGGCGAAAAAGGTAATCAATGCGACAGGCCCTTGGGTTGATGAGATGCGGAAGCTCGATCGTGGTAAGGCCAATAATAAGCATCTACGTTTAACAAAAGGGATCCATTTAGTGGTGGATCAAGCACACTTTCCTCTTAAGCAAGCGGTCTATTTTGACACAGAGAATGATAAACGGATGATTTTTGCAGTTCCGCGTGATGGTAAAACCTATATCGGAACAACGGATACAGTCTATGAGGCCGATAAAGCGCATCCTATTGCAACAGAAGCAGATCGGGATTACATCTTAGATGCAGTGAACTATATGTTCCCAACTATCAAACTAGGTAAAGAGCATATTGAATCTTCATGGGCTGGCATTCGCCCGCTTATTTGGGAAGAGGGGAAAAATCCATCGGAGATCTCGCGAAAAGATGAGATTTGGGAATCTGATACCGGTCTTTTAACCATTGCCGGTGGTAAATTAACGGGCTATCGTCATATGGCCGAGGAGATCGTCGATCGTTTAAGTGATGTTTTAAAGCGAGATTATCACTTAAGTTTTGCCGGCTGCCGAACAAAGCATCTGCCTGTGTCCGGGGGTGATGTGGGAGGATCGGCACAATTTCCTGCTTATGTTAAAGCGCAGACTCAATATGGAATCGATGCGGGTTTAAATGAGGCCGAGAGCCACTTTGTTGCGCGCTATTATGGGACAAATTCTAAGATTCTTTTTGATCACTTTAAAGAAAATCCCTACCAAGATAAGCCTGAATTATCGCGGCTTACGGCACTTCGACTCTGGTATGCACTCAATTATGAAGGTATTCTCTATCCTGATGATTTCTTGATTCGTCGAACAGGGAATCTCTTTTTCAATATCGATGCTGTTAAGCGTGAGAAGAGAGCGGTTATTGAGAAGATGGCAGAAGCTTTCGCTTGGGATGGAGAGCAGAAGCAGGCGATGGAAGCGCGAATGGATCAATATATAGCAGATACCGCTGCCTTCCCGGTGCTTTAGTTAAATTTTAAGTTAAGCTTTAAGCCTAGTTATAAGTCTAGCTATAAGTTTAACTCCTATCTGCGAATAGATCGCTAGTGATAGAAAAAAGAGAGCCCATCTTTAATAGATGGGCTCTTCTTCTATTGAGTGAGAGAGTCTTTAAGTAGCAACGCTCTTTGATTCATCTCTCATTGAATTCTCATTAAGCACTTATTCATTAAGCACTTATCAAGTTCTAACCTTTATAACGGCTCAATACGAGTGAGGAGTTTGTTCCTCCAAAGCCGAAACCATTATTGAGGATATGATCAATTTTCGCATCATCAATACGCTTACGAACAATGGGGAAGTCCACAAGTGCAGGGTCAACCTCATCGATATGTGCGCTCTCTGTGATGAAGTTATTCTGCATCATTAAGAGACAGTAGATCGTCTCATTAACGCCGGCAGCACCGAGTGCGTGACCTGTTAACGATTTTGTAGAGCTGATAGGAGGAATCTTATCGCCAAAGACATTTGCAATCGCTTTCATTTCAGGAATGTCGCCTGCGGGTGTAGAGGTACCGTGTGTATTGATATAGTCAATTTCACCATCGACCGTTTCTAGCGCCATACGCATACAACGTTCAGCACCTTCACCACTTGGAGCAACCATATCGTAACCATCAGAAGTTGCACCATAGCCTGTAATTTCAGCATAGATCTTAGCGCCACGTTTAAGCGCATGTTCTAACTCTTCAACAACAACGATACCGCCACCGCCAGAGATCACAAAGCCATCACGATCTTTATCATAAGCACGCGATGCCACAGAAGGGCGATCATTATATTTTGAAGAGAGTGCGCCCATTGCATCAAACATTGCGCTCATGTAAGGATGGAGCTCTTCACCGCCTCCGGCAAAAACAACATCCTGTTTCCCCATCTGAATCTGCTCATAAGCATTACCGATACAGTGGATGGAAGTTGCACATGCTGAACTGATGGAGTAGTTCAAACCTTTGATCTTAAATGGTGTCGCTAAACAAGCAGAAACGGTTGATCCCATGGTTCTTGTTACCATATAGGGGCCGATACGCTTTGTAGCGCCATTTTTGCGTAAAATATCGATACTATCGATCTGGTTCTTAGTTGATGCTCCGCCAGAGCCAACAATCAAACCTGTACGCGGATTTGAGACCTCTTCCTCAGTTAATCCTGAGTCTTCGATCGCCTCTTTCATTGCAATATAAGCATAAGCTGCTGCATCTGCCATAAAGCGGAAGTGACGTCGATCGATCTGAGATGCTAAATCAATATTGATCGCTCCATGAACATGCGAGCGAAAACCAAGTTCAGCCATCTCTTCTGAGAACTTGATTCCAGATTGTGTATTGAGGAGCGATTGTAAGACCTCATCTTTATTGTTGCCGATGCTCGACACAATACCAAGGCCTGTTATAACAACACGTTTCATGAATAAGATTCCTCCAAAAAATTAAAAGTTGTCTGTCTGCGTGAAAAGGCCAACTTTTAGATCTTCTCCTACGTAGATTTCTTTGCCGTCAACTTCCATCGTTGCATCAGCAATACCCATGGTCAAAGATCTTAAAATAACACGCTTCATATGGATGTTGTAAGTGATTTTCTTCGCAGATGGAAGAACTTGTCCTGTGAATTTTACATTTCCAGCTCCAAGGGCGCGTCCACGACCTTTTCCGCCCATCCAGCCAAGATAAAATCCAACAAGTTGCCACATTGCATCTAATCCTAGGCAACCCGGCATAACGCTATCACCAATAAAATGACAAGGGAAGAACCAGAGGTCAGGACTAAGGTCAAGCTCAGCTGTGATGGAACCTTTACCATATTTACCGCCATCTTCAGTGATGGAGACAATGCGACTGATCATCAGCATCGGTGGCATCGGAAGTTGTGCATTTCCTTCTCCAAAAAGGTTGCCTTTTGCGCATTCGATAAGCTCATCATAAGTGAAGCTTGATTGTGTTGTAATTCTTGTCACGTCTAATTAAATCCTATGAAATTGTACAGAGTTAGAGTTATCGCCCAACATGGGAGTTTCTATTTTGAAGTCCCATTTAGCGATCATGCTGCAATCGCAAATAACGTTGAGCTAAAATAATTTCTAAGTTGCGATTATACCTAAAAAAAGGATGAAGAGTTAGCCTGATTCCATATCAGGGATGCTTTATCCTCTATTTTTAATAATATTCTTACGATATTCCTATGATCTTTTACGATCCTTTCATGATCTTTTCACAATATTCCCACGATACTACAGCGATATGGGGATGAGATATTGACCTATCACAGGTTCTACTAATATCGATCTTATCGACTGCTTTCAGAGTACTCTTCTTTGAAGGTCAATTGGGTTGTTCTTATCTCTATATCTCTATATCTCTATATCTCTATATCGCTACCCTAGAGCGCTTCTATAGATCTTTTCTCTAGAGATCTTTATAGAGATCAGGCTCCCCTTTAGGGCGAGTTTTAAAACGGCGATGAGCCCAGAGATATTGTTCCGGCGCTTCTAAAATCCAAGATTCAAACATCTGGTTGATTCGAAGCGTATCTGCTTTAAGATCTTTGGTGGGAAAGTTCTCAAGCATGGGTAAAATTTTGATGTGGTATCGATTACCTTTACGGATCACATAGTAAGGAAGCGCCACCGCTCTTCCTAAACGGCAGAGGGTCGATGTTGCGGTAATAGTGAGCGCTTTAACACCAAAGAAGGGGATAAAGACATGATCGGTACTACCATAATTTTGATCGGGGGCGTACCAGATCAGATCGCCACTTCGAAGGAGTTTAATCATTCTACGGGTCTCATCTCGGGTGATCGGCTCTAAGCCAGATTGATCAAAGCGCCCCTTATATTGTACATACTCATAATACTCATTTTCATGAGGACGATACATACCACGAACCTTTGTTTTAAAGGAGATCGCTCGACCGCCTAGCTCTAAAGGTGTCATATGAAGCGTAAGGAGAAGCGCACCCTTGCCACTCTTTTCAAAAGCCTCTAAATTCTCTAATCCTTCATAAACTAGATGTTTTTCAAGCTGTTTTTTGGGCATATACCACGCAATAATCACCTCAAAAATGGCCATTCCCATAGAGAGAAAGTTCTCTTTGACTAACTTTTTTTGTGCAGCATGATCGAGCTCAGGAAAGCAGAGTTCAACATTTCGTTGAATGATTTTACGTCGACTTTTAGCAATATAGTAGGAGCATCTGCCGGCTATTCTTCCTAGAAAGAGGAGAAAAGGGAGGGGAAGATGCGCAATCATTTTTGCAAGAAAGATACCTGTTGCTAATAACTTGTGGTCAGAAGCTTTCGGTATGGTGTGTTTATCCATAGTTCTAATAATAGCCTATATGAAAGAGGGTAGATTATAACAGTTTTGTCACCGGCTGTTATAGGAACGACTTAAGAATTGGCTAAATTTATTGAGAGAGATCTCCTGCTCGATCCGCTATAATACGCAGAACTTCCTTTTTGAAAAGAGGGAGAGATCACCACTTTTTGAGGAGATGATTGCGTCGTTGATGGAGTCTCACTTTCCTCTCACTCAATATCGTGGTAAAGATGGGTAAAAATTGAGCGGTAAAAAACAGGTAAACTTTGATTTTAATCAAGTTGTTTTATACCCTATAGCAGGTAACAGATAATGAGATTAGAGATAGGTAGAAGAGCCCTTTTAATGTTAGGGTTTTTGGTGGTATTAGCAGGATGTGGTTTCCATTTACGGGGCAATGTCTCATTTCCAGAGGCGTATCAGAGTGCATTTGTAGAGAATAATGGTCCTGCATACTCTCGGGATAGTGTGGAGTTTTATCTTAAGCGACAACTCGGTTCTGAGTTACGATTTGTGAATAATCGAGAAGATGCCGATCTCATTATCGATATTGATGAGGGATATGATACACGGGTAACAGCAAGTAGCTTAAATGGTGCGCGACGAAGTTATACAACCGATACCTTCGCACAAATTAAGGTGACAGATTCTCAAGGTGGGGTGATTCTTCCCATGAGTCGTTTCACCCGTTCACGGGACTTCTCTATCGATGAGAGGGAGCCACTTGCAAAGACAACAGCAGAGGCCGCGATTAGACGCGATCTTGCAGATGACTTAAGTCGAGTATTTATTAGAAGATTAATTGCAGTGATGAAAGCTAAGCAATAGGGAGATTTTGTGACAAACGGAGATGTAACTGCTATTAAAGATGTGCAGGCCTATGAAGATGGGCGCAATGTGGAGATTTCACAAGTGGGAATCAGTGGCTTGCGCCTTCCCATTGAGTTTAGTAATGGGGGGCAATCTCAACATAGTGTGATGGAAGCGGCCTTTACAGTAACATTGCAAAAAGAGCGAAAAGGGACCCATATGTCTCGCTTTATTGAGGTGTGGGATCGTTTAGAGAAACCCTTTTCACTTGAACGTGTAACGACATTACTAAATTCTTTAGAAGAGAAATTAGATGCAGAGAAAGCGCAGATAGAGTTGAAATTTCCGCTCTTCTTTACTCGAACTGCACCCGTTTCTCAGGCAAAGAGCCTAATGGATTTCAATTGTGAAATTGTAGCTGAATCGAACCATTCAGATCCCGGAGAATCGCACTATGAATTACGTCTTATGGCGCCGGTAACCAGTCTTTGCCCCTGTTCTAAAGAGATCTCAGAGTTTAGTGCTCACTCTCAGCGTTCACACTTAACGATTGCGCTACAATTTCGTGACCGAGCAGGTTTTGAAGCGATCGATATCGATCAATTATTGATGGAGATGGAGTCAGTTGGCTCATCGAGACTCTACCCACTATTGAAGCGTCCTGATGAGAAGTATGTGACAGAGATGGCTTATAAGACGCCTCGATTTGTAGAGGATCTGGTGCGTGATCTTGTTGTACTCCTAAGGGAGCGTCAGGATCTTATAGCATTTTCTGTACAATCAGAGAATTTTGAATCGATCCATAATCATCAAGCTTACGCAAAGGTCAATTATACCTTTTAGCATTTTTAACTTTCGGTGAGAGATGCCCGAGTGCCGGCTGAGTGATTGTCGGGTAATTATTAAAAGAGATGAGATGTGTGAATATGGTAACGCACTCATCTCTTTTTTTATTACCTCTTCAGATGCGCCTTTTTGTTAGAATAGGCGCTTGTGGAGCATTCTTATCTCTTTCGACATGAAGAGCTCAATAGAGTCGAAGAGAGAATCGAGTAGATGCATGAATAGATATGATGATCGTAAAGAAAGAGGTATAGATGTTAGAGTCAGATCGGTTAATAGTGAGTGATCAACCCTTAGCAGAAGAGAAGGTGATAGATCGTGCGATTCGTCCTAAAAAATTGGCAGACTATACCGGACAAGCACCGATTCGGAGGCAGTTGAGCATCTTTATTCAGGCGGCAGTCAAGCGTGAAGAGGCACTCGATCACGTCTTGCTCTTTGGTCCTCCAGGTTTAGGAAAGACAACGCTAGCTCATATTATTGCTCATGAAATGGGCGTTGGTTTAAAGCAGACTTCAGGCCCTATTTTAGAAAAAGCGGGTGATCTTGCCGCAATTTTAACGAGTTTAGAGGATAACGATATTCTCTTTATCGATGAGATCCATCGTCTCAATCCAGCAGTAGAAGAGGTGCTCTATCCGGCAATGGAGGATTATCAACTCGATATTATGATTGGTGAAGGTCCGGCGGCACGTTCGGTTAAGATCGATCTTCCAGCATTTACGCTTATTGGTGCGACGACGCGAGCAGGGCTTCTCTCCTCACCACTGCGCGATCGATTTGGGATTGTATCTCGCTTAATGTTCTACACCCATCAAGAGTTAACAGAGATTGTAAAACGATCAGCGCGCTTATTGGGGGCTTCCATTACTGAGGAGGGCGCTTATGAGATTGGACGTCGTTCTCGTGGAACTCCGAGAATTGCTAATCGCCTCTTACGCCGCGTACGCGATGTGGCAGAGGTTGAAGCAGATGGTGATATTACTATTGAGATCGCCCGATCAGCATTAGCAATGCTTGATATCGATAATGCCGGGTTAGATGAGCATGACCGTAATTTTCTTCGCCTGATTGTGGAAAAATTTGATGGTGGGCCTGTAGGTATCGATACTTTAGCGGCGGCTTTAGGTGAAGAGAAGGGAACATTAGAAGATATGATTGAGCCCTTCTTGATTCAGGAAGGGTTTATTATGCGTACTCCTCGAGGACGTGTTGCCACACAGCTCTGCCATCAATATTTTGGTCTTGCGGTGGATCTGCCGGAAGAGGATATTGGCGATATCTCATAAGGGATAGGATTGGCATTATGGAAGATTAGATGCAGATATGGAGAAGGTCTCTAGAAAGCATCTAGAAAGTATTTGCAATATAGCAATATAGGCATATAGGCATATAGGCATATAGGAATATAACTATGCTAGTTATGAAGCAATATTGTGAGTTAGCAGGATAAGCGAGTTAAGTGAGTGATGGTAAAGAGAGATTTTTATACGGTTGTAGAGGATGCGCTCTATACAACAGATGCTGAAGAAAAGTGTGAAAAGGTTGATCATCTCTATGATCAGTTATTAAGTGGAGAGATAGAGCCTTATCCCGATCAAGATGTCATGGGAGTGATTCCTGCAGGACGACCGGAGCTTCCTCGTTTAGTTTCGCCTCAAGAGGTGCCACGCCGGCGTTTAGGTTCTAAGGCAGGTGTTTTAGCGCTTGTTCATGCTATCTGTCATATCGAGTTTAATGCGATTAATCTTGGGCTTGATGCCGCTTACCGTTTTCGGCAGATGCCGGTGCAGTTTTATCATGATTGGTTGTTGGTCGCGAAAGATGAAGTGCGCCATTTTCGGATGTTAGCGCAATATTTAGAGTCAGAAGGCTCTTTTTATGGTGCTTATGATGCGCATAATGGACTCTGGGATTCTGCCGAAAGAACGGCGCATGACCCCCTTATTCGGATGGCATTAGTGCCGCGAGTTTTAGAAGCGAGAGGATTAGATGTTACGCCGGGAATTATTGAGCGCCTTACACTCAATGGTCAAGATGAGGTTGTTGCTCTGCTAAAAATTATCCTCAAAGAGGAGGAATCTCATGTTTTGGTGGGGAATCGTTGGTATCGTTATCTCTGTGAGCAACGTCATTTGCCCCCTAAAGAGACCTTCTTTTCCTTAATTGAAGAGTATGGGCAGACTTTAAAGCCCCCCTTTAATATTGAAGCACGCCTTCGTTCAGGATTTACCCAAGAGGAGATCGATTATCTTGTAGAGTCGATCGATCTTTAGATTTCGGAGAGTGCAGGTAGGGTTGTGATTAGACGAGATATTAAAAAACTTGAAAAAGGGTGGGAAAGAAGATGAGAGAAGAGAGTGTGAGAAAAAAGAAGACGATAGCGGATAGAGATTATCCGGCGTTGAAAGGAGAGATTGTCTCTTCGATAAGATCAAGGCTATTAGCATTAAAACAGGGGCTCTTTATCGGACTCTCGGGTATTAAATTGACAATAGAGGAGAGGAGATGGCTAGCGCATAAAGATGTTGCCGGCGTAATACTCTTTAGCCGTAATTATCAAGATAAGCAACAATTGACAGCATTAACAGCTGAGATACGGGAGATTAATCCTGAGCTATTGATCTCTGTTGACCATGAGGGGGGACGTGTACAGCGTTTTCGTGAAGGCTTTACTCAGCTGCCCCCTATGCGGGAGTTAGGGAGGCTTTATGATCAATCAAGAGACGCTGCGCTGTCTGAGGCTTATCAATTGGGATCGATCATGGCATCAGAGCTTATCGCGGTAGGTGTTGACTTTAGTTATGCCCCTGTTTGTGATATCGATTATGGAGTTAATCCTGCCATTGGTGATCGCGCTTTTCATTATGATCCTACCGCTGTGACTGAGCTTGTTCTCGCTTTTTATCGAGGAGTGAAGGCGGCAGGATCGGTTGGTGTTGCCAAACACTTTCCTGGGCATGGTTTTGTCAATATCGATACTCATGTTGCCATTGCGCAAGATGATCGGCCTTTAACGCTCTTAGAAGAGCGAGATCTTAAACCTTTTCGGGCGCTGATTGATGCTGGCATAGAGGCATTGATGCCGGCACATATTATCTTTACGGCACTCGATGCTGATAATAGCGTTATCTCTTCAGAGAAATGGCTCCGATATCTCCGTGAGGAGCTTGCTTTTCAGGGCGCCATTATTAGTGATGATCTTGATATGGGAGGAGCGAGCCATTTAGGATCTGTAAAAGAGAAGGTTGATCGTTGTTTTTCTGCCGGTATCGATATTGTACTTCTCTGTAATGATTTTCAAGCGATTCGGGAGTTATTAACCGCTGATTGACCAGAATGGCTCTCTATCTAATAGAGCGGAAAAGAGAGATGAAGAGCAGCAAAAAGGTAAAAAAGGTAAAAGAGGTAAAAAAGAGGGCAATAAAACTCTTTTGGGATAAGTTGTGGGATATGCACATTTTCTGTGGATAACTATAAGGACAACTTGATCATAGCTGTGGGATAAAGTCGATAACTCTCAAAAGCATTGGAAATAGAGGGTTTTAAGCCTGTGATTAATTGGCTTATATTTGCTTAAAAAATAAGCAAATCCTATTTTAGGTTTTTCTGATCTCAATTCTAAACCTTTAAAATATGAATCTCTTGCTAAGATGGGTTATCCCCTTTTTGGGGGAGATATGCACATTTTCTGTGGATAACTATAAGGACAACTTGATCATAGTTGTGGGATAAAGGGGGTAGAAAATCTATTTTAATATAACTTATTGAATTTAAATAGGATTTTTAGAAGTAGTTATCCCTGTTAATAAATAAAAAAACCGCTCAATGAATGAGCGGTTTTAATTTGCTTTCTGATCAATTTTTTGATTTTTCAAAGTTGAAATATGGTCATTAGAGATCAGCTTTTAGTGAGAGCCCGTTATCTTTTATATCGCTTCTAGCCCTCTTCTAGCCTTTTTCTAGATATCCTTTAGATATCTTTTGTTGCGCGTTGATGCTTACGGCGATCCGCTTCTGTAAGATAGCGTTTACGGATACGGATCGATTTTGGCGTTACTTCCACTAACTCATCATCATCGATAAATTCAATAGCGCGCTCTAAGGTTAATTTTACCGGTGTTGTTAATGTTAATGCTTCATCGGTTCCGGCAGCACGAATATTGGTCAGTTGCTTTGCTCTTAACGCATTGACAACGAGGTCGTTATCACGGCTATGAATACCGATCACTTGACCTTCATAGATCTCATCTCCATGACTTGCAAAGAGGCGTCCGCGCTCTTGTAGGTTGAAGAGGGCATAAGCAAGTGCTTTACCTTGTCCATTAGAGATTAAGACACCATTTTTTCTCTGACCGACAGATCCTTTTTTAAGTGGACCGTAATGATCGAAGTTATGGAACATCAGTCCTGTACCACTTGTTAAGGTCATAAACTCTGTTTGGAAACCGATCAAACCGCGTGAAGGAATCATATATTCGAGACGAATACGTCCTTTACCATCCGGCACCATATTTTGCAGTTCAGCAAAACGGTTCCCCATCTGCTCCATGATATCCCCTTGATGTTGCTCTTCAATATCAAACATCAATGTTTCATAGGGTTCCATCTTAACGCCATCTTCCTCACGAATAATAACTTGTGGACGACCGACAGCCATTTCATAACCTTCACGACGCATATTTTCAATAAGAACAGAGAGATGGAGTTCTCCACGACCTGATACTTTGAAAACATCGGCATTATCTGTTGCTTCAACCCGAAGAGCAACGTTATGGATGAGTTCCTCTTCAAGACGCTCTTTAATTTGGCGTGAGGTGACAAACTTACCCTCTTTACCCGCAAAAGGTGAAGTGTTGACCTGAATCATCATCGAAACGGTTGGCTCGTCGACAGCTAAAGGTGGTAACGCTTCGACATGTTGTGGATCACAAATTGTATCTGAGATAAAGAGGGGGTCGAGCCCGGTAAAGCTGATGATGTCACCTGCTTGTGCTGATTCAAATTCAATTTTATTAAGGCCATGGAAACCTAAGATCTGTTGAATTTTACCATTACGTTTTTTGCCTTCACGATCGATAACGGTCACGTTCATATTTTTATGAACTTTACCACGTTTAATACGACCAACACCGATTACACCGACATAAGAGTTATAATCGAGTGATGAAACCTGTAATTGAAAAGGTGCATCAACCTCAACATCAGGTGCAGGTACATGATCAATAATTGCTTGGAAAAGTGGCTCAAAGTCACCACTACGAACATCATCGGTAAGGCCTGCATAACCATTAATTCCTGATGCATAGACAACTGGGAAATCGAGTTGCTCATCTGTAGCACCAAGATTATCGAAGAGTTCAAATGTTTGATCTAATACCCAATCAGGACGTGCGCCAGGTCGGTCAATTTTATTGATGACAACGATCGGTTTAAAACCCATCGCAAACGCTTTTTGTGTTACAAAGCGGGTTTGAGGCATTGGGCCCTCTACTGAGTCAACGAGGAGTAATACCGAGTCAACCATCGAGAGAACACGCTCAACTTCGCCCCCAAAATCCGCATGTCCTGGAGTATCTACGATATTGATACGGTATCCATTCCAGTTGATAGCGGTATTTTTAGAGAGGATCGTAATTCCTCGCTCTTTTTCGATTTGGTTCGAATCCATGACGCGATCCGCAACCTCTTCACGCTCACCAAAAGTTCCTGAACTTCTGAGGAGTTGGTCAACCAGGGTTGTTTTACCATGGTCAACGTGGGCGATGATGGCTATGTTTCTTAATTTATCTATCATTTTCACTTTCTTTTATCATTGATGCCCAGCGAAGCCTCAAATATGATCTTGAGGGTAGGGCGATTCTATTGAGATTATCTATCTTTCGAGGGCTGTATTATAACGCACTTTTTGATTATTTTTTGAGTTAATTTATTTTATGAAGCGGGGCGTTTGATTCTTCTAGCAAACATTCGATATCGTTGAAAATATCATTAAAAATCAATTTTTTTCTATTTTGGGAAGTCGTTTTTGGGAAAGAATTGAGTGGGGATTTATTTACAAAATAAATTGTCTTTATCAGATGATTGACAACTTCGATAATCACTAGTAATTTGCGATAGAGGGACTCTCATTTAGCGAGCCTCTTTTTAATGTTCGATAACAATAAAGAATAAAGCGTTCAACAGAAACTTTTCAAGATTTAAGTGAGCCTTAACCTTATATAAGACTGATGTGAAACTGATATGAGATTTTATGAGGCTCTCAATAAATGTTGAGAGATCATTTCATTTAAATTCAATGCATTAATACTGTGTCGATATCTACGCTGTCAATATCGATGTCAGTCTCTGAGCTTGAGTCTATTGATCACCGCTGTCGAAGCTATTATTTTTATAACACTAATTGTAGACCACCCAATTTATACACCATTTTATTATTCTGTTTTATTGATGAGGAATATCATGTCAAAGCAACCTTCTACTGAGTTCAAGCGTCTTGAACTACTCCCTCCTTATGTCTTTAGTGTGATTGATGAGCTAAAGGCAGAAGCTGCGGCAGCAGGAAAAGATGTTATTGATTTTGGGATGGGAAATCCCGATCAGCCAACCCCTGCGCATATTGTTGATGCATTAACAGCAGCGGCAAAAGAAGGAGCCAATCATCGATATTCAGCCTCAAAAGGAATTGCTCCCGTTAGAGAAGCGATCTGTGATTGGTATGAGAGAAAGTACCAGGTCAAATTAGATCCTAATAGTGAAGCGATCTATACTATCGGCTCTAAAGAAGGGCTCGCAGATCTGACCTTAGCAGTATTAGATAAAGGGGACGTTGTTTTAGTGCCTGATCCTGCCTATCCTATCCATCCCTATGGTCCGATTATTGCCGGCGCTACTGTGATTCATGTACCCGCAGGTCCTGAAGATGATTTTGAAGCTAATCTTCGAGCTGCAATTGAGAATAGTCCGGTTAAGCCGAAGATGCTCTTTCTCAATTACCCATCAAATCCAACATCTGAGTGTGTCGATCTTGCCTTCTTTGAGCGGATGGTCGCTTTAGCAAAAGAGCATGGTATCTGGATTGTGCATGATTTAGCGTACGCTGATCTCTCTTTTGATGATTATCAAGCCCCCTCTATCTTACAGGTAGAAGGTGCTATCGATATTGCTGTTGAATCTTATACGCTCTCTAAAAGTTACAATATGGCAGGTTGGCGTGTCGGATTTATGGTGGGTAATCCAACCTTGATTGGTGCTTTGACAAAGATTAAATCATATCTCGATTATGGCTCTTTTGCACCGATTCAACATGCAGCTGTTGCAGCGCTCACCGGTCCGCAAGAGTGTGTTGAAGAGGTTCGTCTACGCTATCAGGCACGACGTGACCTATTGTGTGATGGACTCTCATCGATCGGCTGGGATGTTAAAAAGCCTAAAGCATCGATGTTTCTTTGGGCTAAGATTCCTGATGCTTATCGTGACATGGGATCGATGAAGTTTGCAGAAAAGCTGATTAAAGAGGCATCTGTTGCGGTAGCGCCCGGCATCGGTTTTGGTAAGGGGGGCGAAGGATATGTGCGTTTTGGTCTTATTGTCGATGATGAGAGAACAGCACAAGCGATAGAGAATCTACGGCAGATGTTTATTAAAGATGGCTTGGTAGTGGCACCGTAGTTTGAAGCGAAAAAGTAGTTAGATGATCCCTTCTATCGAAGTGATAAAAGTAAGGTAGATGTGGGATAAAAGCGAGATAAAATAAAGATGAGCTGTAGCGTTATAGTAACTTTCTACAGCTCATTTTTTTATTTGTCGATTCAGCGCTGATCGATATTCGGTATCGATTTTGAGTTCGATTTTAATGCTTGCCTTCGGCAGGAGATTGAGTATAGATTCAAGATCTATTTTTTGATCTATTTTTTGATCTGTTTTATGAGCTCTTTTTGAAAATAGAGGATTCTCTTTAGGGAAAATTAAGCATTAGGATAGGTAGATTTAGAAGCTTAGACGGGGTAGAATAAGGCTGTTTTTAAACTATTTGTAGGAGAATTGTAGTATGGCTAAAGTCCTTGATGTGGTGAAACCAGGCGTACTCTTTGGTGATGATGTCCGAAAGGTATTTGCAATTGCTAAAGAGAATAATTTCGCATTGCCGGCGATTAATGTTGTCAATACAGAATCAATTAATGGGGTTTTAGAAGCGGCGGCTAAAGCTAACTCTCCTGTGATTATCCAGTTCTCCAATGGTGGAGCACAATTTTATGCCGGTCGTGGATTGAAGCTTCCAGGATATGGTGGTCATGAGGCCGCTGTTTTAGGGGCTGTATCAGGCGCGAAACATGTTCACACAATGGCGGAAGCTTATGGTGTGCCGGTCATTCTTCATACCGACCACGCGGCAAGAAAATTGCTCCCATGGATTGATGGTCTTCTTGAAGCAGGTGAAAAATTCTTTGAAGAGACAGGTAAGCCACTCTTCTCCTCGCATATGATCGATTTATCAGAAGAGTCATTAGAAGATAATATTGCAACTTGTGTGGAGTATCTTAAGCGTCTCGATAAATTAGGAATGACTCTTGAGATCGAGTTAGGTATTACTGGTGGTGAAGAAGATGGCGTTGATAACACTTCAGTGGATAATGCGCTGCTCTATACTCAACCAGAACATGTTGCTTATGCTTATGAAGAGTTGAGCAAAGTGAGTCCACACTTCACAATTGCGGCATCATTCGGTAACGTTCATGGTGTTTATAAGCCAGGAAATGTTGAGTTAAAACCAGAAATCTTAGATAACTCACAAAAATATGTCTCTGAGAAGTTCAATCTTCCGGCAAAACATCTCGATTTTGTCTTCCACGGTGGATCAGGTTCAAGTTTAGAAGATATTCGTGAAGCGATTAGCTATGGTGTCATTAAGATGAATATTGATACTGATACTCAATGGGCAACGTGGGAAGGCGTTCTTGACTACTATAAAGCGAATGAAGGCTATCTCCAAAGTCAGTTAGGAAACCCTGAAGATCCATTTGGTCCTAACAAATCTTACTATGATCCACGTGCTTGGTTACGTAAAGGTCAAGAGAGTCTCGTGAAGCGTGTTTTAGTTGCTTATGAAGATCTTAACGCGATGAATCGTAACTAATCTGTATTTAACTTTGTATTTAACTTCTATTTAATCATGGTTTAATCTTAATTTATTAAGAGTGAAATAGAAGGAATCAGCTACAGATTCAGTAATAGATCATTCAGCGGTAGATCATTCAGCATGATCAGAAAGATTGTAATCAAAATGATAAAAGAGCGATATGTCTTTGGATATATCGCTTTTTTGATAGCGCGACATTCACCAGTAAAAGAATAAAGTTCAACAGTTTCTGCTTATTTCTTTATTTTATATTTGATTCTATAAGAGGGTTCTTGGAGGGGCGGGAACCCACCATTTTGTTCTTTTCACCAGTGCATGCCCGCGGTTTGGCATTTTTAATGCCGAGAAAATAATTAAACATGATTTAAATAACTTTTAAATAGTTATTAAACAGTCGTTAAACAATAGGTGCCGGCGATAGAAGATCGCCAACTGCCGGTGCGTGGCTTTTGGAGCTGCGCGATAGTGAGATCCGGCAGCGTTCAGCCTTTGCTATTTTGATGAATCATTCTTAAGAGGGATGTTGGAGGAACGGGAGCTTACCATTTCATTCTTTTCACCGGTGCATGTCCGTAGTAGTAATCTCCGGCAATAGTTCAGCTATATTTGTATCAATAGATCTTTCTAGATCTTTTAAGAAAATAAGTGGTATTGCATTGTGCGAGGAGAATTTGTTCTGTTTTTCGATAAAAAAGAGGAGATCATCTGATCCCCTCTTCTATAGATGTTGATATATCGATCTATTCTTATCTACTTTCGTTAATTAGTAGCCAGTCTGCTCATCGTGAAGGATTTTCCCACCGAAGATCTTATGTACATAGAATGTGTAGAGAAGAATCAGTGGTAGAACAATCGCAACTCCCCAGAGGGTGAACTCTAGTGATTTAGGTGCAGCACTTGCTTCCCATATATTGAGTTTTCCAATAATAATGTCCGGGAAGATACTGTAACCAAAGCCGATAAAGGTACACAATACAATTAATACCGCAAGGAAATAGGGTACCCAGTCACGCTTATAGGTTGTATCTTGCTCGATAAATTTAAGACTTCTAAAGATAATGAAGGCAAAAATGACACAGAGCAGTGGGATTGGCGCTAAATAGTAGAGGTTTGGAATAGTAAACCACTTCTTAAAGATCACATCGCTAGTATATGGCATCGCTAATGAGACTAAAACGATCGCTAAGAAAGCCAACACGATGGAGTGACGAATCGCTTTTGCTGCAAAGAGGCGAACGTGACCATCTGATTTAAAGATCAGCCATGCTGAACCTAAAAGCGCATAACCAAAGCAGAGTGCGATACCGACACAGACCGCAAAGATCCAGTTAACCATGGTATGCTCAAGCCCTGTTGCATAGAGGCCGATCATAATGCCTTGCGACATAGTTGCAAGATAGGCACCAAAACAGAAGAGCGCATCCCACATCGGTTGACGATGTTTAGGTGCTGTATTTCTAAAGTCAAAGGCAGCTCCACGGAGGATTAATCCACCTAACATCAAGACAGTAGGGATATAGAGCGATACTAAGATATCGCCATACGCTTTCGGGAAGGCGATAAAGATCACTCCAATTCCAAGAACGATCCAGGTTTCATTCGCATCCCAGAAAGGGTCGACTGTTGCCACCATCTTATCGCGATCACTACGCTCTCTCATAAAAGGGAAGAGCAGACCAACGCCGAGATCATAACCATCGAAGATGATATAGAAGAAGACCGCGGCAGCCATTAGGCCGGCAAAGATAACGGGAAGTATTGTTGCAGCATCCATAACCATAATTATGCTCCTTGTGTTTCTGCAGCGATATTGTTTTTAACAGTCTTGTTTGTGAGATAGAAGAGTACTGCAAGATAGCTCACAAGAACGAAGATGTAGATTAAACAATAGATGAGTAAGGATGAGATCATCACAGTAGGACCATGTGGCGCTGCGGCATCTGCTGTCTTAATTAGGTTGTAAACAATCCAAGGCTGACGACCAATCTCGGTAGTATACCAACCAAAGAGAACTGCAACCCAACCGGAGAAGGTCATACCAATAAAGACTTTGAGCATCTTAGGTCCAATTTTTTTGCGACGCATCAACTGTACCGCACCAATCCATGATGTGAGTAGCATTAAGAGACCAACGCCGACCATGATTCTAAAGCTCCAGAATACAATCGCAACAGGAGGATGCTCTTTAAACTCATTGAGCCCTAACACTTTTCCATCAAGAGAGTGGGTCAAAATAATACTACCTAGATGGGGAATTTGCAGCGCAAAATCATTACTACGAGTCTCTTCGTTAGGGAAAGCAATAACGTTGAATGCCATCGGCGATTCAGTCTCCCAAACGGCTTCAATTGCCGCAAGTTTGTCAGGCTGATGTTTTAAGACTAAGAGTCCTGATTGGTCACCGACAAAGATCTGAATCGGAATTAAGATCGCCGCAATAATGACACCGGCATTGAGCGAACGACGGCTCGATTTAGAAGGATCTCCCTTAACAATCTTATAAGCTGAGATTCCCGCAATTAAGAACGCCGCTGTTAAACCTGATGCTAGTAACATATGTGCTAAACGTGTGAGGAATGAGGGGGTAAAGATCGCATCCCACCAGCTTGTCACATGCGCAACACCATCGATCATCTCATAGCCGGCAGGGGTCTGCATCCATGAGTTAAGGGCGATAATCCAGAAGGCGGAGAAGGTCGTTCCTACGGCCACTAAGAAGGTTGCTAAGTTATGAATAAAGGGGGAGACTCTTTTTTGGCCAAAAAGCATTACACCTAAGAAAGTTGCTTCTAAGAAGAATGCAGTTAATACCTCATAACCTAGGAGTGGGCCTGCGATATTTCCAACATGCTCCATAAATCCTGGCCAGTTGGTACCAAATTGGAAGCTCATTGTTACACCGGTAACAACACCAATGGCAAAACTTAATGCAAATATCTTCACCCAGAAGTTATATGCATCTAACCAAGATTGATCATTGGTCTTTTCAAATCGCAGTTTAAAGAAGAGGAGTACCCAAGCAAGTGCAATATTGATACTTGGAAAGATAATATGAAAGGAGATATTGATTGCGAACTGTATTCGCGCTAACACTATCGGATCTAGTTCCATAGGGGGCCCTTTTTGTTAGTGAGTGTAGTTATGATGAGATTAACACTTAACGGTTAATATCACGACCTATAGGCAATATTTATTTCTGCGTTAACAATTAATCTTATTTCATAATCTCTTTTAATCATTTTAATAAGATCTTATAGTGACAATTTTCCGATAGTGATTTTTAAAAGATTCCCCTAGTGCTTCTTAACTACTCAGGTATTCGATCAGTTAAGTTTTAAAAATCAATGGGGCGCCGGGAGAAGATCAGTGGAGGCTTTTGAACTAATGCCTCTTTCTCTCTCTGCTATAAAAAAGCGGGCGACCGATAAAATTGCTCCTAATAAGGTTAATCAAAATGGTTAATGTCGATTACGGTTGAAATAAGATCTGCTGTTATCGAGTTGTATCATAAGATCCTTGCATTGTAGTGCTTTCTCTTTAGATACTTTAATAATCTATTGTCCATAAGGTTTTTAAATGTGTAAAAAACAGAAATAGAATTATCAATGAGCCGGCAATCAAACCTTCCTCCGTAGAGAGGAAACAGTGATGCCCTCTACATTTGTTCATCATTTTACAATAATTGATACTTATTATGAAGTGTTGAAGAACTCTTTTCTTAAAGTAAATAGACGATAGAGGAGTGATAGAGCGTAGAGCGCATCGGGACGAATTTTCTTAGGAGATTTTTTACTTGCCTCAATCACTCATTAAAGATTAAAGAGCAATGCAGTGGGATAGAAAACATGCGATAATTGGGAACTATTTTATTCAAACAGGATAAGTGTAAAGAAATGGCTGAAGAGTGGATTTATGGCTTTCATGCAGTGGAAGCCGCAATCAGAGAAGATCGAGTAATTAAGGTGGCGATCGATCCATCGCGTAAAGATAAGAGAATGCAAGGGATGATCGCATTATTGGAGGGGCTTAAAATTAGGCCTGAACATCTAACGAGTATTCAATTAGAAGAGTTAGTGCGCGAGAGTCGTCATCAAGGAGTTATTGCTAAGATTGCCGTACGTCCTCCTGAGAGTGAAAACTTTCTCTATCAGCTTCTAGATCAGCTCGATCATCCTCCTTTTCTCTTAATTTTGGATGAAGTTCAAGATCCTCATAATGTGGGAGCTTGTCTTCGTAGTGCCGAGGCTTTTGGTGTTGATGCCGTGATTGTCCCTAAAGATAATGCTTGTTCATTAACGCCGGTGGTGCGTAAGGTCTCAAGCGGAAGTTCAGAGCGAGTTCCTTTTATTGAGGTGACCAATCTTGCGCGTGTTTTAGAGAAACTGAAAGCGAGAGGAATTTGGATATCGGGCTTAGCCGGTGGCGGGGAAAGTACTATTTTCTCTGCTGACTTTAGAGGACCACATGCCATTGTAATGGGTTCAGAAGGTTCCGGTATGCGCTGTTTAACCGAGAAGAATTGTGACTTTATTGTCAAAATCCCGATGGAAGGGGAGATAGAGAGTCTCAATGTCTCTGTTGCTACCGGAGTGACCTTGGCAGAAGCATATCGTCAGCGGCATCAGCTATAAAAAAACGCCGTACTTGGCGTTTTTAGTTTGAACATTGATAAATAATTGAGAGCGATAATTGAGAGCGAGATAGGTTTATCTCGCTCTTTCTATTTCTAATATCTGTTTCTAACACCTGTTCTAATATTTATTTCTAATATTATTTCTAATATTCTATAGATCTAGTCGGGTACTTGGCGCTGATAGCGTTGAGCGGCATCATGCGCGCGATCATCTTTCTCTCTAAGAGAGTTAGGACGTAAAAAGGTATAAGCTACAAAACCTGCAAACCACATTAAAAAGCCGACAGGGACAAAAATTGTAACTAGATAGATGCCAATTGTTTTTTGCCCAAGAATTAGCATGGGTAAGCCGACAACAGTACCGATAATACTAATAATCATTCCGGCATAGAACATAAATTTGTTGAGTGCAAGCATTGTTAGATAACCTCAATGGACGATACGAAGATAAAATAGGGTGATCCATAATAAGAGATCGATCGCTGATGATCAATGATTGAATAGCCGATAATGGGTGTTAACATTGGCATCCATCATTGGAGGATCATGAGCAACTCTGGTAATAATCATACCATATTTAGGCCTGCTCATTAGTAAGTTCGGTCGAGATCGATCAAGTTGAGGGCCGTTTTGCCAGCCTCTATCCGGCGAATATTCTCCACAACTTGCGCTGCTGCTGTTCGAGGATTGGTCGATGCCGCAACATGGGGCGTAATCTCGATTTCGGGAATTGTCCAAAGGGGATCTGTTTTCGGGAGCGGTTCTTTTGCAAAGACATCAAGCAATGCTCCTGCGATCTGTTGTGATTCAATTGCCTCGATCAGATCTGCGCTATTAAGATGTTCTCCTCGTGCGGCATTGATTAGATAAGCACCAGGATTGAGTTGATCAAAGAGGGTGCGATTGAGGATTGATTCTGTTTCTGATGTGAGCGGTAATAGACAGATGAGAAGGTCTAGATTTTTCGCAAAATCGAGAAGCTCTTCAGTGCCGGCATAACTCTTTAATGAAGGAATCTCTTTGGGCGTGCGAGACCAGATACGAATATTCGGAAAGCCATTCTGTTGTAGTCGTGCTGCTGTTGTTTTACCAAGTTCACCATAGCCTAAGATGCCAATTGCAAATTCATCGTGAAAGTTTCGAGGTACGGGATTCCATTCGCCAATAGTTTTGGAGGCTCGATAGCGATGGAAGTTACGAAAAGCGGTTAACGCTCCATAGAGTGAGTATTCACTCATCTGATTGGCCATATCGGGATCGATAATACGGGCGATCGGCATCTGTGTCGGGCGATCTGCTGTTTTGAAGAGGTGGTCAACCCCCATGCCGAGCGATTGAATTAACTTTAATTGTGTGAGTGTTGGAAAGATGCCAGCAGGTGGTTTCCACGCCAGTACAACTTCGATCGATTCTGGATCATAATGATCATTTAAGCTATGAATCGTAATATTGGGATCGATTTTAGTGATCTCCGTGCGCCAGCGTTCTAGGCCTCGATCATTTTCTGTTAGATAGAGTAGATGTGTCATGATTGCCCCCTTTCTATTATTTTTTTATCAGTTGTCAGTCATTAGTCATTAATTAATAGAGATAACATATCAAGAGGGAGATCAAAAGAGGGGGAGAAAAAGAGAGGAATAAAAAAAAGAGAATAGAAGGATGATTTCTACTCTCTATCGTCTACTCTCTATAGGCTAACGACTATTTCAGTTATGCACTTTTTGCCGAAAAGGGCAAAATTGATCGACAACTTAAGCCTTTTTCTGACCTTCTTTAAGAAGATCACGAATCTCAGCAAGGAGAATCTCCTCTTGCGTCGGTTTTGGATCTTCTATTGCTTCTTCTACCGCTTCAGCTACTGCCTCATCCTGTTTTGCGCGTAATTTGTTCATAACGCGAATCGCTAAGAAGATCGAGAAGGCGACGATAATAAAGTCGAAGATGTTTTGGATAAACATACCATAATTGAGAATTACAGCCGGTTCATCGCCTACCGCATCTTTAAGTGTTAAGGCGAAGTCTTTAAAGTCGATTCCACCAAGAAGAAGTCCTAAAGGGGGCATAATAATATCGGAAACAAGGGAGGAGACGATCTTATTAAATGCTGCACCAATGATCACCCCAACGGCAAGATCGATCACATTTCCGCGCATTGCGAATTCTTTAAACTCTTGAAGAAACTTAATTTTCATATTTTAACTCTGTTTTTTAACTCTATTTAGTTTTATTTGGTTTTGCTTATTGCTTATTGCTTATTGCTCATTGGTTATGCCTATTGCCTCATTTATGACTATTTCATTTGCTGCTATTTTTAATTATTAATTGAGTCTAATTGAGTTGTTAATTAAATAGGCGCGTAACTGATGTTGATTTTTAGTGATTTTTTTATTGATTACAATTTAGCAATTATAATCATTTAAATAATCATTTAATCAATATTTTTATCCTATTAATATCCCCATTTGAGAGGCGCACTATTTTAGATCATTTTACAGTTGTAGGCTATCTAATATTTAAATTGGCGTTCAAGAGGCAATAGGATAAATTAGTAGGGTTATCAATAAGGAGGTTTGGATGAAAATCGTAGTAGCTTTAGGGGGCAATGCGCTTGGCAATAGTGTCAGTGAGCAAGAGAGAATCTTAAAATCGACCGTGGTGCCGATTGTGGATCTCATTGCCGAAGGACATGATGTTGTGTTAGCGCATGGCAATGGACCACAGGTAGGGATGATTAAGCTTGCAATGGATGTTGCAGAGCAGAATCTTGGGAAAGAGGGGGTTCCTATTACAGAATGTGGCGCTATGAGTCAGGGCTATATCGGTTATCATCTTCAACGATTTTTGCGCGATGAGTTACAACGCCGGCAGATCGAGAAAGAGGTTGTCACCATTGTGACAGAAGTATTAGTTGATAGTGATGATCCTGCTTTTGCTAATCCGCGGAAGCCAATCGGCTCCTTCTATAGTAAAGAGGAGGCGGACAGATTAGCAGCAGCGGGTTACCCTGTAATGGAAGATGCCGGAAGAGGTTATCGTATTGTGGTCGCTTCGCCACTGCCCCAAAAAATTGTGCAAATTAAAACTATTGAAAATCTTATCAATGCCGGGGAACTAGTCATTACGGTGGGCGGAGGCGGTATTCCTGTTGCGATTGAGGATGGGGTAACCGTTGGTAAATTAGCTGTGATTGATAAAGATTTTGCTTCTGCAAAGTTAGCAGATCAGATCAATGCCGATCTTTTAGTGATTTTAACGGCTGTTGAGAAGGTCGCAATTAATTTTGGTAAGGAGAATCAAGAAGAGATCTCAGAGATGAATTATGCCGAAGCTGCTGCCTATATAGAATCAGGGGAGTTCGCGCCAGGTTCCATGTTGCCTAAGATTCGTGCGGCGATGAGTTTTGTTGAGCAAAATAGAGATAAGCGTGCATTGATTACCTCCTTAGAGCGGGCAAAAGAGGGATTCAACGGGAAGACCGGGACCTGGATCCGTTATGAGTAATCTTTTTTAAGTTTCTTTCCGCTCTTTTGTGCTTGTTCAGGTATCATATAGAGAGTAGATAAGCGTTATGCAACGTGAGAATTAACGTTAGAATTAACGCTAAGTTAGCATTAATACATTAATAATTAATGCTAAAGAGAATGTTAAAGTTATAGGTGAGGGCAGAGTGATTCTGCCCCATTTTATTATTGATGATTCGATCGATTAATCTCTATTCGCTCTTATCAATTCTACTTAATCTCTCCTATAGGGTTAGGGTGAGAGTGAAGTGGAAATGAGCTCGAAATGAGGTTGAAATGAGGTTGAAATGGGATTGGAATCAAAGGTCAGATCAGAAATGAGATCAGCGCATAGAGGGAGAGATTATGAATAACAACAAACATCCTATCGATTATTACCATCAAAAATATGGCTTAACGTTACCCCATACGGATGTTGTGGCGTTGATCGAAGAGTATCAGTTATCACCGGGTCGACTTCTCGATTTAGGATGTGGGCAAGGCCGTAATTCTCTCTACTTAGCAGAGCAAGGATTTGATGTTACTGCTTACGATCTTAATCCGAGAATGTTACAGACGATTCGCGATATCATTGAGCAGGAAGGGATCAACAATATTCAGGTTGAGGAGAGAGATCTTAATAAAATTGAGATCGAAGGGGAGTATGACCTGATGATCTCGACAGTGGTGATGATGTTTTTACAAAAAGAGGCGATTCCGAATCTTATTGCACAGATGCAACAACATACCGCACCTGGCGGTTATAATTTAATTGTTTCAGCGATGTCCACGGAGGCTTATCCCTTTGATGGCTTTCCTTTTACCTTCAAAGAGGGAGAGCTTCGCAATTATTACAAGGGTTGGGAGCTACTCCACTACAACGAAGAGGTCGGTGAGCTTCATCGTCGTGATGCTAATGGCAATCGTCTAAAATTACAGTTTGCAACGATGTTAGCAAGAAAACCTGCTTAATAATTTTGATAGATGATAGATTAAGAGGAAAAGAGATAGGGAAAGCGATGATGATCAGTGAGGAAGATAGAGCCCTTTTTCGTGGTAGCGTTGGTCATGTTGTCAAGATTAAAAATCAAGAGAATGTCTTGAAATTACCAAGACCACAATTGAAGGTGAAGATTCGTAAAGCATTGCGAGAAGATCCCGATATGGTCGATCTTATGAGTGATGATCCCACTTGGATCAATAGTGATCCCACCTCAGAGATGCGATTTCGGCGTGATGGGGTTTCACCAAAGTTATTGCGTCAGCTGATTCAAGGGAAAATTGCGCCCGATGCTGTGATCGATCTCCATGGTTTAACTGCTTCAGAGGCACGTGATGAATTGCAATATTTTCTCTACGCTGCACTGAAGCAGAATCTCTTCTGTATCAAGATCATTCATGGTCAAGGCTATGGCTCAAAGGGGGATCCGATCATTCGAGGATTGATCGATCGTTGGCTACGATTACAGCTCGATATTCTCGCCTTTGTCAACCCTCCGCAAAGAATGGGAGGAAGGGGCGCAACGCTCTGCCTACTTCGAAGTCAATATCCCTTTGATTGATATTTATCTCCTTCCATAAAGTTGAAGTGCACTCAATTGAAATGCACTCAATTAAATCGGACTCAATTGAAACGGATTCAATTGAAGTGAATCAACTCATTTCGACCTGGGGCGAGATATTAACTTCATGATACTATGGAGAGAAAGGGTGATCGCCCCCTTTATAGACATTTTCTATACTGTATAACCTTATATAACCTTCAGTTTAACGTGAGGCAAGAGTCTAATTGCTATGCATGATCCATCTACTTCTCCCTATCCTATTTTAGATCCTCAAACGGTTCCTATTACCGGCAATATGATGATAGAAGCCTCAGCCGGTACAGGAAAGACCTATACCATCACGCTTTTAGTCCTGCGTCTGCTCTTAGGGCTCAATGAGGATAAAGATGCGAAAAAGCTCCCTGAAATTTTAATCGTCACCTTTACCAATGCGGCAACAGCAGAGCTTAAAGAGCGAATTTATAGCCGTATTATTGAGCTAAAGCATGCTTTTTTGCAACATATGGTGGGTGGGGATATCGCTGATTCAGCGCTTTTAGCGTTGGTTGAGACCTATTTAGAAAAGAGAGATGCCCCATCATATTCATATGCAGATGATATGTATGACTCGTATGACTCGTATGACTCGTATGACGCGTATGAATCGGGTGAGTCACATGAGTCGTATGACTTGTATGAAGCGGGGAGTGATGGGCTCTATCGTGAGCAAGGCTCTCTCTTTGATGATGAGGTAGTAGTGGATACTCCTCAGGCAGAACGTTATCAATCCGCCCTTAATCTTCTTATTGAAGCGGAAGGTGCGATCGATCAGGCGGCAATTTATACGATCCATGCGTTTTGCCAACGTCTCTTAAAGGAGAATGCGCTCGATTTAGGGCAACCTTTCAATTTTGAACTAGAAGAGGATCTCTCTCCTTATTATCGAGAGGCGATCTACCATTTTTGGCGTGAAGAGTGTTACCCGCTCTCTCTCGAAGCGGCTAAAACGGTACAAGCCATCTTTGGTATTCCGCTAGCTCATGAGATACGCGATCATCGTTTTTTTCAGCGGAAAGGACTCAATCTTTTAGATAAAATTTTACCATTACTGCGAGATCCTTCTCTAATACAGACCGATCTTTGGGAAGGAGAGAAGTGGGAAGAGATCGATCATCTTCAGCAACTACTCGATCGCGTTCGATCAGAGGTTGAGGCGATGAAGGCGGTGATTCGTAGCGATTTCTCTCATGATGATTTTATTGATCTTGTAAATTTAGTCGGTCTTAAAAAACAATCTTATCGTACCGATCTGATTAAGAAGTATCATGATGCTTTAATGCGTTGGGTTGAGAGTGATTCGATTCTCCCTTTCAAAGATCAGGATAAGTTTTCGTTAGCGCATATGGAGAGCCGCTTGATGAAGGGGGGAGATCTCCGACGTATGCCGGAAAAACTCTATCAGCTCTTTATGGATCTGGAGTCTCTGCATGCGATCTCTACTATCTGCTATCATTACGCCGGCAGTAAGGTATCAGCGATCTTACAACAGATGAAGCAAGAGGCTCATATCTTAGGCTTTGAGGATCTACTCTCGCAACTTGACCAGAAGAGTTTAACAGCAACAGAAGGGTTCTTAGAGGCCCTCCATCTTCGCTATCGTGCCGTTTTAATCGATGAGTTCCAAGATACGGATCATCAGCAATTAGCGATCTTTCGTCGCCTCTTTTTTGATTATCCTGAGATTCCCTTTGTGATGATAGGGGACCCAAAGCAATCGATCTACCGTTTCCGTGGGGCAGATATCCACTCCTATTTAGGTATTAAGGAGCATATTGAAAAGATCTATACGCTCAATACCAATTACCGTTCAGGAGAGCTGCAGGTCGCCGCTGTTAATCGACTCTTTGCCCTAAGAGCTGCGATCAATCCACCCTTTATTGAGAAAGATATTCCCTTTATTGAGATTAAGACGCCACCATCGGCAGCATCCTCCAAGTTGATCCTACCTCATCGACCAGATGCCGGAATGACCTTTTTAGAGTATCGGCCGGCACCGGCTGAGGTTGAGCCTGAAGAGAAGAAGGGTGCTAGTCGTGTGAATAATGGTGATTTTAAAGATCAGATGGCAGCGGCAACAGCTGAGGAGATTGCAAGGCTCTTAAAAGAGGGGCAGTTAGCGACTGAAGAGGGCTCGCGCGCGATATCACCAGAAGATATCACCATTCTAGTTCGCTCTGGCAGTGAAGCGGATATACTCCGAAAAGCGCTTCGCAGAGTAGGGGTGAATGCAGTCTATTTGTCAGAGAAGAGCTCAATTTTTGATGCCGGCAATAGTATCGCCCTTGATCTCTACCTCTTTCTCTATACCTTGCTCTTTATGCATGATCGTAAAAAGGTGATGCAATCGGTCGGTTCTGTGCTCTATGGTTTTTCTGTAGAGGAGTATGAAGCACTGATGAATGATCCCGATGCTTTTGAGAAGCTTCTGACAGAACGTTATCAATTACGGGAGATTTGGGAGAAGCAGGGGATTTTATCGATGATCCGAACCTTTATGGTGCGGGAGAATCGTCTGGCGAAACTCTTAATGTTAGAGGATGGCGAGCGGCAAGCGAGCGATCTATTTCATTTAGCAGAGATATTGCAACGGGAATCTTTTAGTAATGGGGAAGCATTGCTGCTCTGGTTACATGACAAAATTTTTAATGTTGAAGGTCGGCAGCAAGAGAAAATCCGGCTTGAGAGTGATTTTAAGACCCTACAAATTATGACGATTCATAAATCGAAGGGGTTAGAGTTCCCGATTGTCTTTCTTCCTTTTGCACTCTTTAAAGGGCGTGGTGAGAAGGAGGGAATCTATATTGATGCGACAAAAGAGCGGCGCTATATCTATCCTGAAGAGTGTACTTCGGAGATTGAGCGTTACTTTCTAAAGGAGAATTTAGCGGAGGATATTCGGTTACTCTATGTAGCCTTAACACGAGCAAAGTTTCACACCTATGTGGGCTTTACCCGAGCATTAGATAAAAAGGCGTATCAAGATAATGCGCTCTCTTATCTGATGGGGATCGGAACTAAAGAGGAGGATTTAGCGCCCTTTTTTGAAGCGGGAATTTCACATCAGATCTTTTCTGAAGAGGAGCTGAATGATCCACAAATGATTCGTGTTAATTTGATCACTGAAGCGAAATCAGCACCTATGCCGGCACAATTTAAGCGTCGATTAGCACCTCTTTGGCGTTTTACGAGTTTCTCCAATCTCTCCTATAATGCAAAGAGTAGCACGCCCATTCCACAGTTATTAGATGATGAGGTTGAGCTTGAGCAGGCAGATATTGAGAGTGATCATGAGGGAGAAGAGTCGCCATTGTCGTTAGAACGCTTCTCCCACTTTCCAAAAGGAGCGATCACCGGTAATTTTATTCATGATCTCTTAGAGTGTTATCAACCTGCTCAATTAGAAGATAGCGAGCTTCTCACCCGATTGATTGAGGAGAATTTTGCACATCTTGTGCCAGTATCTGATCTTCCACATTTAGTTGAAGAGCTACAACTCTGGCTTGATTCTATCTTTCATGCGGATCTAGCGCTCTCTCAAAATTTAAGGGAGATCTTAGAAGGGAATCAACAGGTACGGGAGCTAGAGTTTATCTTTCCTATTACTCAACGGATCGATGCGCAATCGCTTAATCAACTTCTCGATCAGCAGCCGACAAGAGCGTTAAAGAGTGCATTAGACTTTGAGACCTTAAGTGGATTTCTTCGAGGGTTTATCGATCTCTTTTTTGAAGTGGATGGGAAGTTTTATGTCGCTGATTATAAGAGTAACTATCTTGGACCATTGCCGGAGAATTACGAACAATCTGCGATGCAGCACTCAATCGATCATGCCTATTATGATCTCCAATATCTTCTCTATACCGTGGCTGCTGTAAAGTTTCTTCAAAATCAGCGTGCAGATTTTGACTATGCCCGTGATTTTGGTGGGGTTTACTATCTCTATCTTCGGGGAATGGTGTCGGGAGGCAGAAGTGGAATCTATTATGTTAAGCCGGATTATGCTTTAGTTGAGGCGTTAATAGCTCGGTTAGGGTTAGAAGAGGCAGAGGAGATCTAAAAATGATGAGTGATAGATTGAGTCAAGAAGAGAGAGTACAAAAAGAGGGAGTACAAGAAGAGCGCATGCGGAAAGAGGTCGTGGTAGATAGAATGCCGGCATTATCCTATTTTCAACAGCTCTTTCCAGAGAGTGAGGCTTTAGAGAGGTTATTAGAAAAAGAGACTCTGGGAGAAGAAGAGCGACGCGCCTTAGAGAGAGGGTTGAAATCATGGCTGCAACAGTTAGTTGAGCGGCGTTATTTTAATTATATCGATCTCTATTTTGCTGATTTTATAGGGCAAAACAGTCCGATAACTTCTCCTCGACATTGGCTTGGTTACACCTTTTTACTACTGTTACTGAGTCGTGCTTATGGTTATGGTCATACCGCACTTCCTGTTACCCATCTTTACAATCCTAAACAGTGGTTTCAGGAGGTAGAAGATCCTGCGCGAATGGCGATTATCTTTGGATTTGTCTCTCTGCTGTTAGGTGCGAAGACGTTACGAAAAGCGCTGACAATATCGGAAGAGCAGATGGCGCTAGCGCAATTTTGGCAAACGGTATTAGAGTCGATCGATCTTCCGCTTGTACGGGTGGGAGATATCCTCTATCTCGATCGTAATTATGAGCAGGAGAGCGTTATTATCGACTTCTTTGCTCAGGATCGTTCAATCGTTTTAAGTGATAGAGAGGTCTCTTTTTTAAAGGAGCGCCTTAATCACTATTTTATGGCTGAGAAGAGTCGTCAAGCGAAGAGTGAGAGCGAGACTCGCCTCAATTGGCAAAAATTTTCTGCTGCGAATGTTCTCTTAAATCGACTCTCTGTCATTTCAGGGGGACCCGGAACAGGAAAGACCACGACTGTTTTTAAGATTGCGCAGATCTTGGTGGATCTCCACTTTATGCAGCGTGAGTCTCAAGGGTGTAAGCAGCCTTTTACTATTCTCTTAACGGCACCTACAGGGAAAGCTGCGGCGCGTCTTTCGGAATCGATTTTAGGGCAGATTCGTGCTCTACAAGCAGAAATCTCCACATTGCCAGAGGAAGAGGAGCGCTTGATTCGTGAGCGATTGGCGCTCATTCCTTATAGTGGGCAGACCATTCATCGTCTTCTTCGAATTGACCCACTCACGCGAAAGCCCCATTTTGATCGTTTTAACCCTTTGAGTTTCGATCTTCTTGTGGTGGATGAAGCATCTATGATTGATCAGCAGATGTTAGTGCAATTGATTGAGGCATTGCCGGAGAAGGGGCGAGTAATCTTTTTAGGAGATAAAGATCAACTTGCATCGGTAGAAGCGGGCGCCATTATGCATGAGCTCTGTGCGAAGGAGAATTATTCGCCCGATCATTATGAGCAGCTTCAACATTTAATTGAGGAACCTTTGACTGATGTGCCGGTCTTGCCCCATTGTGCTGCTTTTAATTATCTAAGCTTTCTGAAGAAGAGCTATCGTTTCCGTGATGATTCGGCATTAGGTGCATTAGCACGGGAAATTAATCATGAGGGAGATAGTGGTGCAGAGGCCCGATATCAACGGGTTGATTCTCTCTTTAAAAAGGTATCATCTCCACTTGATCTGCAAGGGGGAGAAGGATCACTTTTTTGGAGCCAACTACCTGCTATTCCTGCTGAGTTGGAATCCTATTTTAAAGCGGCTTATAGCGATTATTTAACCCTTTTGCCTAAAGGAAGAGGAATCGAGTTTGCGGAAGAGGCTTTTAAACTCTTTAATCAACTTGGTGTCTTAAGTGCAAGAAGAACGGGCGAGTATGGGGCGGTCGCTTTGAATGAGTTGATACGAAAGACCCTTTTTCCAAAACTTTATTCTCGAGAGTTTTTTCATGGATTACCGATTATGGTTACCCATAATAGTATCGATCATCAACTTTTTAACGGTGATATAGGATTAATTTTAGAGAATGAGGAAGGAAATCTACGGGCTTATTTTGAAGGGGTCGATTCCGCACGGGTCTTCTCAATTCATGCACTGCCGAAATTTGAACCTGCATTTGCGATGACGATTCATAAATCACAGGGAAGTGAGTTTCAGAAAGTGATGCTCTTTTTAGGCGATGACCCTTCGCGATTTTTAACAAAAGAACTCTTCTATACGGGGGTTACAAGGGCACGATCATCCGTACATCTCTTTGCCAGTAGTGCTGCGCTTAAAGCAGCATTAATGGGGAGAGTCGATCGTTATAGTGCAATTCATGATAGACTGTCTCAAGCGATTTTAAGATTGTCATAGAGAGTTTCTCTATTAAAATAGGTGTGATCGCAAGGCAATGAATTATCAATAGATGCACTAATAATAGATCAGCAGATAGATCAGTAGATATATCAGTAGATACAGATATAGAAGTAGAAGTAGAAGTAGAAGTAGAAACAGAGATAGAAACTGCGATAAAAAAATAAGGATTATATGGCGAAAACAGATCAGTTACAGGAGTTAAGAGAAGCTCCCATTAAAAAATTATTGTGGAAATACTCACTCCCTGCAATTATCGGCAGTAGTGTGGCAGCACTCTACAATATTATCACCCGATACTTTGTTGGAAATGCCGAGTATCTCGATGATCATGCATTGAGTGCGATGGGAATAGCGCTTCCAGTTATGACCATGATTGCCGCCTTTGGAATGTTAGTGGGGGCAGGTGCGGGAAGCCGAATTTCGATCTACCTTGGTAATGAAGATTATGATCGGGCAGAGTCTGTTGTCGGGACCTCTCTTCTCCTCACTTTAACGATCACTTTAACGGTCTCTTACGGAATGTTTCTATTTCTCGACCAGTTAGTCTATCTCTTAGGGGCTGATGAGTTTACTTATCAATATACTCATGATTTTTTACGCTACTTTCTTCCCGGTGCAATCTTCTCTAATCTCTGTTTTAGCTTTAACAATATGATGCGAGCCTCAGGGCATCCGCGAAAAGCGATGTATACCATGTTGCTAACGCTATTGATCAATCTTATTTTAGCGCCACTTTTTATCTATGTTTTAGAGTGGGGAATTAAAGGTGCCGCCATCTCTATTGTACTTTCGATGGTTGTGGGGACCATTTTTGTGATGGCTCACTTTATGAGTCGTTCAACACTATTACGGTTTCGACTTGCAAAGATTCGTTACAACTGGTCTATTACGAAAGCGGTGCTAAGTATCGGGATGTCTCCCTTTATTATGAATGTGGTCTCAGCGGCTATTATCTTTATTATGATTCGTCAGGTGAAGGTTTATGGGGGATCGATCGGTGTTGCGGCTTATACGATTGCTAATATCACCTTAATGTTGGTGGTGTTAGTACTTTTAGGGTTAACGCAGGGAATGCAGCCTATTGTAGGGTATAGCTATGGTGCGGGTGCATTTGATCGTTTAAGGGAAGCGCTTCTTTATACGATTAAGGTTGGCATCTGTATCGGTTTGATCGCCGCTATTATTGGGGTCTTTTTCCCGGCATTGGTGGTAAAACCCTTTAATCCTTCTGAAGAGTTGGCACTTGTGACAATGAGCTCAATTCGAATTGTGACCATACTCTTTCCGCTAGTCGGCTTTCAGATGGTGGTGACAATCTTCTTTCAGAGTATTGGAATGGTAGGGCACTCGATCTTCTTAAGTTTAAGTCGGCAGATTATCTTTCTGATTCCAGCGCTTTTTATCTTGCCAAGTTTAGTTCCTCATTGGGGTTTTCCTGAAATTGATGGTGTTTGGGCAGCTATTCCAACTGCTGACTTTCTTTCAGCATTCTTGGCTGGATTGCTCTTATGGTTACAATTACGTGAGTTTAAAAAGATGAGATTAAGGGGGGAGATCAATGAGAAGAGATAGTAGAGATAATAAAAATATGAGCCGTAATGGCGTTGTAGATGAGAAGCATCTCTCTTCAAAAAAGGGGAGTGGGCGTAAGATTCTCAATCGTGACTTTCAGAAGATGAGCTATTCGAGAATGATCTTCTCCGGTTTAGGTAATTTAGTACTACTGGTGATCTGTTTTTGGATTCATTGGAGCCTTGGGGTTCTCTTTATGATCTTCTGGCTCTTTATTCTTCCCTATCTTGATATGCGACGCCTACGCCGTTATGAGGCAGAAAATCCCACGCCTCTTCCATCGAAAGACTCTTTTGATGATACTGACTTTGTAGATGGGCAGGGAGCGCGTGAGGAGGAAGATCACTGGAAATCATGGGATGATTGGGATGCATGGGTTCAGGAGTCAGACGCTCACTCAAGCGATGAAGCTGAAGGTAAAGAGGGAAAGAGTAGTTCAGAAGGTAAGAGGGAATCGGTTGAACAGATAGAAAAGGGGCAATAGAAAAGGGGCAAAAGTAATCAGCCCCTAAGTACTCTTTACTCTTTACTCTTTATTGTAGTTATTTCTCTCTTATAGTCACTTCTCTTATAGTGATTTGTGCTATCGATAATCTTTGGGAGATACTTCACTGATCTCTATTTACAGACCTCTAGTCATAGACCCTCACTTATTGATTCCTACTGATAGATCTCTTCATCATCCATCTCTTCCATCTCGATCGCTTCAATCTCTTCAATGGCGCGAATTTGATCTGCACTCATAGGCGAGTCATTCTCGTTGATCTCTTCAACCTCTTCGATAAAGAGCTCTTCGTTATAAGCAGCGCAGTGAGCAAAACCCTCTTCAAATCGAGGATCATCAATTTTCTCCATCAAATTCTCAATAAAAGGGAAATCGGACTCTTTAATATTGGCATAGGAGAGTTTGCCACTGAGTGCCACAATTAAAAACTTCTCTTCTCGTTTATCAAGAGGAATGGTGGGAAGGTTATCGCGATAGACATTAGCGACACATTGGCAATAATCATCGTTGGCGATCTCCTCTTGTTGGCAGTAGAAAAGGTATGCATTTGCAATTCGATCGGCAGGTGTCTCCTTCACTTTCCCTTTTGCTTCTGTAATAGAGGAGAGTGAGAGGAGCGTGATGAGAATTAAGAGAGTCGCTTGTAATGTTGATCGAGTTATCAATCGAGCTAACGATGCCATCATAAATAGATCCTTATCTGAATTTTACCCTAGTTAGTTGGTTACTATACTCTATTATTAATAATCTTCAGTAATAATTTTTAGCAATAATCTTTATTGAGCTTATTATTCTCATTAAAGTTTTTGAACTTGTCGAGCCTATTGAATCTATAGGGGTTATTAGAGATTTTAGCGAGCATCTCATTGAATCTTATAAAAAAATCTTGTGAGTATATTTGTTCAATGTTTACTTCATGTTCGTGACATTGTGGGGTCACGTTAATCTATTTCTATCTAGGATTTCTCTTTTTCATAGAAGCCTTCAATTTCTGCAATCGGTTTAAGGCGCATAATCCCTTTATCTACAGCGATGAACGAATGGGAGAGAAAGAGTGCTTCTTTCACATTATGGGTGACATAGAGAATCGGAATGTTGAAACGATCGGGGATCTCAATAAGGTAACTTAAAATCTCCTCTTTTCTTGCTTGGTCGAGTGCTGATAATGGTTCATCCATTAAGAGAATATTGGGAGAGCTAAGAAGTGCACGACCGATAGAGATTCTTTGTTTTTCTCCACCTGAGAGATAAGCGATTCGTTTTTTGAGGAGTGGTTTAATTCCAAGAAGTGTCACAATATCTTCAAAGAGTAGATCATCTTGCGCTTTCATCCCATAGTGGAGATTTTTTTCAACAGAGTAGTGGGGAAAGAGTGTTGGATCTTGAAATACATAACCGATACCCCGTTTATGAATCGGGAGGGAGATCTTCTTATTGGTATCTAATATAGTTTTATCGTTGATCTCAATAACGCCTTCTTGAGGTGTCATCTTGCCGGAGATAAAGTTAAGAAGGGTGGTTTTTCCAGATCCTGATGGCCCGAAGATAGAGGTGATTCCTTTAGGGGGAAGTGTCAAATCAGCTTGAAAAGTAAAGTCTTGGAATCGGTGGGTAATATCTATTTTAATCATAAGATGGTGACTCTTGTTTACAGGTCCAATTGAATTAATGCCAAGAATTTATGCCAAACCTAAGCGCTTTTTATGGGCTCGCTGAAGTGCTTCAGAGAGAATAAGCGCAACAAAGGAGATCGCAATGGCGATAATACAGAGCCGCATTGTCTCAGCTTCTTGGTTCGGTGTTTGGATAAGGGTGTACATCGCTAGTGGTAATGTTCTTGTCTCTCCCGGAATATTAGAAACGAAGGTGATCGTTGCGCCAAATTCTCCGAGTGAACGGGCAAATGCGAGGACAACGCCGGCAATAATTCCCGGCATTGAGAGGGGGAGTGTTACGGTAAAGAACATCTTAAGTCGTGATGCACCAAGGCTACGAGCTGCAAATTCTAAATTGCGATCAATAGATTCAAAACTGATCCGTATTGCACGAACTAAGAGGGGGAAAGAGACTACGGCAGAAGCAAGTGCCGCACCTTTCCAGTTAAAACTAAAGGAGATACCAAAAACTTGATTGATCCATTTTCCAACATAACCATTTTTACCCATGGTAATCAGAAGAAGATAACCGATCACCACTGGGGGAAGAACAAGTGGGAGATTGATAAAGCTATCGAGGATCGTTTTCCCTTTGAAGTTTTTTCGGGCAAGTATCCAAGCGCATAAGATGCCGATCGGAAGGCTTGCTGCAATAGCGACACCGCCAATTTTAAGACTTAATAGAATGATTGACCATTCATACTCTGATAAAAACATCAATAGAGTCCTCTAGTTGAGTTAACTTAAGATGGAAATGGATTATAGAAATCTTGTTAAATCTCATTGTCGAGATGCGATAGGGGCGCAAGAGATTATAGAGAATGGGAGATCATAGAGATATAGATATAGATATATATAGAGAGAGAGATATAAAAAAACATATTCACATAGGTTAAGGGGGACCTATGTGAATATGTAGGCTCTACCAGCAATCAGAGATGATTTTAAAGAGAGACTCTAAATGCATGGTATTTTTTACTGTTCATCCCATCTTATTGTTTGATTAACCTTGCTACTATTGTAGAGCAGGGCTTAGGAGAACATTAATATGATTATCTCTACAAGTGTCTCATCATCTTTTGATGATCACTCTCGTATCGATCCCTTACTTTTTAGTAGGTACGGCAAAGCCATACTTTTTGAAGATTGTTGCTGCATCATCACTTAAAAGATAATGATAGAAACCCTCTACCGCAGGATTTGCCTTATCTTTTATGATTGCGATAGGGTACTCAATAGGCTCATGAAGATCCTCAGGGAAAGTTGTGACAGTTTTAACCTTTTGGCTAATACTTGCATCAGAGGAGTAGACAACCCCTAAGTCAGCCTCTTTAACCTCAACAAGAAGGAGAGCGGCACGAACGTTTTGTGCTGCTGCAACTCTTGGCTCAACTGTTTTCCAAACACCTAATTTCTCAAAAGATTCTTTTGCATAGAGACCTGCCGGAACATGGTCAGGATCGCCTAGTGCGATACGAGTTTTTGCCAGCGCATCTTTCCAAAACTCATTGGATGAGAAGTCAACTTTATACTCAATAGGATTTTCATTAAATGTAATGAGCGCCAACTCATTTTTTACAATATTGGTGCGTGTTGCATTATCGAGAAGATCTTTCTCCTCAAGATAATTCATCCAGCTCTGATTAGCGGAGATGAAGATATCTGCCGGTGCGCCTTGCTCAATTTGGCGTGCTAAGTTAGAAGAGGAGTCATAGAGTGCTTCAATTTCATCTTTTTTATCCTCTTTTTGGTAGGCGACTTTGATCTCATCAATTGCGTTTTGTAATGATGCTGCAGCAAAGAGCGTGATATTCTCTGCGCTAGCGAAGACGCCAGTAGTTGCCAAGATTAGGGTAAGTGCTGTTTTTTTGAATTTTAACATAGTATTCCTTAAGAACATTGAATAGGTGATTAAAGATCGGATTCTCCGACAAACTCTTTTTCTATGAGGTTCTCTCTATGGATGAATAATCTGTTAAGAAAGAGGTGATAGATGGATAATTAGATTAATTAATAAGACTTATTAGAAATAGACTTATTAGAAATAATACGATTAATTGTCACTATTAGTAATTACCCAAAGTAACTAGATGAAGAGATTGAGGATCCTATCTATCAGCTGTTTAGGAGATCTACCTTTGGGAATCGGCACTAAAGAATTGCCACTAAGGGTCTCTATTAAAGGTGAACTTAAGATTCAAAGAGAATTTGCTTTCATGGATTGGGGTATAATGTGGTGATAAAAATGAGCATAAGATCAATGAGCGTGTTAAAAAACAGTTAATGATCACCATATATGTTTATTTATCATGTTTATTTATTAGTAATCGATAGAACATTACAGATGATCGGAGATTATTGATGATAGCTCACATATTACTAATTACAGATTGCAAATTATAGATTACTAACCTATTACGTAAAAGATTGAGGCAGAGAATGTTAAAAGAGCAAGCACCTAAATTATTATGGCAACACTTCATGGAGATGAGTGCAATTCCTCGTCCCTCTAAAAAAGAGGAGAAGATTCGCACTTTTTATAGGGATTATGCGGAGCAGAAGGGGTTTGCTTATCGTGAAGATGAGATCGGTAATATTGTGATTGAAAAGCCGGCAACACCTGGATATGAAGATGCACCGAAAATCATACTGCAGGGGCATATCGATATGGTTTGCCAAAAACGGGAGTCGAGCGATCATAATTTTGATGAAGATTCGTTACAACTACAGGTGAAAGGTGATTGGCTCTATGCAACGGATACAACTTTAGGGGCCGATAATGGTATTGGTGTTGCGGCAGCGATTGCTATTTTAGAAGATGAGAGTGCAGAGCATGGGCCGTTAGAGGTGCTTTTAACGGTGGATGAGGAGCAGGGAATGGGAGGCGTTCGCCATCTTCAGCCCCATTGGCTTCAAGGGGAGTATCTATTAAATCTGGATAGTGAAGAGGAAGGCGTCTGTATTGTTGGTTGTGCCGGTGGCGTTGATATTGTTCTGACAAAGTCGCTCCATTTTGATCAAGAAGCTCGTGGTCTCTTTTATGAAGTGGTTGTCGAAGGGCTGCGTGGTGGTCACTCGGGGATCGATATTGATAAAGAATTAGGGAATGCTAATCAACTTTTAGCAGAACTTCTCGTTGATTATGCTCATCAATCAGCACTTCGTTTAGCGCTTTTTGAAGGTGGGACATTACGCAATGCGATTCCTCGTTCAGCGCGAGCTGTTGTCGCTATTCATGAAGCGCATAAGGCTGACTTTGAGGCGCATCTTAAGGAGAGAGAGGGGATCTTTAAAGAGCGTTTTAAAGGTATTGATGAGGGGGTTGCGATTCGTCTGACAGCAGTTGACTCTCAAGCGACACTCGATGCCGAAAACTCACAAATGCTTTTAAATCTACTGTTACTGCTCCCGAGTGGTGTTATTCGACGCTCAACGGAATTGCCCATTGTTGAGACAAGCTGTAATTTAGGAGTTGTCACCATTAATGAAGAGAATGGTTTAATGGCTGAGTTATTAGCACGATCAATCACTCATCATGGTGTCGACCAAGTTCGTTCACGGGTAAAGGCATTAGCGATCATGGTTGATGCATTTATGGAAGAGGGAAATGATTATCCTGCATGGCAGCCAAATTTAGAATCGCTTCCATATCTCAAGTTACTAGAGGTCTATCGTGAACAGACAGGTGAGTCGATGGAAGTTTCAGTGATTCATGCTGGATTGGAAACGGGGTTATTAGGGGAAAAGTATCCACAATTACAGATGGTGAGCTTTGGTCCTACAATTAAGGGAGCGCACTCACCAGATGAGCGGGTCAATATTCCAAGTGTAGCCCGTTTTTATGAGTTACTGAAGGCATTATTAAAAGCGTTAAAAGAGAGAGAATAGGTGTAAGAGAGATTGAAAGCCACTCTATTTAAGAGTACGACCTTAGGGTATACACAATCTGTGTACATAAATTCAGTTTAGTTGCTCAGTTAAGTTACTAGACTGAGTGGCTAAATTATTAATGATAGTAGAAGGAGAGGACAAGTTATGAGCGAATATAAGAAGGTCTATGATTTTGATCAGATCATCAATCGTCGCAACAACAATTCCGATAAATGGACAGCTTACTCAAAAGAGATCCTACCGATGTGGATTGCTGATATGGATTTTAGAGCCGCAGATGAGATTATTGATGGGCTTGTCGCAATGTCACAAAAAGGGGTTTATGGTTATGGGAAAGTGAGACCTGAGCGCCTATTAGAGGCTATTGTCTATCGTTTGCAGCGCCTTTACGGATGGACTATCTCCAAAGAGAGCATTGTGATGTTACCCAGTCTAGTGACGGGTTTTAATATTGCTGCAAATATGGTTTATCGTCGTAATCCTAATGCACACTACCTCTACCATACGCCGGCATACCCTCCTTTTATTGCAATTGAGCAGAATGTCGGAACAAAAGGGATCGGTGTTCCTCTAAAAGAGATTGTAGAGGGAAATATTATTCGCTATGAGATCGATTTTGCATTGATGGAAGAGATGGTGACGCCGGAGACTGAGATCTTAATGCTCTGCAACCCACAAAACCCATCAGGGCGTGTCTTTACGAAGGAGGAGCTATTAGAGATTGAGCAGTTTGTTATTAAGCATGATCTTTTAGTCCTTTCTGATGAGATTCATGCTGAGCTTGTGTGGGAGGGAGAGCATACACCGTATGCAACTCTTTCAGAAGATGCCAAAAATCGTACAATTACTCTAATTTCTGCAAGTAAAACCTTCAATCTTCCCGGTTTAAGTGGTGGTTTTGCGATTATTGAAAATGATGCGTTACGTGATGAGTATCATAAAGCGATGATCGGGCTAGTACCGAGAATGAATGTTTATGCGATTAAAGGGGCGGAACTTGCTTTCGATTATGGGGATGAATGGCTATCGCAGCTCAAAACATATCTGACTGCCAATAGAGATCATGCTGTTGCAGAACTTTCTAAAATAGAAGGATTGCGCTTAGTTGTTCCGGAAGCAACATTCTTACTCTGGCTCGATTTTAGTGATACTGCTCATAAAGATGAGGCTTATAGACGACTCTTAGAAGCGGGTGTTGCCTTAAATGATGGTAAAACCTTTGGTGCGGAGGGTAATTATGTTCGCTTAAACTTCGGAACGTCGAGAGAGCTATTGGATAAAGCAATTACAATTATTCAAAACTCACTACATTAGAATAGTTGACTTGTCTATTTAGAATTATTCAAGAATATTCAAGAGTATCTAATATTAAGCACAAGTATTTAAGTCAATTTACTTAAATGATATTAAATATTGATAAGGCCAAGCTTTAATAAGACCTAATAATCTCTAATTATTTTAGAAATTGGCTTGAATCTGCTGATCTAAAACTCTTTTACTATTGAAGTAAAAGAGTTTTTTATTTTTTAAGAGAGAATCTTTTATCGCTTTTGAGGACTTTGAGTTACTTTTAGTTTTTATAGAGTTCTTACCAACTTATAACTAATTTATACAAACAATTACATTGTTATAAATAACTTTAATATAAAGTTGCTATTGTGTTAATCATCTTATTAACTTCTATCTTTTAACTCCATGTTGGCAGATATTGCTTCTTTGAGGAGAATTTTTTGAAAGGATGTTGCGGAAATGTTTAGATTGTTAACTTAGTTTTAAGTCCATCAGATCTTATTTTTGAAATTTATTTAGAAGGTTTAAGGCTACGCCTAACAACCAGAATGAGAAACTAGAGCTTTATGCTGATCATGATTAAAAAAATTATAGTTATGCTCTAAGTTAAGGGATTATTAGAGGTAGAGATTTATGAAAACTAATCGACAAACTCATCATTTATTAAACGACGAGAGATCATTAGAGGACTCTACGGATTATCAGATCGATGAAGTTGATGAGGTTGATGATGTTGAGGCAGAAGAGATCGATGAGTTTGAGCGTATCTTGCAAAAAAGTGATGATCAATTTCGGGGAACAGATGATCTCCTTTATCGTTATTATACGGAGGTGGGGCGCTATCCTCTGTTAACGGCTGAAGAGGAGAAAAAGTATGGTCTTTTAGCACAGAAAGGGGATAGGGAAGCGCGTAATATTTTGATGCAGAGTAATCTTCGACTTGTAGTCATGATTGCTCGCCGGCAGCAGAGGCAAGGAATTGATCTACTTGATCTTATTTCAGAGGGTAATTTGGGGCTTAATCATGCTATCGAAAAGTATGAAGCGGATCGTAATTATCGCTTTTCAACCTATGCTGTATGGTGGATAAGACATTATATTAGTAGCGCAATTATGAATCAGAGCCGAACTGTTCGAGTTCCAGTTCATGTTAATAAAGCGATTGCACGATTGGTGAGAATTGCAAAAAAATTGGCGCAAAAGCTCAAAAGAGAACCTACTATTAAGGAGCTTGCAAAAGAGAGTAAATTAACGATTTATGAAGTGATGAATCTATTAGCGGATAATGAAGCGATCTTTTCGCTCGATGCCTTAATTACACAAGAGGGGGATGGGCAAGATTTTCACCATATTATTCCAGATCAAGAGAATATCGATGTTCCTGATTATTTAATGAAATTGGAGAAGTTTTCTGTATTAGAGTCTCTACTTGCCTCTTTAGAAGAGAAGGAGAAAGCTGTTATAGTTTATCGCTTTGGTCTAAATGGTCGACGCCAGAAAACACTCGATGAAACAGGAGAGAAGCTCTCATTGACACGAGATCAGGTGCGTTATCTGCAGATGAAGACATTGGAGAAGATGAAAAAGCTCTTAAAAGATCAAGCGGTGGAGATGGAAGATCTTCTTTTCGAATAGAATAATTATTTCGCTACTCATGAGCGATTGAGTGATTGAATGTAATTGAGCAAGATTGATTTCAAAAGAGATGGAGAACTCCTTTGTGCACGTTGAACTTGAAATTGGAAAATGTATCCCCATTAATTTCCTGTAAGCTCTCTCTGTAGAGAGTTAAAAAATGCGTTTTCGCAAAACATTCTAAGTATCAGAAGCGAAGGAATCATGTTATAATGATCCGCTTAAAAATATAAAGCCAGCGGTAGCGCGTTTGTCCGTGTACTTATTAATTGAGGGTGTCATTCTAAGTTATGAGCAATCAGTCAGATCAAAAAAAGCAGGATCAGCTAAAAAAAGAGCAAATTAAAAAGCTTATCGCTTTTGGTAAAGAGCAAGGATATCTTACCTATGCTGAGGTTAACGACCATCTTCCAAAAGGAATGGTAGACCCTGAGCAGATCGAAAGCATAATTGCGATGATCGAAGATATGGGGATCTCTGTGCATGAAGAGGCGCCAGATGAAGACACTTTAATGTTAAGTGAAAGTGTTGATAGTGACGACGCGGTTGAGGAAGCAGCAGAAGTATTAGCAAATATTGATGATGAAGAGATCGGTCGTACAACAGATCCTGTTCGCATGTATATGCGTGAAATGGGAACGGTCGATCTATTAACGCGTGAAGAAGAGAAGCAGATAGCGATCCGTATCGAAGAGGGCATTCAATCTTCACTTAACTCTTTAGCGCTCTATGTTCCAGCGACCTATCATCTTATCGACTCATATCATGAAGCGATTAAAGAAGAGGGGCGTATTACTGATCTAGTGGTAGGTTTTATCGATCCTAGCTTCTTCCTTGAAGATGAAGAGAAAGAGGATGAGGAAGTTGAAGTTGAAGATACTGCAACCGGTCCCGATCCTGAAGTTTTAGCAACAAAGATTACCGAGCTTCAAGCGATTGTAGATGAGCTGAATGCAATTAAAGAGAAAGAGGGAGCAACAAGTAAATCGGATCGTATTAAAGAGGTAAAAGCATCTTTACGTGAAAAATTCCTCGAATTCCAGTTAGCACCTAAATTTCAATCAGAGATGTATGACCGCTTACGTGCGACGATCGATCGTATTCGTCCATTAGAGCGTAAGATTATGCAGATCTGTATCAGTAAAGCAAAGATGCCGAGAACTGAGTTTTTAAAGATCTTTCCAAGAAATGAAGCTAATAAAGCGATCTTTAAGGATGATATCTTTAAGCGTAAGGCGAAATATGTGGAAGCTCTTATAGAGTATGATAAGTATATCTATGAGTATCAAGATCGATTAGCGAAGATCGAGCAAGAGACAGACCTTACAATTTATGAGATTAAAGAGATCAATCGTCAAATCTCTATTGGAGAGGCGCAAGCTCGTCGTGCGAAGAGAGAGATGATTGAAGCTAACTTACGACTTGTGATCTCTATTGCTAAAAAATATACCAATCGTGGATTGCAATTCCTAGACCTTATCCAAGAAGGGAATATCGGCTTGATGAAGGCGGTCGATAAGTTTGAATATCGTCGTGGTTATAAGTTCTCTACTTATGCAACCTGGTGGATTAGACAGGCTATTACTCGTTCAATTGCAGACCAAGCTAGAACTATTCGTATTCCTGTTCATATGATTGAGACGATCAATAAGCTCAATCGTATCTCTCGTCAGTTACTTCAAGAGTTAGGTCGTGAAGCAACGCCTGAAGAGATCGCAGAAGCGATGGGTGAGACGGAAGAGCGCGTTCGTAGAGTTCTTAAGATCGCACGTGAGCCTGTCTCTATGGAGACGCCTGTTGGTGATGATGAAGATTCAAGCCTTGGAGATTTCATTGAGGATGTCTATGCAGTATCTCCTATTGAGTCCGCAACAGATGAGGGCTTAAATGAAGCAACCCGTGAGGTATTAGATACCTTAACTGCACGTGAGGCAAAAGTTCTGAGAATGCGTTTCGGTATCGATATGAATACCGATCATACGCTTGAAGAGGTGGGTAAACAGTTTGATGTAACGCGTGAGCGTATTCGTCAGATTGAAGCAAAAGCACTACGTAAATTGCGCCATCCTAATCGTTCAGAAGGACTTAAGAGCTTCTTAGATGCGGATTAGATCTAATCGATCTGTCTAAATTATCTGTTAAGAGCATCTGATTGATTTTAGAACTCTTATACAGGATAAGAGATATAACCCCGAGCTATTATTTGAGTGATACTCGGGGATTTTTATTTCTTCTATTAATTTCTTCCGTTAAGATTGAATATAGATATAGAAAGAAGCATTTCCCGCAGCAGTCATTTGTAATAGTCATTTGTAACAGTTATTTTCAATAGCTACCTACAATAGTTATTTGTGAAAGATATTTGCGAAATATTCTACATTTTAGAGATAAGAGCATGAAGAGTATCAAGTTTTCTGTAGCCCCTATGTTAGATTGGACCGATCGACATTGTCGTTACTTTTACCGTGTGATGAGTAAAGAGGCGTTACTCTATAGTGAGATGGTAACAACGGGAGCAATTCTCTATGGTGACCGCGATCGGCATCTCTATTTTGAAGAGGCGGGACCTGTAGCTCTGCAGTTAGGCGGATCGGATCCAGAAGATTTAGCGAAAGCGGCTAAGATCGGTGAAGCATATGGCTATAGTGAGATCAATCTCAATTGTGGTTGTCCCTCTGATCGTGTTCAAAAAGGGAGCTTTGGCGCTTGTTTGATGGCAGAACCCGATCTTGTTGCCGAATGTTATAGTGCAATGGCTGAATCAACCTCATTGCCGGTAACGATTAAGACGCGTATTGGGATTGATCATGAAGAGAGTTATCAGTTTTTAGCAAACTTTATTGATAAGGTGAGCGACAAGGGTTGTAATCACTTTATTTTACATGCCCGTAAAGCATGGCTATCAGGTCTTTCACCTAAAGAGAATCGCGAGATTCCTCACCTTAATTATGAGCGAGTCTTTGAAATTAAGAGAAATTATCCGCATCTTGAAATTGCGCTCAATGGTGGCGTCCAAGATTTAGCACAAACAGAGCTTCTTTTAGAGAGCGTTGATAGTGTTATGGTCGGGCGCTCAATCTATCATAATCCTTACCAGATGGCGCATGTTGATCAACAAATTTTTGAGATTGATGTGCCGATTAAAAGTCGTTTTGAGATTATTATGGAGATGGAACCCTATATTACAAAACATATCAATAGTGGCGGGCGGTTGAATCATATTGTTAAACATATGTTGGGATTATTTCACGAAGTTCCAAGAAGCCGGCTTTGGCGTCGTTATTTAAGTGAAAATATGCATCGGGAAGGGGCTGACTTTCAGGTTGTATTGGATGCTTATCGACAGCTAAATGCATAATTTTTTGCTATTTTTCATAGATTCATCATACTTTTTTAGTATATTAAAAAAGATTGAAATAAAATAAGTTAAAATCAACAAAATGAATATAACAGCAGATGTCAAAAACGATATTAAAATTTGATATTGAAGTTTGATATTGAAATTTGATGTTGAGGTTTAATATTGAGATCGATGTTGAAGTCGATGTTTAAATGAATAGTATTAGGTTAATGACGGTATGATCTTGGGTATTTGTATCGATATTGTTAATAACCGGTCCCCAATTCCGATAGAAAAGGATTTATTATGAAGAAGCAGATAATTGGCTATACACTCTCATTAGCGCTCGCAGCAGGAAGTGTTGGTTATAGTGCTCCCCTCGATCTCTTTGAAGAGAACTATGAAGCTATCAATAGAGCACTAGTCGGTCCTGGGGTTATCTCTCAGTTGTCAGATTATGCTATTGAGATTGAGGCAACGACGAAGAGTGAGAATGTTGCAGATTTTACCGCAGATCTCCTGATGGATTTTGGTGGTACTCCCAATCAAGTTCTTAAAAGTGAGGAGAGAGGAGAGGTTGTCTTTACAAATTATGCTGAGGGACAGGGTGTTGCAACAATACTCTCTAAAGCAAATATTGCTCTTTATCAAGAGGAGGAAGATGCAGATTCCATTCTCTTCTTAAAAGCGGAAAATGTAGAGCAACAGGGGCAGATTGATCAAGAAAATAGTCAATATAAGTTTACTTATCGTTATCCTGAAGTGATTATCTTCAATGATGAAGGGGCTATTGATGTTGCCACTGTCAATGAGATCAATCTTGAGGGTATTTATGGTTTTAGCCAAAATTTTGAAAAACGTGATAGTGTCAATATTGATTACAAGTCCGGAAAAATTGTTATCAAGCCAGAAGGTCGAGATGAAGCTTTAGTCACCATCGAGGGAAGTAATGGTTATTGGGTTGAGAATAATGGTGAAAAGGTACAGAAGTTTCTTTTTGAGCTCAATAAGATATTTGTAAAAGAGAGTGATGAAGATCAGCCCTTCAGTGAGATCCTAATGGATCGATTAACCTATGCTGCTGGTGCTGAGCTGATGGATGAAAAGCCTTATATTCATGGTCACTTTGGTATCGATAAAATTGAGGTGAAAGTTCTTGCCTATAAGTTGGCGGCATTACCTTTTGGTGATTTCAATCTCAAATTGCAGTTAACAGAGTTAAGTGATGATCTTTTTGAGAAGTTGGAAGTATTGCGACTTAATGAGGCAGATACTCTTAATGAAATTTTAGTCAATAGCTCATTTAAGATGAGTGACTTTGTCGTTCCAGGAAGTCGACTCAATATCTCTATTGCCGGTGATTTAGATGAAGATCATGCAAAGATGGATCTCTCCATTATGCCAAATGCTGCCTTTATTGAGAAAGTTTCAACGCTCAATTTAGAAGATCCTGATGCATTTTCAGAAGCGTTCTCAGGGTTGACTTTCTTTGAATTTGTTAACCAATATATTGATGATTTAGTGGTAAATGTAATGATTGATAAGAGTTACTTTATCAATCTAGGAAGCAATGTTTTGTTGAGTCAGGGAGAAGCTGACAATCAGGAAGCGGCAAAACGTCAAATGAATGAGTTCTATAAAGAGTTTATGGTGCTTGCAATGGTTATTAATAGTGGTATGCCGGTCATTGAATTTTCACCACAAGGAATTAGTTCCGATATTCGCTATAATGGTGGTGTATGGAGCGTGAATGGTCAGGAGATCGACTTAGAACTTATCGCCTCAATGTTTAGTGAATAGTATTTAGCGTTTTAATAGTTGAGATGGAGGGAGGCGCGAGTCTCCCTTCTTACTTTGTAAAAGAGAGGAAAAGATGAAAGCAACAATTCAAAATGATGTTAAAGATGCAATGCGTGCAAAAGATCGGGAGAAAGTAACAACTCTACGAGCTATTTTAGCGGAGATCCAAGAGGCAGAACTGCAAAAACGTGGTGAGGGTCTCTCTGAAGCAGATTATTTAACGATTCTTAATCGAATGGTTAATCAGCGTCGAGAATCGATCGATCAATTTAAAAAGGCAGATCGTATCGATTTAGTAGAGAAAGAGGAAGCGCAGTTAGTACATATTATGCCTTATTTACCAGAGCAGCTCTCTGATGCGGAGATTGTGGCAATTATCGATGCAGCAATGGCAAAATTGGAAGTGAATGATATGAGCGGTATGGGGAAATTGATGAATGCTGTTCGCCCAGAGCTTCTTGGAAAAGCGGATATGGGTGCTGTAAGCGCTTTAGTGAAGAGTCGTTTAAGCTAATCTTTTGATCCTATCTATTTTATTGAGAGCAATCTACTGTATTATTGGAGTAGATTGCTTTTTGTTAATGATCATTTAGATCCGCATTAGATCCACATTAGATCTGCATTAGAGCTTGAAAGGTCAGTATAGGAGCTATGCAGGGTTTATACAGAATTTATAAGTTTATTGGATCTATTAGAATGTTGGATTTCTAGTTGCTTCAGAGGGAATGATAAGTATGAGTCGTGGTAAAGGGTTTATTCCTCGAGATTTTATCGATCAATTAGTTGCAAGGGCAGATATTGTCAGTGTGATTAATCAACGCGTTCCATTGAAGCGAGCAGGCAGTAACTATAAGGCTTGTTGCCCTTTTCATGATGAAAAGACTCCTTCATTCACAGTGAGTGAGCCCAAGCAGTTTTATTACTGTTTCGGTTGTAATGCAAGTGGTAGTGTTTTAGATTTTTTGATGGAGTATGAGCGATTAGAGTTTGTTGAAGCAGTTGAAGTTCTTGCGCAGATTGAGGGATTAGAAGTTCCTTATGAGAAGCGTAACACAAGACCCAAAGAGGTAATTAAACGAGAGAGAGGGCTGCTTGAGATTATGGAGCTAGCCCAATCCTTCTATCAACAAGCCCTTAAAGAGGGGGATGGTACAGAAAGAGCGATCCAATACCTTCAAAAAAGAGGTTTAACAGGTGAAGATGCAAAAAAGTTTGCAATAGGGTTTGCGCCGGTCGGTTGGAATAATTTAATGACAGCCCTTATGCGAGAGGGGATTTCGGAGTCGCTTCTTTTAGAAGCAGGACTCTTGAGTGAGTCAGAAAATCAGCGACGCTATGATCGTTTTCGAGATCGAATCATGTTTCCTATTCGTAATCGGCGGGGTGAGACGATCGGTTTTGGTGGGCGAATTTTAGATCAGGGAGAGCCTAAATATCTCAACTCACCCGAAACTCCTATTTTTCATAAAGGAGAGGAGGTGTATGGTCTTTATGAGTTGCGCAAGTATCAACGTGATTATGAGGAGATTATAGTTGTTGAGGGCTATATGGATGTCATTATGCTCTCTCATTATGGGATTGGGAATGCTGTTGCAACATTAGGAACCGCAATCGCATCACGACAGATCGAGCTTCTCTTGCGCTATACATCTCGTTTAGTCTTCTGTTTTGATGGCGATCGAGCAGGTATTGCTGCTGCACATAAAGCGATGAATGAAGCTTTGCCGGTGATTGCTGCAGGTAAAGAGATCTCATTTCTCTTTCTACCAGATAATGAAGATCCCGATAGTTATGTCCAAAAAAGTGGGACAGAAGCCTTTTTACAGTTGATTAAAGAAGCTGAACCTCTCTCTAAATTCCTCTTTGATGCTGCAGAACGAGAGGTCAATATGGGCTCTTTTGAAGGGCGCTCACAATTTTTAGAGAATGTTGGTGAAAAAATTAATAGTATGCGCGATATCCCGCTTCGGGATTTTTTGCGAGCAGAACTTGGTCGAAGAGCGAATCTTTCGGCAGGAATATTGAATCGTTACGTTAGAGAGGGGAGAAGTACGCCCCAGCGTCGACATGTTGATTTTAGTGCAGGACTCTCTCTAATTGAGCGAATTGTTATTTTACTTTTAACTAACCCGGCATTAGGGCGAACTCTTCAAGGAATGCATTTTCTACTTGAAAGCGATGACTTAGAGCAGAATCATCTCTATGAGATTATTACAGCTATTCAAGATTACCCGCATCTTGAGAGTGCGGCGCAGCTCATTTTACATTTTCAAGATGAGCCATGGAGTGATTGGCTCCGAAATCTGGCTACACAAGAGCTTCTAATCTCAGAAGAGTTACAAGAGAATGAGTTAAAAGATCTCCTCAAGCAATTAACGAGAGGAGAGACGCCCCTAAAAAAGGTTTTAGCAAAGCTGCAAAACAATGAGCCTTTAACTCCTGATGAGTTGGCTCTTTTGAGAAACCCTTAGGTTAATTTTACTAATGCAATAGTCTTAATTAGATAGGGGTACTATTGAAAATAGAATTTGTAAATTTATAATAATTATATTCTTATATCTGTTGATATGTCCCTGGTTATCTTGCCTGTTTTATCCCTTAATTTATTCTTGTTTGTTGTTTTTATAGGCAATGTTATCGTTTTAGTTTAATAGAAAGTCGATAAGTTCTATTTTTGTTTCTGTTGAGATATTGGTATCTAGCTTCTGCTCTAAAAAATCTAAAGCAGTTGCAATTTTTTTATAATAGGAGCGCAAATTAAAGTTTCTATCTTGATTGAGTCCATTTTCCCCAAATATTAGGTACTCAACATTAAAACCTAAGGGGTACAGGGAGTATAAAAACTTTAAGTTTGGGATAGACTTATTCGCCTCATAAAGACTAATAGACATTTGAGATATATTTAGTTCTTTGGCTAATTCTGATTGGGTCATCGAGAGCTTGACCCGTTCAGACTTTAGTCTTTGTCCAAAAGATTCTAATAAGTGGTCCAATTTTATTTTCCTTTAGAAGTATGTATAAAATATTAGATGCAACGATTATTTGATATTTAAAACTATTCTTGACTGACAATAATATTATCAATAAGTGGATCAGCCGACTAATTTTATCTTAATAGTTAACTTATATTTCTAAACTTTAGTTTTGAAACAAAAGAAAAGAGTCTGTTTTTAACAGTTAAAGTTAAAAGTACAATATAAAAAATCATCAGTTGAGATATATTTTTAAACTTAATGGTTACTATTTATTGATTTAAACGAAGTTTTAAAACTTGGAAATTTAAAACTTAAATATTTTTTTGATGCAGATAACTCAAAAGCAAAAGGATATCGAGTTGTGTGTCTGTTTTTCATGGTTCATAACTCAGTTCATATTTTGTAGTAAATGTGGTTTTTTGTTATTTATATCATGGAATGATCTCTATTTCGATATAGTTTTGATCTATCTTTTAGTTGATATCTCTATGTTTTAGAGTATTTTTGATTATTTGAATCCCAATAGAGAACTTCTTGCTAGAAGGTTTGAGTATGTCTCGCTCTTCTATTAGTAATCTTAAGTCATTCTATTGATAGATCTATCATAGAAAAATATTGATTTTATCAAGTCTCCTGACAATAAAATATCCCCTAAGTCTCCTGTTAGTTAGATAATAGGTTCTTAGGGGATTTATCGATTCTTATTGGAGTTTATTTGACCTCTATATTTGCAATTATAGCCAATAATTTTTTGCTAATTATCCAAGCTACTAGAAGGTTGGTTTTAGATGTGATAACCAACGTTTTTCACAATATCTAAAGATTGCAACCAGAACAAAGGTCAGTAGCAGGTAGACGATTGCCGCGATAAGAAATGGAATGAAGGGGGAATAGGTGATGCTATAGACTCTACGCGCCCAGCCTAAGATATCGATCAGTGTTAAGACGGACGCTTGTGCCGTTCCATGGAGCATAAAGATCACTTCATTGCTATAAGCAGGTAGTGCTCGTCTAAACCCAGAAGGAAAGATAATCCGGCGAAAGAGTGTCAATTTACTCATACCAAATGCAATGCCGGCTTCAATTTCGCCTTTAGGGGTATGCTTTAGAGCACCTTTAAAGATCTCTATTGTGTAAGCACAGGTATTGAGTGTAAAGGCGATTAATGCACATTTATAGGCGTCAGTTAAGACATGATCCCAAAGCCAGCCACTATTGCGTACTGCTTCAAATTGACCTAACCCAAAGTAGATCAGATAGATCTGAACAAGAAGTGGTGTTCCTCTAAAAAAGTAGCTAAAGAGCTCAATCGGAAGTGTAATAAAACGATTTTTAGAGAGCGCTAAAATAGAGAGAGGAACGGCAAAGAGTAGCCCTAAAAGAGAGGCTATAACAGTCAGCTTAATCGTTAGCCAAACAGCTGGTAATAGGTCGGGCAATTCCGGAAGAATAGCATCTAATGCATCCATCATAGTGATACCTCGTTATTAAATCCTGTACTATAGTGGCGCTCTAGATATTTAATAATCAGAATGGATGCTGATGTTAAGAGTAAAAAACCTAACGCTGTAACAAGATAGAAATCGAAGGAGAGACGTGTTGCTTTACCTGCATTGTTTGCGATAAAGACAAGATCATGTAATCCGATAAGAGAGACAAGCGCGGTTGTCTTTAACATCACTAACCAGTTATTGCTTAATCCCGGCAAGGCAAAACGCATCGCTTGAGGAAAGATGATTCGGCGATAGAAGTGGGGTTTTGACATGCCAAGCGCAATAGATGATTCAAATTGCCCTTTCGGAACAGACATTAAAGCGCCTCGAAATGTCTCTGAAATAAATGCACCAAAGATTAGGCCGATGGTAATAATCCCCGATACAAAAGGATCGAGAAAGATCGGGCTAAGATTAAGAAGCTCTGTTAATTGGTTCATCAACTCCTGTAATCCAAAAAAGATTAAGAAGATGAGCACAATATCCGGAATGCCACGAATTATTGTGGTATAGATCTTTGAAATTGACCGCAATAAGCGATGCTTGCTAAGCGCAAGTAAAGCGGAACCAAATCCCAATATTACGGCAATAATAAAGGAGAGCAGACCGAGGGCAATAGTGATGAAAAACCCCTCAAGGAGTGAGGGGCCATATTTGATTATCTCACTCAAACTTATTCTCCAAAGCTATCTTTCAGTTCGACAACCCGATTGAAGACTAACTCTTCTGCTTTAGAATCGCGAGCATAGTAACCAATACGTTCAAATTGATAGGCTTGCTCTATCGGCGCATCTGCTAATGCCGGCTCCCCTTTACCATAGACAACGGTCAGGGAGTCTTTGTTGAGATAGTCAAGCATATCTCCTGGCATTCCTTGAGGATTCTTCTCTGTAAAGAGAACATCATAGTTATGAATGGTAATATCGATGGCATCCTTAGCAGAGACCCATTGAATAACACCACGCGCTTTAACGCCTTCGACATTCTTTCCGAGTGATCCTGGAATAATTTCAGCAATAACTTCTACAATTTCACCATTCTCATCCTTAATAACTTCGGTTGCTTTGATGATATAGGCGCCACGGAGACGAACATAACCGTCAAGCACAAGACGTTTATATTTCTTATTCGCTTCCTCTTTAAAGTCAGCGCGATCAATATAGAGTGTATTGCTAAAGTTAACGCTACGAGTTCCACGACTCTCATCTTGAGGATGATTGGCAATTTCCAATAATTCATCATGAGGAAGATTAGTGAGAGTCACTTTTAACGGATCGAGAACTGCCATGCGGCGATCTGCCATCTCATTGAGGACATCTCGCATCGATTGACTCAATTGTTGCAGCTCAATCATATTTTCTGATTTTGTAACACCAATGCGATCACAGAAGAGACGGAGCGCTTCTGGTGGGCATCCACGACGACGAAGCCCTGAAATGGTCGGCATACGAGGATCATTCCAACCATCGACAATTCCGGTGGCTACCAGTTGTGTTAAAAGACGTTTTGACATCACGTTATATTCGATATTAAGACGTGAAAACTCATACTGTCTTGGCGTATGAGGCATATCGGCATTTTCAACACACCAATCATAGAGTGGGCGATGATCTTCAAATTCTAATGTACAGATTGAGTGGGTAATGCCCTCAATGGCATCACTTAAGGCATGTGCAAAGTCATACATTGGATAGATGCACCACTTATCCCCTGTTTGGTGATGAGCTTCGTGGCGAATACGATAGAGCGCCGGATCTCGTAGATTCATATTAGGAGATGCCATATCGATCTTAGCGCGAAGCACCTTAGCGCCATCTTCAAATTCCCCTGCACGCATGCGCGCAAAGAGATCGAGATTCTCTGCAATAGAGCGCTCTCGATAGGGGGAGTTAATGCCGGGCTCTGTTAAGGTCCCGCGCATTTGGCGAATCTCTTCAGCACTACTATCATCAACATAGGCTAACCCTTTTTTGATAAGGTGTATGGCTGCTTCGTAGAATTTTTCAAAGTAGTCCGATGCATAGAAGAGATCATCCCACTTAAATCCTAACCATTCGACATCTTTTTTGATCGCTTCAACATATTCGATCTCCTCTTTTGTCGGGTTAGTATCGTCAAAGCGGAGATTACAGCGACCGCCATAATCTCTCGCAATGCCAAAGTTGAGGCAGATAGATTTTGCATGCCCAATATGCAGATAGCCATTTGGTTCCGGTGGGAAGCGTGTATGAATATCCGATGGACGCTGGTATTTTCCGCTCTCTAAATCTTTATCGATAATTTGACGAATAAAGTTAGTGCGAACAATATTTTCAGACATAGTTCTAGTTGCCTCTGCTTTGGTAAATAATAGTGGATCAAATGGCTAAGATAGTAGCACATTTATCCCTATATTTCGATTATTTAAACGTCTATTCCTTACTCGATTCTCCCTTCTTTATTTGGGTTGAATCTTCGAGCACGGCAGTGATCTGATCGATATTGTGCTTAAAAAGACCGATATAATCATTTGCTGGTGGTGTCGTTGTTAAAGCATCAGAGTAGAGAATGCCACCATCTTGTAAGTTAAGATCTTTTGCTAAGGTCTTAATAAACCGGGAAGGGGCGATATTTTCACTAAAAATTGCACGAATATTCTCTTTTTTAACAAGCTGATAGAGTTCAGACATTCTTTTTGCCGAAGGTTCAGCAAGAGGGTTGAGGTTTGAGATAGCGATAAAGTGTAGATCATAGGCTTTCGCAAGGTATCCAAAACTATCGTGAAGAACCATCAACTTACCATTATGATCGATGGGCTTAAGTAGATGAATCGCATAGTTATTAAGTGCTTCTAATTCACGTTTATAGGCTTCGAAGTTATTTTCAAAATAGGCTTCCGATTCAGGTTGTGCAAGTGTTAAGCCGTTACGAATATTTTCAGTCATAATGATGACATTTTTAGGGTCTTGCCAAATATGGGGATCAAACTCACCATGATGATGGTCGTGGTCGTGGTCGTGGTCGTGGTCGTGGTCGTGGTCGTGGTCGTGGTCGTGGTCGTGGTCGTGGTCGTGGTCGTGGTTGTGGTCGTGACCGTGATCATGATGATTCTCATCCTCATGATAAGGTAGGAGAGGGACATTATGACTTGCATCGACAATAATGCCTTCATAGCGATTAGCTTCTAAAATTTTATTGAGCCAGCTATCAAAATCCACACCATTGAGTATCACCACATCAGCATTCTGAATTTTAATAATATCTTTGGGGGTTGGTTCAAAGCTGTGGGCATCTTGATCTGCCTTGATGATGCTTTCAACATCAATCTTCTCTTGGCCGATATTTTGGGCGAAATCTTCCAAAATAGAGAAGCTAGTAACCACTTTTAAAGGTTCTGCCAGTGAGATGGAGAGTGGAAATAGAAGAGCGCCTATAGCACTTATTAAGAGACGTTTCATTGTCGATATCCTCAAATAATAGTTTTTAATGTTTCCTTGAGAGTCGATCGAAAGGATCGAGCACTCTTTGCAGTGACCTTTTGATAGGCCTACTTAATATGATAGCGTGCTTGTCAATAGTTAAATGCAAATTATCCCTTAAATTTTTATCTAAGAATGACATTTTAAATAACACTTGAAGGAAAGCTTTAAGGATCAATTTTATTTTGCAATATAATTAAAGTAAGTTACACTTCTTCTTATAAAGTATATAAAACATATAAATTAAGTTTTCTAGAAGGAGTGTTGTGAGGTGGTACGCAATATAAATCAGAACGGGAAGAGCATTGTTGCTTTAAAAAAGATATTAGTCCTATTACGAAAACCCTTTCTTGCAGGGGCTCTTGTGGGAATTTTGACTCTGGGGTTAGTTGGCTGTAGCGCAGATCATCGGGAGAATGAGATTGTGATGGGTGTATCTCCAGGACCCTATAATGAGCTGTTTGACGAGGCAATTGCTCCGATACTTGAAGCAGAAGGTTATACCATTAAGCGCATCAATTTTTCTGCATTAATAGAGTCTAATATCGCAATGTTAGAAGATGCCGTAGATGTGGTGGTTGCCCAGCATGCCGGATATATGAAGGTCTTTAATGAGCAGCGTGGTACAAACCTTGTGGCTTTAGCGAAGATTCCAACGGTTCCTGCTGGGATCTTTTCAAATCGTCATCAACAATTAGTCGATATAAATGAAGAGATGACAATTTTAATCCCACAAGATGCATCGAATGCTGCAAGAGCTTATGGTTTATTAGCAAAGGCTGGATGGATCACCTTAGCACCAGATATTAATCTGATGGCGGCAACACGGAATGATATTGTCGCAAACCCTTATCATTTAAATATTAAAGAGGTTGATTCCCATCTTATTCCTCGAGTCTTGGATGATGCAGATTTTGCTGTGATTCCGGGGAGCATAGTCTGGCTTGGTCAGATGGATGCTAGCAAAGTATTGCTCCAAGAGGATCTTTTGGAAGATCTCTATCTTCAAGTTGTTGTTTTAGATAAAAATCGTGATAGTGATTGGGCAAAGGCGATTATTGCCGCGTACCAATCGCCTGAATTTAAGCGCTATATGGAGGTGAATAATCAGAGTAACTACTGGATATTGCCACCTGAGTTAAATGCAGATTAATAGATCGATCTTACTGCATCTCTATTATCTCTAGTTAGCGTTGGATACTGCAGGAATTAATGCCGGCGCTAACCCCTCTCCTTCAATCTCACTTTCTAAGGATTTAGCAAAACCGAGATGATTAATCCATAAAATCTCTCCGCTTTTTCGCTCTTTAAGCAACCAACAGTTATCTCGTTCCCAAACAGGAATTTTTGCCTCTTGTAGTAATTTTTTTAATTGTTGACTGCGCTCCCGATAGAGCGGGTGAAAGCGCTCACCACCTTGTCGTTTAACGAGTAGAAGATCATCAGCTGAAAATTGTTGCCAAAAATGGCGGCTCGGCGCATTGCTACTAGGAGTGAGTTGAAAGGATTTAAAGGAGGATAAGACCTCTGATTTCTCTTCTAGATAGAGGTAATCTTGGAAATAGAGTATGACGTAAGGATCGAGCTCAAAACGAGTTTGATGGGTTGGGGCTCCGTCAAGAAAGACTCTTATAAATTCAGTAAGCTGGCGTTGTGAGAAGATAAGATTATAGGGACGAATCCAAGCCTGTAGTAGATTTTTTTGCCGTGCAAGGCTCAGTTTTTTTAGAGAGGGGAGGTGTAGCTGAGGAGCAACTCTTTCTAAATCTCCTTCTGCTCTATCTGTCTCTATTTCCTTTTTTTGAGCGATTTTTTCAAGATCAAGCATCGCAAGTTCTAAGAGGAGATCATCCGCCTCTTGCATAAATTGTGTAACTTGATAGAACGCTTCTTCATATTGTGGAAAGGAAGTCTCCATCCGCTTGAAGAGATCATTTCGGATAATATTGCGCTCCATATCATCAGCCTCGTGATTTGTGTAATCTTCTAACCAGGGGAGATTGAGTGCAATTGCCGTTTCATAAAGCGTCTTTTTAGAGATAGAGAGAAAAGGGCGGAAAAGATCGATATCGTAAGCACCAAAGCGAACGGTATTAAAATCTCGCATAGCACCAAGGCCTCTTGTGCCTGAACTTCGAAGAAGTCGTTGTATCAATGTTTCTGCTTGATCAGAGCGATGGTGGGCAACACAGAGAAGGGAGTTAGGTTGCATTGTCTCTGCAAATTTAATATAGCGCATCTCTCTCCCTGCAGCTTCGAGCCCCGACATCTCTTCTAAATCAAAAAAAGCTTCATAGTGGTAATGGGTAAAACCATAAAACTCGGCACGTTGGCGCGCAAAGTTTGCCCAAAGATGGGAGTAATTATCATGCCAGTTATGATTAACATGAATTGTATAGATCGGGGGAAGTTCCTCTCTAAATGTATAGAGCCAATGGAGTAGGGTATTGGAGTCAACACCGGCACTGAGGGCTAAGTAGAGAGCCTCTTTCTGTTGAAGTCTCTCCCGATAGCGGTTGAAGATATCAAAATACCATTTTGGTAGGGGACTCTGCTTTTGCATTTAATCACTCTCCACTTATAGATCCGTGCCAATATTGAGGTGAAGTTTAACGGTTTCGCCAAACTCTTTATTAAAACCATGAGCAATATCGAGTCGAACAGCACCAATCGGGGAATACCAGCGAATACCGGTTCCGGCACCATATTTTAGATTGACCTTATCATTATAAGCATCACCGGCATCTACAAAGCCGACAATTGCAAAGCTTGGCGTGATTTTATGCTCATATTCGACACTCGCTAGGACCATCTTTTTTCCACCATAGATATCGCCGTTATAACCTTTCTCACCAATACCATCATATTTATAGCCTCGAACAGTGTTATCACCGCCGGTATAGAATCGAAGGCTCGGTGGTAGTTTACGTAGATCCTTGTCGCGAATCTTGGTATAACCGGCACCGGCTCTTAAAACAAAACGATCGGTATCAGTGATTGGTAGATAGGTGTGCAAAATAGCACTTGTCTGTAAAAAGCTCATATCAGCGGCAACATTTTTGACAGCTCCTCTTACGCGACCTTCAATTTTAAAACCAAATTGATCAAAAGGGAGATTGGGAGAGCTTTTCCACTCACCATAGATTGTGGGGATTAAGAGCTTGCTATTTTGGCGTACTCCTTCAATATCTCTAAAACGGTCATATTGATAATGGAGGGAGAAGCCATACATATATTGATCTCGTACTCGCTCTTTAGAGCCTCCCACAAGATAGGTGGTGTAATCTTTTGTGGAGGTATCTTCAAAATTGTAGTTGAAGAAGATGTTATAGCGGTCTTGTACGGGATGACTTCCTGGGATCTGATAGTTGATCATTGCATCACGTCTCTTTTGTGCCCAGAGAAGATTGGTAAAGAGTTTATGTCCATAACGATTGATATAGTGCCAATTGAGTCCTGCCATCGCTTTTAGACCGATATCGGAAGAGTAACCGACACCGAGTGAGAGTGTACGCTGTTTTCGTGGACGAAGATAGATATCGAGCGGAACCTCTTTTGTCTCAAAATTTGTACGTGGCACAATGACTACATCTTCAAAATAATCTGACTCATTAAATGTCGATTGCAGTTGAACCAATTTTTGATCGCTATAATCATTTTGTGAGCGCATATTATGGAGAAAACGATCTAAAAATTCCGTCGCAAAATATTCCTGATGAAATGTGGTATGACCAAAATGGTAGCGAGGACCTAAAGCCATCACAAGATCTATATCTGCTTGATAGGTGATAAGATTTACCAATAATTGATGATGAGGATAGTAAGCATCAAAATAGCCAAGGGCTGATGCTTTTTCTGAGAGCTTACTCTTGGTCGATTCATACTGCGTATGGTTCAGGGGGGCCCCTACCTTCATTTTGGTTCCAGTAATAATCTTTTCAAAAGCTTGATACTCTTTTTTAGCTTCGGGCGTATCGCGCTCTTTGATCTTGTCGAGATCTGTTACTTCGAGTATAAGAGAGCCGATGGGGATTTGTGGACCTGGATTGACATGGTACGTGACCGTGACCTGATCTTTTTGATAAATCAGATCAGCATCAATCTTTGCTCGATAGTAGCCATAAGGTTGCAGGGCATCTGCAATTTGATTAATTCCTTCCTGATAGAGCCATTCGATACGAAGATCAGGGGGCGCATCTTTATCATTAAGGGCATATATAGCCGTGGCATTTTGAGCATTCGTTAATGCCTTTTTATTATCAATTCCCTCTATTTTCACCACCATTTTTCGCTCGGCAAAGGCGAGCGTCGAGAGGGAGAAGAGGCAGAGAAGAAGAGCAAACAGTTTTGTTTTTTTCATAAAATAGCGTCGCTATAACTCTTAAGTGTCATAGTGTGAATCTTAAGATTTAAGATCCGTGATAAAAATTAATTGTAAAGATCGATTTTAAAAACTGATTTTAAAGATCGACTCTAAGGTTCAATAGTAAAGATTAATGGTAAAGATCAATACTTGAATTTGATGGTAAGTTTTCGATTGTCAATTATCGGTTGCAATTATCAGTTGTATTGATTGTCTGTCATTATCAGTGTCAGTATCAGTTGATTATCTCATTAAGGTTTTCTTGTGATAAAAGCAGTATCCCCCAAAGAGACTCTTTAAAGTATAACCGCAAACGGCAACTCTTGAAAGAATCTCATTGAGGGATCGCAATGGTACTACTTACAATAGTACTACTTTATTATCTCCATTAACTCTATTATTAGGGGGATCTGTGAGAGTGATGGGGCTTTCGCTATTTGTGTTATTCGTCTAACTTGAATGCCTCATGAAGCGCTCTGACAGCTAACTCATGATATTTACTATCAATCACTACAGAAACCTTAATTTCTGAGGTAGAGATCATTTTGATATTAATCTTTTCATTAGCAAGTGTTTTAAACATGAGACTTGCAACACCGGCATGAGAACGCATTCCTAAGCCAACAAGAGAGACTTTAACGATATCTTTGTCGCCAAGAACTTTACGTGCCCCCATCTCTTTTGCGGATCTTTCTGTAATTTCAAGTGCTTTATCAAAATCCACTTCATTGATAGTGAAGGTAAAATCAGTTGTGCCATCTTGAGAGATATTTTGCACAATCATATCGACCTCAATATTAGCGTCACTAATCTGCTCGAGAATATTAAATGCAATTCCAGGTTGATCAGGAACCCCTAAAACTGTAATTTTTGCTTCATTCTTACTCGTTGCAACACCTGAGATAATGGCTGCTTCCATGTCAATATCCTTTTCTGTAGTAATAAGTGTTCCCTCGCCTCCTTCAGCTAAAGAGGAGAGTACGCGAATAGGAACTTTGTTTTTAGCGGCAAGCTCAACAGAGCGAATTTGCAACACTTTTGAGCCTAAACTAGAGAGCTCTAACATCTCTTCAAAAGCGATTTTATCTAATTTTTTCGCTTTAGGCTCAATACGTGGATCGGTGGTATAGACACCATCAACATCGGTAAAGATTTGGCACTCGGTCGCTTTTAGACTAGCGGCAAGTGCAACGGCTGTCGTATCTGAGCCACCACGACCTAAAGTGGTTACAGAGCCATCTTCAGTGACTCCTTGGAATCCTGCAACAACCACAACATATCCAGCAGCAAGATCAGCTTCGATCGCTGAGGTATCGATATTTTTAATACGTGCTTTGGTATGTGCTTGGTCTGTTAGGATTCGAGCTTGATCACCATTGTATGATTTTGCCTTAATTCCCATCGCTTCAAGTGCAATAGAGAGGAGAGAGATACTCACTTGCTCACCTGTTGAAACAAGCGCATCCATCTCTCTTGGGTTAGGGCGTTTGGTAATTGCATGCGCTAACTCTAAAAGTCGATCGGTCTCTCCGGACATCGCCGAGAGAACAACAACCATTTGGTGGCCTTCGTTATGATGTTTTTGAATACGGCGGGCAACATTCTGAATGCGTTCAATATTTGCCACTGAGCTGCCGCCATATTTTTGTACTAACAGAGTCATTTATTTTATCCTGCCTTATTGTTATAAGTACGGTGATTAGAGGACGATACGATTAAGAGATCGACCTATAAATATTACAAGAAAGCGCTAGAAAATCTAGCGCTTTTTCGATAAATCTCACAACTTCTAATGGGGATTAATCCACTATTAGAGGAAGATGAAATTGAGCAGAATATAGATCGGAACTAAAACAATTATTGCGATAAAGAAGTATCCGAAGAATGAAGGCATTTTAATACCTTCCTGTTCTGCCATCGATTTAACCATAAAGTTAGGCGCATTACCGATATAGGTTAATGGTCCTGTAAATACGGTACCCATCGAGATAGCAAGTAAGGTCGCCGGAATGCCATTCATTAAGAAGTCAGCAGCAGCGACACCTTCAGGGGCTTGAGCGCCTGCCATCTTGAAGAAGACGAGATAGGTCGGAGCATTATCTAAGAATGCAGATAATACAGTTGTTACCCAGAAGTAGATCACATTAATCGGCTCACCATCACTGGTATGGGTAATATCTACCACTGAACCAAATGCACCATTTTTACCTGCTTCTAAAATGGTAATAACAGGAACAATCGTTAAGAAGATACCGGCAAAGATTTTGGCGACTTCAATAATCGGATGCCAATTGAAGTTGTTATCTTTGCGAACTTTGTCTGAGGTGATTTTCAGAGAGACAATCGTTAAGAAGATAAAGAAGAGATCACGAAGAACATTCTCTAGATGTACTTCAACCCCAAAGATCTCCCATGAGATGCCAGGAATCCAGATGCCGGAGATAATAATACCGACAAGAACCCCTAAGATGATCAAAAAGTTCTGCTTTCCAACAATAACGACAGTCGTCTTCTCATCTGAAGGCGCGATCTTCTCTTTTTTGAAATAGTAGCTATCAATCAGATAGAAAAGACCTAGCAAAATAAGTGAGAAGATTAGAACAGGGAAGAACATATGTTGCAATGTCCAGAAGAAATCAACCCCATTTAAGAAACCTAAGAAGAGCGGTGGATCTCCAAGTGGCGTTAACCCTCCTCCGATATTCGCAACAAGGAAGATAAAGAAGATCGGAATATGCATGCGATGCTTACGATTTCTATTCGCTGAGAGGATAGGGCGAATGAGTAACATCGCAGCACCCGTTGTTCCCATCACTGATGCTAAAACGGTACCAATAGCTAAGATCGAAACGTTAAATTTCGGGCTCGCTACTAAATTGCCGGAGATATGAATACCCCCCGATGCCGCAAAGAGTACAAGGAGCAAGAGGATAAAGGGAATATACTCTTCGACTAATGCATGGGTAAAAATATTCGCTGTAATACTCATATCATAGGTAACTAACAGCGGAATAAAGAAGAGGAGGGTCCAGCCAAAGACAATTTTCCCGTAATGATGGTCCCATAATTTCGGGGCAAAGAGGGGGAGAACTGCGATGGAGAGAATAATCCCAATAAAGGGAATGGACCAAAGAGGAGAGAGACTTGGGCCATCAAAAGAGAGCTCGCCTCCCGCTAAAGCGATGCCGGGGAGCATGCTCATAAGTAGAAAGAAAAGGGCTTTACGCATTTTACCTCCGATTATAATTGCGTAGTTGATGAGAACTTCTGCTCATACGTTTATTGATATGATCTTGTAATGATCTCTAATCCCTAAATTATATCCCTAACTTCATTAAAAAAGTGATAATCGCGTCATTTTGCTAACTTTATCAGCACCTCTGCCGAGAGTGCTTTCAATCGATAATCCAATCGCCCTCTCAACTCTCATCTCAATTTTTATCTCAATCCGAAAACTTTGGAGAGAGTAGATCTCTTGTTGTTCATTTTATCCTTGCTCCTTATTTTGTTAGATCTGTTTGTGAGATCTCTTCTATTTTTGCCATATTGATCGTGTTATTCGATAGCTCTTTTCGGTATTGTCTAAGTAGTCATTTTGTAGTATCGATGTTTGATCTCTATGTTTTAATGATGATCTCTCAATTTTTAAATCTCTACCATATGGATTAGGAGTAATGAGGCAAGCTTTTGAGCATATTGTTGATTGCCGTGATTATCTGATTTTGAGTAAGGATATTAGTGATATTGCAGTAAAAATAGATGTAGACCGCAACACCCTTTAATCCTTTGACTCATATAACTATTTCTTAAGTTAAAAGTGGGGTTGAAAATGGGGTTAAAAATCTGTTTTATAAGATCGGTTATCCAAACACCTCTGAAGTTTAGATAGGTTTTGGTTTTATCGATAAGCGACCATTCTTCACTAACTTACTGAAAATAGAGGACTGATCCACTCTGGTATGAGTAGATCGCAACTGTTTTGAGTGAGGTAGTGAGTTAATTCTGGAATAGAATTAAACTAGTGCCTATCTTTTTTGATAGTGAGGATTTCTAGCCTTAGATAGATATACCTTAAATAGATATATAGATATCTTTGTAAGATATATTTGTAGCTTAAGAGTGAATAAGCGATCATGCTATGCTATAAACCCTATAATTAATTCAATATCAAATAAAATTACAATAGCACAAAATATGAGAAAATTTCAAAAAATCGCCTTAATCCTCAGTAATCGAGAGTCTGATGAGATCCAAAAAGCGGTTCAACGAACAAAAGCGGTGATTGAGTCGTGCGGTGCGACAACCATCGAGGTCAATAATGTTGAGTATCGCAATAGTCTCAACTATCCGCCGGCATTGATTAAAGAGATTGCCACTTGTGATCTGATTATCGCGTTTGGTGGTGATGGGACTTTTTTAGGAATTGCCCGTAAGGTGCATCAACTCAATATTCCTGTTTTAGGTGTTAATTTGGGTCGATTAGGTTTTTTAACGGATATTGATCAACAGATGCTTCATACTCATCTTCGAGCGATTCTTGAAGGTGATGTCATTTATGAAGAGCGCTTTTTATTAAAGGCTTCGATCGATCAACAGTTAAGATCTTATGCCATGAATGATGTTGTAATTCATAAAACGGAGCTTTCACGTTTAATTGAGATCGATGTTTATGTTAATCAACGTTATCTTTCAACTTATCGTGCAGATGGATTGATTATCGCCACGCCAACAGGTTCTACTGCCTACTCACTCTCTACCGGCGGACCGATTATGTACCCCACATTGCCGGCGATTATTATATCGCCGATCTGTCCCCATACATTTAGCCATAGACCTTTAGTGATTCCGGCAGATTGTGAAATTGAAGTTGTAACGAGTGATCGAGAGAGAGAGGATGTTCATGTCACTTGTGATGGACAAGAGCTTTTATCCCTCTCTGATGGAGAGCGATTGACGATCGAACCCTCCTCTCATCCTTTGACGCTCCTTCATTCTAAAAACTATCATTACTTCTCCATTTTAAGGGAAAAGCTCAATTGGGGTGATCATCCTAATATCCGGCGTTAATGCGTTTTTTTTGTAAGTAGTTGCTAGGAAGTTGCTGCAGAAGTTTATAAAAAAGATTGCTTTTATTTTTTTACCCCTTAGAATGTACTCGTTTGTTTAAACGAAGATGAATTTGAGGAAGGCAATGAAGCTAATGAAGCGACGAATGGATAACTGGGCAGAGGTCGGAATGGTGCAGATCGCACATATCTCTATTCCATTAAATCCTTTTAATCCACGCAATTCATTCAATTTTATTAATAGTAGCTTCATCGATCTTAAAACCATTCTTCAAAATAATTGTTAAAAACCTCCGTTATTTCAATGGAGGTTTTTTTTCGCCTTGAGAAAAGCGTGAAGAAGCTTGAAAGAGTAAGAATCAGCTTCAATCGGGTGATGAGATAGAGCGTCATAACGGCCGAGACCATATTGCCGTGGCTGCTTGTGAAGAGAAGAGTAGCTATTGCTAATTTTATAGAACATTTAGGAAAGGAGATTTTCATGACAACATTAGTGGCAAAAGAGCATCGCATTTATACAGATACAAGAAGCTTAAAGGCGTATCTATTAAATAGTATTCGTGAAAATGGTGGTTGGGTGAATGCTCATATGCATGGAGATCGTGCTTTTACTATCGATTATGAAGGGTTTGAAGTCTACCAGACACAAACTTTAATCGAAAAATGGGATACCTTAGATCGTATTAAGTCCAGCATGACTGAAGAGGATTATTATCGTCAATTCTCCATGGGGATTGAGCGGATGATTGAGCAGGGCGTTACTGCTGTCGGAAGTTTTATCGATGTTGACCCCATCGTGGAAGAGCGAGCGATTAATGCAGCACTTCGTGCAAGAAAGAATTATGAAGGGGATGTTACGATCAAGCTGATCAATCAGACTTTAAAAGGTGTTATTGATAAAGAGGCTCGCTACTGGTTCGATAAAGGGGCTGATAAGGTTGATATTATTGGTGGTTTACCTCGTCGAGATCTGCGAGACCATGGTGAAGGGATGGATGCTGTTCATATGGATGTTTTATTACAGACGGCAAAATCTCAAGGAAAGATGGTTCATGTGCATGTGGATCAATTCAACTCCAAAGAGGAGAAAGAGACAGAATTAGTCGCCGATAAGACGATCGAGCATGGAATGGAAGGGCGTGTCGTCGCCATTCATAGTATCTCCATTACCGCACATGATGAAGCGTATCGTCAAATGCTCTATAAAAAGATGTTAGAGGCAAAAATGATGGTGATCGCTTGTCCTTTTGCTTGGATCGATAGCCCACGACGTGAAGATCATGGACCGACGCGTAATGCGATTACCCCGGCAGATGAGTTAGCAAAAGCAGGTATTCCAGTTGCGGTTGGAACAGATAATATCGCTGATTACATGTTGCCATTTAGTGATGGCGATATGTGGGAAGAGTTAAAACTTTTGATTACAGGTTGTCGTTACACTGATCTTGAAGAGGCGATCAATATCGCAACTAAGAATGGTCGTATGGCACTAGGTTTAGAACCTTATGCGCGTGTTTAATCAGTAGAGCATCAATCTGAATATCACTTTTTTTAATATCGTTATAACAACAATACCGATTTAAATCGGATAGGAAGGCATGTCATCACAGGCCTTCTCCATTCAGCTGATGCGATTGAGTAAATCGCAACGCATTCTCCATAACAGTGGCTCATCCTGCTGTTATGGATTTTTTTATCTCCTAAAAAAGTGAAGCTAAAGAGTTGTAGGATATTACGATTTTATCCCCTCATCAGCTGCATCTCCATAAGAGGTGTAGGTGAGGGGAAGTGTAGGCGGGTGAGTCATAATAGTAGAGACGATAAAAAACCTCTCTATATCGATACTCCGCCTTTATTACAAGATGGAGTTGAGGGATATAGGAGAGGTTTTGATATTTATCTTATTCTAATTTGAACTCTCATTTGAATGCTAATTCCAGACACTAAACTTTAAGCTTTAATAACTTTAAGCTTTAATCTTTAATATGATTCTTAAGTTTATAGCATTTTTGGGTTGTAGATTAGAGCTTGTTAGGATCTTCGATCTTATTTTGCAGGCACATTGCTGTTAATGTGTTACGCAACAAACAGGCAATTGTCATAGGACCAACGCCGCCGGGAACGGGGGTGATAAAAGCGGCATTTTTGATTGCTTCATCAAAATCAACATCTCCTACGAGGCGTGTTTTTCCATTCTCTTCGATACGATTGATCCCTACATCGATGACGGTCGCTCCCTTTTTAATCCAATCGCCTTTGATCAATTTAGGAACGCCAACAGCCGCAACAACGATATCAGCTTCACGGCAGAGCGCAGCGACATCTTTCGTGCGGGAGTGCGCAATAGTGACAGTACAGTTTTGTGAGAGGAGAAGTTGCATCATCGGCTTTCCAACAATATTAGAGCGCCCAACAATAACGGCATGTTTGCCGGAAAGATCTTTTCCAAGTTTATCTTGTAAGAGAAGAAGCGATCCTAAAGGGGTGCAGGGAATAAGATAGGGCTGACCAATTGAGAGTTGGCCGATATTCATAGGGTGGAATCCATCAACATCTTTGAGGGGATTGATACTATTAAGAATCTCCTCCTCATTGAGGTTTTTTGGTAGTGGAAGTTGGACAAGAATGCCATGAATACTCTGATCTTCGTTAAGATTTTGAATCAAAGTGAGGAGCTCTTCTTGTGTTGTTTCAGCAGGAAGGCGAAAAGTTTCAGATTTGAAACCGCACTCTAAGGCGAACTTCTCTTTATTGCGCACATAAACCTGACTTGCAGGATCTTCACCGACCAGAATGACGGCTAAACCTGGGCGAATATTGTGTTGTGCTTCGATTGCTTTTGTCTGCTCGGCGATCGTTTGACGAAGATTAGCAGCAAATGCTTTTCCATCAATAAGTTGTGCTTGTTGCGACATGTTCAATTCCTTCTTGTAATGGATGATATGAAAAGGTAGTCAAGAGTGTGGTGCTTTTGATAAATTTTCTATTGGATATAGGTCATCTGCAAGTCATCTGCAAGTCAGTTGTTATCCATTGATTTCGCGATGTTTTACAAGGACATGATCATTTTCTTGTAATTTCTCAAAGAGCCTTTGTGCTAGATAGACTGAGCGATGTTTCCCTCCGGTGCAACCAATCGCAATGGTGAGATAGGAACGAGTTCCTTGTTTAAATGCCGGCAACCATTTTAAGATAAAGTCTTCAATATCTTGGTAGAAAGCTTGAATATCATCGGTTTTTGCAAAAAAATCGACGATCTCCCGATCAAGCCCCGTATATTCTCGAAGTATCGGTACCCAGTGCGGATTGGTTAACATTCTGGCATCGAAGACAAAATCAGCATCGAGTGGAATACCATTTCGGTAGCCAAATGAGACAATGGAGATAGAGAGCTTTTTTTGCGACTTATCTAAGAGCTGATCTGTAAGAATAGCGCGGAGCTCATGGACATTGAGAAGAGAGGTATCGATGATAATATCAGCTTGCGCGCGAAGCGGAGAGAGTAGCTCCCGCTCATTGGTAATCGCTTCAATTAACGTCATCTGGGAAGTGGTTAAAGGATGTCTTCTGCGTGTATGGCTATAACGCTTAATGAGTATCTCATCACTGGTCTCTAGAAAGAGGATATGAGGTCTGACAGCTGTTTTTTGCTCAATAAGAGCGAGAATAGCTTCTGCCTCGGTGAGATCTTCTGGAAAACTACGAGCATCAACGCCGATAGCGAGTTTACGGATATTATTCTTCTGTTGAATCTCTTCTAAAAAGCGAGGGATAAAGGTAATGGGTAGATTATCGATACAGAAAAAACCTTCATCTTCTAAGGTCTGTAGCGCAATCGATTTTCCTGATCCCGATAGTCCGCTAATAATAATCATTTTTTGCATTATAGGGTCGACTCCTATCGTCGTAATCATCGTAATATTGGGTAATCAATAGTTAAAGGTATCAGTGATAAGATGGATCAATAGATTCGTGATCAATGGCGATCTTACTCTGTTCTTTCTCTTTTAGATGGTTTTTTAACCTCATCACTACTCTTTTTCAGTGTCACTCTCCGTTTTCTTCCGGTAGCAACATTCTCTTTAGGGGAGACTTGACTCTTTTGAGAAGGACTCGCTGTTATCTTTGCCGGAGTAGTTCTTCTACTTTTAACGCTTAACGTGGGGTTAGATCGACTCTTTCCCCCACTTTTGGAGGTACTATTTCCCTTTTTAGAGGTCACTTTTTTAGGAATGACTTGGGCGCCGACATTACTTGTCGGGCGTACTTTTCCACCGACCTGTTTTGCCTTCATAATGCTAAGAAGTGCCGAGGCGATGAAAAAGAGTGAGATTCCCCCAGCTAAATAGTAGCGGTAGTCAGCAAAGATATAACGAAAGTTCCCTTTAAAATTGATATGGGGAAAGACCCATAAAATAAGGGGGAGAAGAACGGCTAAAATAAGTAGATGAAATTTGGGGGGAATAAGAAGCCAAACACCGGTGATCCCATCGTAATCATATTTTGATGTGGGATGTTGTGTCTCTTTTAGTAGCTGCTGATCAGGATTCATAGGTGACTAACTCACGAAGATAGTGGTAATAGAAAAGAAAGAAAGCGAGCATCTCTTTCGCTCCGTTATCGGGAAATAGGCGCTCAAAGGATGATTGAATCGTGAATGATGATTTTACCCTATTTAAGAGGTTTCTGGTAGCGGTGGGGAGTGAGTTGATGTAATGCTCATCTTGAAGAAGTGTTACAAAGGTTTGGGCGAGCTCATTGCTCTCGATCTCTTCGGTCAAGAGATGGGGGAGATCAGCTTGTAATGCTTCAAGCATCTCGGTAAATGATGGGTGGGAGAATGCCGGCTTATAGTCTTGAGTATAGTAGTAGGGAATTGGCGCACTAACTCCATAGAGAAAGCCATCAATGAGATGGTTGAGAAGTTTTGCAGCATCTGCTTGAGGATAGTAGGGAAGCGGATGCTCTTCAATCAGATCCCCTTTTCTAGAGAAGTAGAGGAGATTTTCATGGAGGCGATCGCACTCTTTTGTGGCATGGAAAAAGAGATTAGTAATGGCCGCTGCAATTTTACGTCGTTCATTAAATTCACCGACATCCCACATAATAAGAAGTCCATCGGGGGTTAATTCTGGAAGTTGGCCATAGAGGGTAATTCCTCTTTGATAGCGCTCACTACGCCATTGTCCATAAGGATATTGTACACTCAGTAACTTGGAAGCAAGCAGTAGGGGAAGTGTCTGTTTCTCCTCCCAAAGTAGATCGCCATAAGCAAATTTGGGAAGTGATCCTTCTAGTCGGTAGCGCTTAAAGAGCTGTTTGGCAAAAGTTGCTAAAGATTGAGTTGAGGGAGATTGAGTTAAGGATCCCGATGATCTGGTATCGTTAGTGGAGAGACTCTGTTCCATTTGAAAAAGGAAGTCGGTATCCAAAGCACCACTATTTTGAGGCCGATAGAGCGCCTCACGTAGGAGATCATTTGTGACACGACGATTGAATTGATAGAGTTCTAGATGATTTTGGATAGCGAAGATCTCATCATCTTCAATATTATTCGCTCTACTGTTGTAGGTGGGAATGGTTAAACGATGCTCGGCAAAGTATTGTGTGGGATCTTGATAAAACTTAATAAGCGTGTGGAGTGAGATCTCAGTCAATGGTGTCAATGCTTGCGATTTCTGGTAACTCTCTAAGAGCATCGGATATGAGTAGGGAGCATGGTAGAAACTCTTAATATCACGTGACAGGGACCATTCACTCTGAAAACTCTGAATAGGAGATTGAGGATTGAAGAGGGCCTCATTATAGGGTGCCATAGGATGCTCAAAGGTGATATTTTTTGTCGGCGATATCCCATTCTCTGTGATTGCGATCTGATCGATATAACGCATCAACTCATCAATCAAGAGAGAGGGGAAGCATTCACTATTATCTTGAATTGAGCGACCGATATAGCTGAGGTAGAGAATCTCTTTAGCGGAGAGAATGGCTTCTAAGAAGAGATAGCGGTCATCACTACTTCGTTGGCGATCTCCTCGCATTCTCTGATATTGCATAAGATCAAAGCTATGGTGAATGGCTGTTTTAGGGAAATCAGCTTGATTCATTCCAATCATAGCGACCATTTTAAAGGGGATTGTTCGCATGGGAATAAAGGAGCAGAAGGTGATCTTTCCCTGGATAAAGTTCTGCTCCGGTTTCTCTTCAAGAAGTTTTTGTTCAAGAAGAGGAACGAGTGCATTGAGGGGAAGTGGTGTTGAGTAATCAAGTGCACGCGCGCCTGATAAGATGTTGTGCCAAATTTTTTGGGTAAAGTGTAATTTATCTTGATTAGTGGTTGAGAGTGTAAAGAATCGTTGCCAAATCTCCGGCAAGATAAGAAGCCACTCGGCAACTCTTTTTTCGCCGGACAAAGAATCTCTAGTTTCGATAAGAAGGTCGATGAGATGGCATAGACGACCTAAAATTTCTGCATTTTTCCCTTCAACATAAGGGTAGGGGATCAACGCTTGATTCGCCGTCTGAAAGTCAGGATCATTAAGGTCACTTGCTCTGCTATAGAACCCATGCTCACCTTGTTCAAAAAGTAGCGCTGTGCGCGTTGAACCGTAGCCAAGAAGCATCCGCTGTAACCCCCAGCGCCAAGTATTGATATCCCACTCAAATTGATTATCGTAAGGGAGCGCTAACTCCTCTGTTAGATGAAGGCCATCAATGGCCTGTTTAATATTGACATCACTAATCCAAAATTGAATGAGTGCAATATCTGATTCTGAAAATTGGAATTTCTCCATAATCTCCGGCAACTGGAGTAGTGTTAAGAGGTCGCTTGCTTTAAAGGCACTTTCAGGAAGCGTGAGGATCTGCAAAAGTGCCGAGAAGATAGTATCACTCTCTTTAAGACTGATATCGGAGATGGAGTAGGGTAGATAGCGCTCTTTAGGTGCGCTACCAAAAATAGCATCGATAAAAGGGGCATACTCTTCAATATTGGGGGTCATGACCACAATCTCTTCTAAAGAGAGATCAGGATTGTGATCGAGCTCCCGGAGAATCTGGTTATAGAGCGCTTCTACCTCGCGCATTGGACTGTAGTTAATATGAAGCTGGATAGAACGATCATCTGGGGTAAGAGGGAATTTCTCACTCTCTTTCAGAGGGCGGAGATGATAGATCTCATTTTGTATCTTCGAGAGAAGATGTTTCACCTCCGGTTCAGAAAAAGCCTCTGTCACATTGAGCTCTAAGGTTCCATCATATTGTTGCAAAAGATGGAGATGATCGCGACCGACTCTTCCTAATGAAGCGAGTAACGGATGCCCATAGCTATTTTGCCAATGTTCATCGAGTTGATCGATACTTACCGGCAGATGAGGGGAGAGTGGGTCGATCTGGCTCTGAAGTTGAGTGAAAAAATTGTAGTAGTTAAATTGTGGCGCTTCTCCCTTAATCAGATCTCCCCAGTAATATTGGGAGGGATTATTGAAAAAGAGATGGATATCGATCATTTTAGAGAATTGAACAATTAACCCTAAGAAGAGGGGCGGTAGAGAGTTGAGCCCAATAATAAAGATTCGCTTAGGGAGGTGAGCTTTGATAGAAGGGTCTGTCAATTTCTGCTCAATCAGCGGGTGCATCATCCCTAAATGACGTGGTCTACCTAAGCTATTGTAGAGCCTCTCAAAGAGGGATGCTTGCCACTTCTCAAGAGCTGGGGGAAGTGACTCATCAAAATAGGGAGGCGCAAGTTCCCCTTGACTCCAAGCATTGATCCATTGACTACGATAGACAATATATTTATCAAAAATAGCGGCAAGTTCAGCGGAGAGGTGGAGTATTGCACGTTTCATGCCATCATTAAGCGGATGGGATTTAGATGTGGTGTCGAATTGGCTTTGTTCGTGAGTTTCACGCTCATTTTCAAAGTTGATATCGATGCTGATATCGGGGTGGATCTTGTGAGAGGGAGATTGCTGCTGATACTTTTCAAGATATTGCAGTATGGGCTGATATTGTTCATGAATCTCTTCTGCCGGATCTTCAACGATCTCTTGCAAGATTTTCACAAGTGGCCAGAAAAGATCATCTTTTGAGAGGCGCTCTATGGGGTGCGCTTCAAGTTCCTCTTTGGTGAAGATTCGCTCTAAGAGATTGATCAACATCTTTGAGGGGAGGAGAAATTCCGCTTGCGTTAAAATTCCTAGCTGTTTGGCGAGTTTAATCTGCATCCACCGCGCCATTCCGAAGTTCTGTACAAGAAAATATTCTCGGTCAAAAGGGGAATCTTGTGGATCGACCTTTGTGATATAGCCGGCAATATATTGCAATGTATCGAGATGATTGGAGTAGTAGAGATGAAAACTCATAAGAGGAGGTCTCCCATATGATCGCTGGAGTGAATCGATGATTTTAACTAAGTTTTAACTAAACTTTAATTATCTATCGATAGCTATCGATACTTAATAAAGCGTTAGTAAAACCTGAATAAAACCTGAATAAAACCTGAATAAAACGTGAATAAAATTTGAATAAAGTATCAATGAAACATCAATAAAATATCAATGAAACGTTATTTTACGCTCGTTAAAGGATATCATTTTTTTGAAGTTCATTTTTACCCAAAACTTTTTACAAAATCTTTTAATCAAGAAGAGATAGGAGATAAATATGGGGAGGGGTTATACGTTTCTTTAAAAAACTTCTTTAAAATAAAAAATCGATTAATGCTATACGTAATAGCTATACGTAATAATAATAGATCTGCTACATTAGTAGTAGAAAGAGGGGGTGGAAGAAACATCCCCGTCCGATTAATGCATTAGAAAATTAGAAAGTTGAGGAGTAGGAACTGATTATGGCTGGAATCGAAAGTTTATTTGCAAAGCGAATTCAAGGATCGCAGAGCTCAATAGTGAGAGATCTTTTACGATATAGCAAGATGCCTAATATTGTCTCACTTGCAGGGGGGATTCCGGCAGCAGATATGTTCGATATGGAGGGGATTAATACCGCTCTTAATGAAGTGATCGAATCGAAAGAGGTCAACGCCTATCAATATAGTACAACTGATGGGGAGCTCGTTCTGCAAGAGGAGATTGTTAAGTTGATCGAAGATCGCGGGATCGATGCAGCATGTGATGAGATTGTTGTAACAAGCGGATCGCAACAGGGGCTTGATCTGATCTCTCGGACATTTCTTGATGAAGGCGATGTGATTTTAGTTGAGCGTCCTACCTATCTTGCAGCTATTCAGGGGTTTAAGTTAACCGGTGCAACGGTGGAAGATGTTGAAGGGGGGCCTGAAGGACTCAATGTGGATGCGTTAGAAGCACGCCTTAAAAAGGGGCCGATTAAGGCACTCTATATTGTCCCTACATTTGCTAACCCTACCGGCTCAACCCTTTCAGATGAGAAGCGAGAGCGTCTCTTAAAGTTAGCGGTAGAGCATAACTTTGTCATCTTTGAAGATGATCCTTATGGTGAGATCCGTTTTACCGATCAATTGGCAAAACCGATCTATTCACTCGCTAAGAGTGAGAAGGAGAAGGAGCATATTGTCTATCTCTCTTCATTTTCTAAAGTTTTAGTACCGGGTCTCCGTCTAGGTTTTATTGTAACGAGCCGTAAAATTAGAGAGAAAATTGTGATCTGTAAGCAATCGGTGGATCTACATACCCCCGTTTTATCGCAACTTATTGTGGCTAACTATCTTAAAAGTGGTCGTCTTCAGCCGCGAATTAAAGAGATCTCTAAAGCATATCAGAAACGTTGTCAGCATCTGATCGACTCTTTAAAAAAGCATACAGAGGGTAAGATCTCTTTTGATGCTCCTACCGGTGGGATGTTCCTTTGGGCTAAATTGCCAGAGGGAATGAGTGCGACTGAACTTCTAAAGCATGCGATTGATGCAGAGGTTGTCTTTGTGCCGGGAGCTGCTTTCTATGTGGGAACGCCGGAGGATAATACATTGCGTCTCTCATTTGCAACGGTGACTGAAGAGAGCGCAGAAGAGGCGGGTAAGCGCCTTGCTATTGCACTTAAAAATTATGAAGAGGTTATCGCAAAAGCATAGATGAAGCAAATGATAAGCAGCGAATGATAAGAGAGGGCGAGAGATTAATCTCGCCCTTTTTTCCGCCTTTTTTATGACTCTAATTCTACTTTTCTCTTTGAACATGGTTATCTTATCGCAATGGGGGTAGATGTTGGTCCGCTTTGATCTATGATAGATATGTTATAATTGCCCCCTATTTTTAGGGATTATCTTAAGCTTGCGAGCGTAGAGATAAGGGTGCAATAGAGAGCGAGATTTTTGGAGAATGTAAGATGAATAGTGATCAATATAAGACGATAACCGCAATGAGTGAGGATGAATTTGTCATCTCGCGAAGCCGTTTTATCACTTTTGCCTTACCGGTGACCTCTGAAGAAGAGATTGATGCACTACTCGATGAATATCGCAAACGTTATAACGACTCTCGCCATGTCTGCTACGCTTATGTTTTAGGGGAGCGTTATGAGCATTATCGTGCAAATGATGATGGCGAACCTTCGGGATCTGCCGGCAGACCGATTCTTGGACAAATTCGCTCCTTCGAGTTAACCAATGTTTTAGTGATCGTAGTTCGTTATTTTGGGGGGATTAAGTTAGGCACCGGCGGATTAGTCTCTGCTTATCAAGAGGGGGCGCGCAATGCGCTACAGAGAGCCAATATTGTCACGAAAACGATAGGGCTCGATGTTACCTTTACCTTCGATTATCCGGCAACAAATGAGGTTAATCACGTTATCAATGATCTAAATGCAGCGAAAGTGGCCGAGAATTACGGTATCAATTGTGAGATGACTTTAAGTGTGCGTGCTAATGATTATCCCGCGCTTTTAGAGCGTTTAGAGAAGGTTGATACATTGGTCATCTCTCATAAGTGTGATCTGACTTAAGGAAGGTATGCTGAAGAGGAAGAATTTATGGTCGACTTAGATTTTAAGTTCCTTATACGCTTACATTTTTAGATTGATAGCATTTGGGGTCTTCCTTTTCAGTAAAGAAAGGGGCGCGCTAATCACTAATGGAGCCTAAAATCGACTAAAAGGGGATTGTGATCTGAGGCATCCGTCTTAATCACCTCGCTCTTCTCAAGTCGTAATCCGCGGTAGAAGACAAAATCGAGCGGAGAGTTGAAGAATGCTTTGCGATGATCATCATTAAAAATGACCGGCTTTAATCCCATTCTCCGTGTAAAAAGATAGAGGAGATGGCGTCTTTTTCGGCTCCAAGTGTTGAAATCGCCGGCAAAAATAACAGGACCATTATGGTTAATCACATGTTCTGCAATCGATTGGATCTGCTCCCGGTAGATCTTGACCCCTAAACTGAAGTTGACTGAGTGGACATTCACCACCATCAAAAGTCGCTTATCATAGAGAGGATAGACCGTTACTAGCGCTGATTTTGCCAATCGTAAAAAGGGCTCAGTTGTTCGAAAAGGTCGGGTATAGAGTGGGTAGCTTGAGGCGAGCGTCATAACGCCGTAAGCATCTTTTGTAATCTCAATTGCCGGCACTTGATCACCGACTAAGAAGTGTTTTTTAGAGAATTGAATCAACTCTTCAGAGGCTTTTGCTTCTTGCAGTAAGATGAGATCTCGATCTTTACCATACTCTGTCAAAAGTGGCAGCCAATTGAGTTTTTGTTGTTTATAGATATTCCAAACCATTACCGTAAGGCGATTATCTTTTGAGAAGGGATAGAAACGATCGAGGCGCGTCTCTCCATGAAGAGTCTCTTTCCCATTTTGCTGAGCGGTAAACCGAAATAGATGATTTTTGTGATTTGCCATAATTGAATCGTTAATCGTCGTTAGAGTAAGGTTGAAGTTACAGTCATTGAGATCTTAATGCACCAACTGAATTTATTTAATCGATAAATCTATAAATCTATAAATCTATAAATCTATCTATAAATATAGAGTGAGTATCGACTATTTAGACTTGTATCTCAATAATAAGCCTCTCAATATATAAATATTGAACCTAAATATTGAGCCTAAATATCGAATGTAAACTTAAAGTTCTAATATAAAATTTTACACGAAGTGATAAATGATGGGAAATATTTACCAAAATAGCGCTTCTATGATGTGATTATTGATGACGCCTGATAACTATTGATGATTAATCGCTTTAATTAAATAGTTTTAATCAATAGTTTAATCAATAATTTAATCAGCTGTGTTATCTCTCTTCCGGCATGATGACCTTATTGCATCTTTATAGGTATCTTTATAGATATCTTTATTGCCCTCTAAAGGGGTGGTCAATGCTCTTTAGGGATAAAAGAAGGGATCATTCGGCAGACTCTCTATTTTTGATATATCTCGACTTTATTGGGGTTTATATTGCAATATATTCTTATAAAATTATCTAATTTTAATTAATAATTGATTCGCTTTATCCTTATCTCTCCGTTAATTTATTTATCAATCGGGATAAAATATTATGAAAGCGGTAATGTTTGATGTATTGTTGTAGTGTTTGTGTAGTTTAAAAGATGAAACGAAATAACGCTCGCCTAAAAGAGGCGATATAAAAATATTAAAGTGACGTACTAAAAATGGAGGAAGACCTATGTCTGTCGAATCATCATCAGATAGAAAGATTAAAAAGATTCTAGTCGCGAACCGTTCCGAGATAGCTATTCGTATTATTCGTGCTGCTGCGGAGTTAGGGATTAAGACCGTTGGAATTTATGCGGAGCAGGATCGTCGATCTGCACATCGATTTAATGCTGATGAGAGTTACGTAGTAGGCCGTGGGAAATTACCCTTAGAGGCTTATCTTGATATTGATGATATTATCCGTATCGCAAAAGAGACCAATACCGATGCAATCCATCCTGGTTATGGCTTCCTAGCGGAGAATCCTGACTTTGCGAAAGCTTGCCGGGAAAATGGAATTATCTTTATAGGTCCTTCATATGATGTGTTAAATACTTTAGGTAACAAAGTTGCTGCGCGAAATGCTGCGATTTCAGCAGGTGTTCCGGTAATGCCGGCATCAGAAGCACTACCTCGAGATGAAGAGTCGATCAAGCGTATCGCAAAAGAGATTGGTTATCCGGTCATGCTCAAAGCGAGCTGGGGCGGTGGCGGTCGTGGTATGCGTGCAATCTATGATGAATCGACACTGATGGATTCTGTGCGTGAAGCAAGAGGAGAAGCATTAGCTGCTTTTGGTAATGATGAGGTCTATTTTGAGAAGTTAATTGAACGCGCGCGCCACGTTGAAGTTCAGCTTCTTGGGGATCAGCATGGCAATATTGTCCACCTTTGGGAGCGAGATTGTTCTGTACAGAGACGTCATCAGAAGGTTGTTGAGCGTGCGCCGGCACCCTATCTCTCGCAAGAGAAGCGAGAGGAGATATGTGAAAGCGCATTGAAATTGGGGCGAGCTGTTCAATATAGTAATGCCGGAACAGTTGAGTTTTTGATGGATGCCGATACCGAGCAATTCTACTTTATTGAGGTTAATCCTCGTATTCAGGTAGAGCACACCGTTACAGAAGAGGTGACGGGTGTTGATCTAGTAAAAGCACAAATTCAGGTCGCAGAAGGAGCGAGAATCGGCTCATCAGAGATGGTCGTTCCGCCACAAGCTGATATTAAGTTGAAGGGAAGTGCTTTACAATGCCGTGTTACAACGGAAGATCCTGCAAATAACTTCCTCCCAGGAACAGGAACGATTATTGCTTATCGTTCTCCTGCTGGATTTGGTATCCGTCTTGATGGGGGAACAGCTTACTCAGGTGCCGTTATTTCACCCTACTATGATTCGCTCTTAGTGAAGGTGACCACTTGGGGGAATAATGATCTTGAAGCGATTGAGCGTATGGATCGAGCATTGCGTGAATTCCGCATTAGAGGCGTCTCTACTAACCTCTCCTTTGTTGAAAATGTCATTAATCACCCGAAATTTATTGCTGGTGATTATACAACGAAATTTATTGATCAAAATCCAGAGCTTTTCGATCTGAAAGAGCGTCAAGATCGATCAAACTCTATTCTGAAATTTTTGGGAGATGTGGCAGTTAATGGTCATCCTGAATTGGAAGGAAGAGCAATCCCTAAACATTTTATCAAGCCGATATTACCGCAGTTAGAGCGAGGAGAGCGCGCACCTGTTAAAGGCTCTCGTGATCTTCTTTTAGAGTTGGGTCCTAAAGGATTTTCTGATTGGATGCGTGAGCAGAAAGAGATTCTAATTACCGACACAACAATGCGTGATGCGCATCAATCGCTCTTTGCCACAAGAATGCGTTCTCAAGATCTTTGGGATATTGCCCCTTATTATGCCGAGTTAATGCCCGAACTCTTCTCTTTAGAGTGCTGGGGTGGCGCAACATTTGATGTGTCGATGCGCTTTTTAAATGAAGATCCTTGGGAGCGATTAGTTCGTCTAAGAGAGATGATTCCAGGAACACTCTTCCAGATGCTCTTAAGGGGTGTCAATGGTGTTGGTTATACCAGTTACCCCGATAATGTCATTCAATATTTTGTGAAGCAAGCGGCTGAAAAAGGGATTGATCTCTTCCGTATCTTCGATTCACTCAATATTGTGGATAATATGCGCGTTTCGATCGATAGCGTCTTAGAGTCAGGAAAGTTAGTTGAGGGAACGATCTGTTACACGGCGGATCTCTTCGATGCAAAACGACCTAAATATCATCTCAACTACTATGTGAAGTTAGCAAAAGCGTTAGAGAAAGCGGGTGCGCATATTATCGGTATTAAAGATATGGCGGGTGTTTGTCGTCCTGAAGCGGCGAAAGCATTAGTTAAAGCATTGAAAGAGGAGATCGAATTACCCATCCATTTCCATACGCATGACACATCAGGTATGTCAGCGGCTTCTGTTTTAGCTGCTATTGAAGCGGGAGTGGATGCTGTTGATACGGCGATGGATAGCCTCTCAGGTTTAACGAGTCAACCTCCGATGGGATCGATTATCCATGCGTTAAAAGGGAGTGAGCGCGAATCAAGAATTGATGTTGATGCGATGCATCAGATCTCTACTTATTGGGAAGGTGTGCGCTCAATTTATGCGCCTTTTGAATCGACACTACGATCTGGTACTTCAGATGTTTATAACCATGAGATGCCGGGTGGACAATATACTAACTTAAGAGAGCAGGCGCGATCAATGGGGCTAGAGCCGCGTTGGAACGAGGTCTCTAAAGCTTATGCCGAAGTCAATCAGCTCTTAGGGGATATTGTGAAGGTTACCCCTAGCTCTAAAGTTGTGGGTGATATGGCTTTAATGATGGTCACTCAAGATATTAAAGCTGAAGATGTATTAGATCCTAATCGTGAAATTGCATTCCCACAATCTGTCGTTGGGCTTTTAAAGGGTGAGTTGGGAATTCCTGAAGGTGGTTTCCCTGAAGATATTACCAAGAAAGTCTTAAAAGATGAGAAACCGATTGAGGGGCGTCCGGGGGCGCATCTCCCACCTGTTGATCTTGTTGCTGAAAAAGAGAATTTGGAAGCGGCATTGGGTTATGAGGTTTCAGAGACGGATCTCGCTTCTTACCTGATGTATCCTACAGTGTTTAAGGAGTTTAAAGCGCATCAAGAGAAGTATGGCAATGTCTCTAATATTCCTTCGAAGATCTTCTTCTATGGACCAGAGAAAGATACTTATCATACAGTCTCTCTAGAGCAAGGAAAGGATCTCCTAATTAAGCTATTAGCGATCTCTCTTCCTGATGCTACAGGTCACTGTAATGTCTTCTTCGAACTCAATGGTGAGATTAGAGCATTCTCAATTCCTAAAAATGAGTTAACGTCTGATCTACCTTTAAGAGAGAAGCGTGAGAAGGGAAATCCTTACCATGTTGCGGCGATGATGCCGGGCGTTGTTGGTACAGTTCATGTTAAGGTGGGCGATATTGTGAAGGAGGGAGATGCGATTGTAACGCTAGAAGCGATGAAGATGGAGACAACCATCCGTGCAGAAGCGTCAGGTGCGATCGAGCGGGTACTTGTAGCAAAAGGTGACGTGGTAGAAGCGGAAGATCTTCTTGTTGAGATCGATCAATAGATACTCTCCAATCTATTTTCTGAATTAATGAAGTGACCGGTCATAGCGATCGGTTAATAATTCAAAAGAGAGGGCAGCTCTTTTAAAGAGAGCTGCCTTTTTGTTTGAGTGGTTACTATTTTTTCTCAATCCTATTTCCCCTATCGTTGTGATGGTAAAATAATGTTAAAGTTTAGGAGAAAGTTAAAGGATTGATCCACTTCTACTTGAACGATAAGTTGTTGAGGTATTGATAGTTAACAATTAACAATTAACAACCAACAACCAATAACTAACAAATTAACAATTCACAATTAATAGTTAATCACTTAGGGACTTAAGCCTTTACACTTAAGTCTCTAAATGAGTGAAGCGAGCTTCTTTTTTAAGCTCTTTTATAATGACTGGAAATAGAAGGATATTAGATATGAAATCGATGATGAGAGTCGCTCTGTTATCTTGTGCAGTGATGTTTCTTGCGGCATGTGCTGTAACACCGGCAGAGAAGGCGGCGGAAGCAAAGGAGCAAGCAGCACAGATGTTAGATACGCAGGTGGCGTTAGCTTCACAATGTAGTCCACAAGCAGCAGAGCTGATGAAAGAGATGCCTAATGTCGCTCATTTAACTGCAGCTGAGCGTAAAGTTTTTGAAGCAAAATATGTTGCAGCTGTCAATAATCCACTCTTCCAATCGTGTTATAACATGGCATGGAAAGATTATCGTGAAGAGAATCAGATGCAAGCAGAGCAGATGGCCGCTTGGGCAAATGCCGATGCAGCATGGGATAATGGTATGTTCTTTGATGGACCTTTCGCTTGGGGCGCTTGGGGATATTAATGGTTGAGTGATAAGCGCGAATGAGGCTTATGAGTTATTGCTATTCTTGTTGATGGTTCTTGATAGCTTGGTAACTCTTGGCGATTATTAAGCCTCAGATATGATAAGCAGAAAAGGGGAGCTAATAGAGGCTCCCCTTTATATATTTGAATAATATTTGAATAATATTTGAATGCAGACATGAATCTCTTCTCTATTGAATCTGATGTGAGCATAATTGATATTTGCTATTTAAAGCTCACTCATGATTGAGTTTAATGAGCTCCAAATTGCGCTTCTTTGAGAATCACTAAAGGATCAACCTTGGGGTTCTCCTCTTCAGCGGTAACAGCTATAACGGTGAGTTGATCGCCATCTCGTTTTAAACGCTGCCAGGTATAGAGTTTCTCTGGGGCAGTGATGGTGTAATAGATCTCATCTAATTGAGGAATAACTTCAAGTAGCTCGACAGATGTTCCTTCTGGCGCGCCCTTAATCAACTTTTCACTATAATTCTCTAATGAATCCTTCGCCTCATCAGCTGTGAGGTGACTGCCTGTTACCATGACGGTGATATCATGGCGATTAGAGTATTGTGCTAAAAGTGTGCCGGCGGGTGCTTGGGTAGAGTCGATATTTTTATAGCTATTATCAAGATAGAGTGTGGCAACACCCTGTTTTGCAATAATCTTCTCTTCTGAAAGAGGTTTGAAACGATCATAGATCATAAAGATAATTACAACCGCAATAATAGCGATAATAGAGGCTTTTTTATTAGTCACAATCTACCATGTCCTTATTTGATAAACTCATTGAAAGAGCGTTGAGAGGGGTAAAGTTACCGAAAATAAGGCTATAAAGCAACTACTATGAATGCTCTGGAGCAGGATTAAGCCGATTCCTTCTTAAAAGAAGCGAACTCTTTTAATCCTTCTTATCGCTCTTTTGCTGCGCTTCTTCTACTTGTTTTTGATCATTTGGCATTCGACCGGCAAAATTTTAGGTGGCTTATCGATGGGTGCTGACTTTTTAGGTGGATTAAGATGCCAGTTGATCTGATCATTGACCCAATTTTGTAGATCTTGATTACAGCCATCACCTACAGGTATCGGTGCTTGAGGGATGCAATGTTCGCTACCTTTAGGGCATTGTAGGCGGATATGAAAGTGAGAATCATGGCCAAACCAAGGGCGTAATTTTTGTAGCCAGCTTCGATCTTCTTCACTTTGACAGAGTGCTGCTTTAATAACGGGATTGATAAAGATTCGCTCTGTTTGAGGGTCGGTTGCACTGTAGTAGAGTAGATCGCGGTAGAAGGGGCGCCAATGTTGATTGAGTTCCCCTTTTTTAGGGTTGACGACGGAGGGTGTTACCAGTGTTTCAATCAGCGATTCTGGAAGTGGTTCATTACGATCTTCAAACCAGATATCAATATCTAGCCCAGTTTGATGGCTTGCATGACCAAAGTTAGCAGGACCGCCTCTTGGCTGAGAGATATCGCCAAAGATGAGAATCTGATTTTCGCTCAATGCCCAGCGATCGATTTTTGCGATAAAATCTGCCATTTCTGGCGCACCATAGTGTCGATTACGACTAGGTCTTACCTGTTGATAGCTCAATCCTATGGTGGGAATCGTGACTGCGCCATCGATACATCCATTGGCATAGCTTCCTAAAATGACCGTCTGCTCATTGTTGCTAGGAGAGGCGATCGTATGCCATGCATGAGCAATGGAGTGGCTGATGAGTAGAAATGTCACAGCCAAAATAACTTTAGATAAAGTTTTAGATTGTTTAAGAAGTAGATGTATCTGTTGTTGGTGTTGTCGATTTTGTATCGATAGGCATAAGGTCTCTACGGTAAGAGAAGCAGGGAAGGGCTTCATAAAACTTCTCCTCTTGAGCGGGAAATAAGATCAAGGATATCATTAGATCACTATCGAGTTTATCGCAGATAATAAAAAAGCCTAGATTTTTCGATCTAGGCTCTCTAATAATGGCGGAATGGACGGGATTCGAACCCGCGACCCCCTGCGTGACAGGCAGGTATTCTAACCAGCTGAACTACCACTCCGAGATTAGAATTGCTACTCTTAATAGCTTTGTTAAATAGATCAGATTCAAAGTGAATATAGATCACATTTAACAACTTAAAATATGGCGGAATGGACGGGATTCGAACCCGCGACCCCCTGCGTGACAGGCAGGTATTCTAACCAGCTGAACTACCACTCCGTGTTAGATTGTGATATGAAGTTACTTGTTTTCAGTGATACGATTTAATCGTAAGATTTTTATCGCAATTTTTACAACTCTATTTATAACTTCTTTTACAAAGGATTATTCTAATCACTCTTTGAGAAAGATGCAACTCTTTACAATAATTTATTGTAGCTCGAATTGTAAATAATGAATTGTAAATAATGAATTGTAAAACGTAAAACTAATAACTTCATATTTTAAATTAGTGGCGGAATGGACGGGATTCGAACCCGCGACCCCCTGCGTGACAGGCAGGTATTCTAACCAGCTGAACTACCACTCCGCTATACTTGTCTTTGAGCTTCCTCTTAAACAAGGATTGCTATTATACGAAATAAAATTCATTTGTCATCTTTATTTTAGGGTTTGTTTAATAATAGCGCAGGATAGAGGGTTTTAATCTTATTTGATCACTTGATTGATGGTCAGAAAATCATGATACAATCGAATAATGGTGCTTTTTACATCCCTTCGATGTTGGAGTGATCTTTTAATTCTTTTATTAAATAAGAGGAAAGGTAATGAAGTTGAGTAGATGGAGAGAGAGATGGAGTCAAATCGCCGTTGCTGGATTACTAGGAAGTAGTATTGCAATGGTGGGTATGGCAACAGAGACATTGAATATTACACCACTATCGAAAGAGCATGATGTAAAGGTGGTGTTAGATCAAGAGGCGCATCACTTCTCAGTACACGGTGGTTGCAATATATTGATGGGGCAGGTTTATCTTAAAGATAATGGTGCCTTTAGAGTGAAAGAGGGGCGAGCAGGAGCCGCTTTAGCATCAACGATGATGGCGTGTGATCCTGAACTACAAAAGCTTGATGAGCGGATCTCACAATTTATGATCTCTACACCTAAAATGGTCAGAGAGGGAGATGCTCTCTATTTAGTGGGAACGGTGCCGGGTGAAAAGGTCTCTCATTATCTTCCTGTTGAGTTAGATCAAGGAAAATATCTCGATATCAAAGCAAAGCTTTACGAGCGCGTTTTTTACTATATCTCTGCAGAACGTACTCCTTGTGAAGAGCAAGAAGCAGGGTGTTTGCAGGTAAGAGAAGATAAAAATAGTGAGTGGGAGATATATACTGGGGAGATTGAAGGATTTACGCCGGTTGAGAATTATGAGTATCGTCTTCGCTTAAAAGAGTATCAATCAGAGGATGGCGCTGCGAAGCATGTTTTAGATATGATTGTAGAGCAAGGGGAGGTGGTTCCCGTTGGTCACCCATCAGCAGATGACTCTAACACTCAGCAATAGTGGTTTTTTAAGTCAATAGAAAGAGAGAGATTTCCAGTAGTTTTTAAATTCTGGTAATTCTCTCTCTTTTTATTTTTGTTCTTCTAATTTTTAAAGTTGTGTATCGACATCTGAGAGAAGGCGTTATTGATTTTAGCTTCTCTTCTTTTTCCGTTAGAGCCAACCTTTGCGTTTAAAGAGGAGGTAGGGGGCGATTCCAGAGAGAATCATTGCACCGATAGAGAGGGGATAGCTAATCGCGTAATTGAGTTCTGGCATCGGGAAGTTCATTCCGTAGATACTTGCAATGAGTGTTGGTGGGAGAAAGACAACAGATGCAATTGAGAAGATCTTGATAATTCGACTCTGTTCAAGAGAGATCTTTCCGGTAGCCGCATCGAGCAGGAAGTTCACTTTGTCGAAGAGAAAGGTGGTATGCCCTGTTAATGACTCGAGATCCTGTAAAATCTCTCTGACATCATTTTTTTGCTGTTCGCTAAGAAGTTGGGTTCTCATTAGGAAGGAGAATGAGCGACGCGTATCCATCAGAGAGAGGCGTGCTTTACCATTCATATCTTCTTGAAGGGCAATATTTTGAAGAACCTCCTCCATTGTTGGCTCTTTGTCGCTCTCATCATCTTGAGATTCTAAGCGGCGGCGTTTTTCTCCCTTCTTCTCTTTTTTATTATCATCTTTCTCATCAAGCGCTAAAACATAAGGGCTTGTATTTTCAAGTTCGGCATAGATTCGTTCTAAAACATCGGCAACATGCTCAATAGCCGTTTCATGTAGTCCAATTAAGATATTCATCACATCAACTTTGCCATTCGTTAACTCTAGTTGAACCTGTCTTGCACGAAGGCGATAGAGTCTAAATGCGGAGAGATCCTCTTCATGGATCGTAAAGAGGCGATTGTTCTTAATTGAGAATGCCACCGTGATGTTGCGCGCACTATTATCAAAATCATTCAGAAAGAAGCTGTGAACATGTAGCCCATCTTCATCCTCATAAAAACGAGCGGAAGCCTCGATATCTTTGATTTCAGCTTTCTCTGGAAGCTCAAGTTTAAAATGTTCTTCAACAAGGCTACGCTCCTCATCTGTGGGATCAACGAGATCGATCCAGATCATCTCATCTCTAAAGTCATTCTGATTTTGAATTGAGATTTGGTGTAAGCGATTCTCTGTGAGAACAAATCCTGAAATCATATCTAAATAGCTCCTTTCTGCTGTTTGATTTGGGTGTAAATTTAATTTAATAATCCCTTTTTTAGTCGCCGATATTATCGGTGAGTGATTGGTCAATGCTCGACAAATGGTCGGTGACGACTCGATAGAGTGGTCGATAGCTCTTCGATAGGCTCTCTTTGTGCTTTTTAATAGCCCTATCTGATCAGTGGCATTGTAATAGTGGTACTTAATAGAGGCATTTAATAGAGATATTTAAGTGGCGTTTAAAGCTTATTTAAATTCCACATAAATTGTTTTTAAAGAGGCTTTTAGCGAGAATCTAACGATAACTAAAAAGGGAAAGTGCATGCATTGTATCTGGAATTGACAATTCTTTGTAGTTTTATAGCAATACACTGATTTCTGCTATTTGAGTGCGCTATTTTGTTGATAGTGTCTCTTCTTTTATGACAATGACTCTTTTTTATTCAGATACTTGTCTTTGAGGATAGAATCCTCATATTAGGGACAGCTTAATGAGTATGAGTTGAGCATCTAATTTTACATTTTAAAGAGAGGCTCTAAAAAGATCTCTCCTCTCTTGAGTTGTGGTTGATATTGGTCGACTCGGTCGGAAAGATGAGAGTCGTTGGGCCGGTAGAGAAGAAAATTATTAGAAAAGTCTTGCATTTATTTTTAAATATTATATAAGCATGCAGAGAAAATAATATTTGCTGTTTAGAAGGAGTTTAGCGATGTCTAACGATTATGATGATGATTTATTAGATGACGAGGATATCATTGAAGAAGATGTTCCTGATGTCAGTGATGTAAAGGGCAGTAAATCCCAAGCATGGAGAAGTATTGAGGCGATTCGAGAAGAGCGAGCACTTCAGAAGAAGCTTGCTAAAGAGTTTGATCTCGACAGTTTCGATGATCTACTTCTTGATGATGATCTCGATGAACTTTAATAAGCTTTAGTAAGTTTTAGTGAGCCTTAATGGTTCTAATCAGTCTTTACTAAGATTTTAAAACGTTGGGTTTTTAGATGTTAGAGTTTTAACTTTAGGTGTTGTAAATCACTTTAGTTGAGATGTTTGGGACGAGAGAGCAATATTCGCAACATTTTCATTGTATAATGTTGTACATTATTCAATAGATAAATGGGAGATAGTCATGACAAAAGAGAAATTAACTGAGACAGAAGCTCAAGAAAATAGAGAAGAGATGATTGTAGAAGATGAGATCCTCGAAGAGGCTCAAGATGAAAATGCTACCGATGTCGCTGATGAGATTGAGACATTAAAAGCGGAAAAAGAAGCGCTATATGATCAATATATCCGTGCGGTAGCCGAAGCACAAAATATTACAAGACGTGCAGAGATTGATGTCGCTAATGCACATAAATATGCACTCGATAAATTTGTAAAAGACCTTCTTCCTATTATTGATGCGATGGAATTAGAGATGAAGGCGGTTGATGAGAACTCATCTGAAGAGTTGAAACGTTTCAGAGAGGGATCACAATTGATGTATAAGATGCTCCTTGGGGTTTGTGAAAAATATGGTGTCAAACAGATCAGACCAGAAGGGGAGAAACTCAATCCAGAACTTCATCAGGCAATCTCAATGATTCCTCATGATGGATATGAGACTAATCAGATCATTACGGTCGCACAAAATGGTTATCTATTAAATGACCGACTCATTAGAGCCGCGCAAGTAATTGTTGCAAAATAAAAAGCGCGTTTCTTTGATTTAGTACACTAGTAAAAGATAACAAGTTGATTTATCATTGACGGGTATTGAATCATTCAAATTATAAAAATGGCTTGTATTTTCTAGGAGCAGATCGTGCAAAATCAGCAGTCAGATAAGTTTACATTTTCGTTACTAACTATATTAGCATCGCTATCATTATTGACAATTGTCGTGGTATTAGTGATCTCATTTGTAAAATTTATTAGTAACAATACTGATATTAACGGTAAACCATTTAATGATAGAGAGCTCGTAGCGGAGCGTTTAACACCCTATGGGCGTGTCAATACAGGGAATTTAGTATCGGATGTCGTAAAGGCTAAAGCTCCTCAAGATGTATATGCCGCACTCTGTGCAAGCTGTCATGATACAGGGCTTAATGATGCCCCGTTAACAGGGGATAACTCTGCTTGGGCATCAAGATTTAGTGAAAGAGGTCTTGATGGACTTCACACAAGTGCGATTAAAGGTCGTAACTTGATGCCAGCGAAAGGGGGCGACCCACGCTTAACAGATGAAGAGGTGATCAACACTGTAGACTTCATGTTAGCGAAGAGCGGTATCGAAGTTGCTGCTAATGATCCCGCTGAAGATATCGTCGCTGAAGAGAGCGCAACTGATGCAGTAGTAGGAGAGCCAGAAGTGAAGGCTGTTGAAACAGAAGATGCAGAGCTTGTGGAAAAAGAAGCGATTGAACAAGAAGCTGTAGAGAGTGAAGCTGCAGAGAAAAAAGAGTAAACTTCTATCGCAGAGATATGTGGATAGGAGAAATCCCGTACCACATATGTCATAATAGTATGTTGTAATGGACGGGTATGAGACTATAGATCATACCCGTTATCTTTTTTAGGAGAAAATATTATGCGATTTTTACACACAATGATTCGAGTAACGGATCTAGAGCAGTCGATCAAGTTTTTCACTGAAATTTTAGGATTGAAAGAGACTCGTCGAAAAGAGTATCCGCAGTGGGAATGCACACTCGTTTACTTAGCTTGTGAAGGGCAGGATGTTGAGATTGAATTGACCTACAATTGGGATTCTAAAGAGGAGTATGGCATTGGTCGTGCTTTTGGACACTTAGCCTTTGAGGTTGATGATATCTATGAAGTGTGTCAGCGTGCTATGGATGCCGGCATCGAAATCAATGTTCCTCCAAGAGATGGTTGGATGGCTTTCTTTAGAACGCCAGATGATATCTCGATCGAGTTACTTCAAAAAGGTGAGCCAAAAGCACCGGCGGCTCCTTGGAAAGATATGGAGAATGTAGGCTGGTGGTAAGTTAATCCCAAAATAGTTCATAGTTCAATTGATAGCTGAACATGAGCTATCAATTGGATTTGGAATTATTTAGATAAGAATAAAAAATAAAGGATGTTACTGAATGAATAAATACCCCATGACTAAAGCGGGCGCAGAAGCGCTTCGTCGTGAATTAGATGAACTTAAACAAGTGCAAAGACCTCGAGTTATTGAAGCGATTGCAACAGCAAGGGAGCATGGAGATCTCAAAGAGAATGCGGAATACCATGCAGCAAGAGAAGAGCAGAGTTTTATCGAAGGGCGTATTGCCGATTTTGAAGCAAGATTGGCAAATGCACAGGTAATTGATATTACAGAGATCCCTAATAGTGGTAAAATAATCTTTGGCGTAACGGTAACGCTTTTTGATCTTTCAGAAGATAAAGAGGTGACTTACCAGATCGTAGGTGAACATGAAGCAGATGTGAAGAAGAATAAGCTCTCGATCGCATCACCTATTGCAAGAGCATTGATCGGAAAAGAGGTTGATGATCTGATTGTGATTAAAACACCTGGCGGTGATCGCGAATATGAAGTGATCAGCGTTGAGCATATTTAAGAGAGTTTTAAGAGAGTTCATATATTTTTATATGAGTTATATGAGTTATATGAGCTTCATCGAAGATCTTAATAGAGCGCTTAAATCGTTGTGCCGATAAGGCGTAGTGTCTAGGCGAATTCTATCAATACTCATCAATAGATAGCAGGAAGAAGAATTATGCAAGCATTGACAGCAAACCCAGTGGCGAAGTGGATTATTATCTTAATTTTAGTGCTGGGTGTTGTCTTCTTCCATGGCTTTTTAGTTCCAGCATTGGGCGCGATGATTATCACTTTTGTGACATGGCGTCCTTACTCAGATTTAGTGCGGTTTTGCAGGGGAAATACGATGATCTCGGCCTCCCTTGCGACCGCTTTTATTGTTTTAGTGATCATCATTCCCTTCTTTTGGTTGGTCCATTATCTCTACGGTGAGGTGATTCTTCTGCGCGCTTGGTTAATTGAAGCGAATACCTTTGGAATCCCAACGCCCAATTGGGTCTTAAATCTCCCCTATGGTGATCAGATCAATACTTACTGGATGACCTACCTCGGAACGCCTAATGGAATTCATGATTTCTTTGCCGAGATCGGTTTGGCCAAATTAGGGTATCTCGCAACAGTCACTCGCTCTGTTACAAAGAGTTTTAGTGCTTTAGGCTTTACGATCCTCTTTATGATGATTATTCTCTTCTTCTGTTATAAAGATGGTCGACGTTTTAGTCGGCAGCTTGATAAGGTAGGAGAACGAGTTTTCCCGGGAAGATGGAAAAGAATTTCTCGAATTGTTCCCACTTTAGTGAGTTCAACCGTTTCTGGAATGGTGATTATTGCTATCGGAGAGGGGATTGTTTTTGGTATTGTCTATTACTTTGTTGGCGCACCTATGCCGGTCACATTGGGGATTATTACCGGTATTTTCGCTCTCATTCCAGGAGGTGCTCCCCTCTCGATGACGATGGTCTCCCTCTATTTAGCTGGAACTGGGGAGTATACACATGGAATTATCCTCTTCTGTTGGGGGGGGATGCAGCTCTTTATTGTCGATAAGACGATTCGTCCTCGGTTAGTGGGTGGATCTGTTAAACTTCCTTTCTTACCAACGATTTTAGGGTTGGTAGGGGGTGTTAAGACAATGGGGATTATCGGACTCTTTATTGGGCCTGTTGTGATGGCATTACTTGTTGCTCTTTGGCGCGAATGGGTGCATGAAGAGACCTTAATAAGCCAAAATATTCAAGATCATCAATCATCAGACTAGCCATTATAAGATTAATAGTTGTGATATCAGTAATCGCAAGATCAGTAATCGTAAGGGAAACATTGTAAGAGGCGTAATCGCAAGTCAATCATTATCCTGTTTATCTTATTGGTTAAGATGGTTGGTTAAGATTTTCGATAAAATTATTAGGTAAGGTTATTGATCAATATCTTTCTTCCTTCCTCAACTTTTTTATTGGATGAAGAATGCTCTTAAAGAGAGGAGTTTAAGATTCTCTTAAGGTTCATTGTGTCTACTTCTTGTTTAGATGAGTTTATACTAAGTTAGAAATCATCATTATCAAATCTTATAAATATTACAAATATTACAAATATTATTGATCCAGATGAATCCTGGATTCTTATAGGATCAATTTTAAGATGAACCAATTCAATACCACTCAATTAGATGGGAACTTGTAGATGTTAAGCGCATATAGATCGGTTGTCGTTGCATTATTATGGAGTACTCTCTTACTCATATTACCTACTTCTGCATGGGCAAAAGTGACTCATGTAGAGTTAACTGAGGTCTTATTAGAAGATAAGTATGAAGAGATCTACGCAGTGGGTGTTCTCTATCCTTATCAAGAAGCAATGATTCGCCCTGAAGCTGCAGGGCGTATTGTTAAAATCGCTTTTAAAGAGGGAGAGAGTGTTGAAGAGGGCGATCTTCTTATCGAACTTGATTCTGCGATTGAAGCTGCTGAATTGAAGGAGCGAGAAGCGAAACGTCAATTGGCTAAACAGAATTTAGATCGATTACTAGCCGCTCGCGGTGGGTCGACTGCGCAAGCTCGAGATATTGCGCAAGCAGAGTATGAGCAAGCGGTCGCTAATGAGGAGATCTCACGAGCCAAATATGAACGTCGTTTTATCTATGCCCCCTTTAGTGGTACGGTGGGCTTAAAGAGTGTTGAGGTAGGGGATTATGTCCAAGCGGGGGCCGATCTTGTCCGACTTTTAAATATTGATCTACTCCGTTTAGAGTTTAATATTCCTGAGCGTGTCGCCCATGTGGTAGAGAAGGGGCAAAATGTTCATTTTACGGTGGATAATTATCCCAACCGACTCTTTACAGGGGAAGTCTATGCCGTAAGCCCCGAAATTGAGCAGAAAGGTCGTTCTTTAACGGTATTAGCGAGCTTTCATAATGAAGATCAAACCTTGATTGCCGGCTCCTTTGCGCGACTCAATCTTCTCGTTCCTCTCAATTACAAAGTGATTATTATTCCGGAAGAGTCGATCTTTGCCTCTGAAGGCTCTCAATTTGTCTATCGCGCGAAAGCGAGTGATGAAGCGGGAGTCTATATCGCTGAATTGGTACCAGTAGAGATTGGTGAACGTTCCGCTTTTAGTGTAGAGATTCTTTCAGGACTGCAGCCTGATGATGTTGTTGTTAAAGCGGGGCAGATTCGTCTAAAAGAGGGATCAAAGATGAAGGATGCCTCGGGAGCGACTTTTCAGCAGTTAGGTGATGCGCAATATAAGGCTTTAGAAACCGACGAGCTTGGGGTGGAAAAATCATCCGAAACAAGATCCGAAACAAGATCCGTTCAGTCAGCAACAGCAGGAGAGTAAGAGAATGAAGTTATCTGATACCTCCATTAAACGTCCTGTCTTTGCGATTGTTATCAACATCCTCTTAATTCTATTAGGTTTGATCGGCTTAGATCGCATCTCGATTCGAGAGTATCCCGATATTGATGTGCCGATAATTAGTATTCGAACGAGTTATCAGGGAGCAAGTCCTGAGATTGTTGAAACTCAGGTCACAAAAGTGATTGAGGATGCGGTCACTAGTATTGATGGTATCGACTTTATTCAATCTGACTCCCGCCGAGGATTCTCCTCGATCAATATTACCTTCAATCCCACTAAAAATATTGAGGAAGCGGCCAATGATGTGCGAGATCGTGTTGCTCGAGCAAAACGTGGGCTACCCGATGAGGTGGATGACCCTATTATTCAAAAGAGTGATTCTGATGCCGACCCGGTAGTGATTTTAGCGCTCTCAAGTGATCAATATAATGCGATTGAATTGACAAAGATGATCGAAACGATTGTCCAGCCGCAGATTGAGTTATTGGAAGGGGTTGCCAATGTGACACTTTGGGGTGGGCGAGAACCGGTGATGCGTGTCTGGATCGATCCACAAAAATTAGCGATTCTCGATGTGACGGTCAGTGATGTGGAAGCTGCACTTCGCGCACAGAATGTGGAGATTCCAGCAGGAACCATTAAGAGTTCTACTCAAGAGTTCTCAATTGTTGCGCGGACCGATCTCAATCAAGTGGAAGAGTTTCGCAATATCATTATTAAAGTTGCCGATAATGCCGCAGAGGAGAATCGTCCGATTGTCCGGTTAAGTGATGTGGCATTAGTGGAGTTAGGTGGTGTTGATGAAACTTCTCGTCCGCGTCTTAATGGAAAGCCGGGGGTAGGGGTTGCGGTTATTAAACAGTCAGTTGCGAATCCTTTAACATTATCAGCTGATATTCGTGCGCTTCTACCACAGCTTCAAGAATCACTTCCTGGAGATGTGGAGATCGCTATAACCTCAGATTCATCGGTCTTTATCAATAAGTCATTAAGCTCCGTTTACAATACGATTGTAGAGGCACTGCTATTCGTTGGAGTGATTATCTTTCTCTTTTTGCGAGATTGGCGTGCAACACTGATACCGATGGTAACGGTACCGATCTCTCTGATCGGAACGCTCTTTGCGATGTATCTTCTTAACTATTCGATCAACACCTTAACGCTCCTAGCCTTTGTTCTAGCGATCGGTTTAGTGGTCGATGATGCGATTGTGATGTTAGAGAATATCCATCGCCATATTGCTGAAGGATTATCTCCGATAGAAGCTGCTTTTAAAGGATCAAATGAGATCGGTTTTGCCATTATTGCAATGACGATTACGCTTGCGGCAGTTTTTCTACCGCTCACCTTTACTCAGGGAAGAATCGGGCAGCTTTTTGTGGAGTTTGCCGTAACGCTCTCCATTACGGTCTTAATTTCAGGGTTTACGGCATTAACCCTCTCCCCGATGATGTGTTCCCGTCTTCTCAAGCCAGAAAGTAGTAGTCAGAAAAAGGGTGTTATTGGGAGCTTTTTTGCATCCATTTCACAATGGATCGAGTCTCTATTAGAGGGGATGACCCAATTTTATGGGCGTATTCTCCGTCTCTGTCTGCAATTTCGCTATCTTGTTTTAGTGGGAATGGTCGCCTGTTTAGGGGGCGCTTATCTCTTCTATCAAATGTTACCGCAGGAACTTTCGCCGACAGAAGATCGGGGAATGATCCGTGTAGCAGCGATTACGCCGGAAGGGGCAACGGTTGATTTTACCGATCGCTATTTTTCTGAAGTTGAGGAGTATCTCCTCGATAACTTAGATGATGGGACAGTGGTCTATGCGATCTCTGGAATCTCAATGGGGGCTTTAGGCTTTGTTACTCTACCGGATTGGGATGATCGAGAGGAATCACAGATGGAGATCACCTCGCGACTCAATCGAGGGTTTCAAGATATTGCTCTCGGTTTGCGCGTTTTTGCCAGTAATCCCCAATCGTTAGGGCAGAGAGGGGATTCAAAAGATGTTCAGATTGTGATTCGTTCGAATGAGAGCTTTCAAAAACTCGATCAGCAGGTCACAGAGATTATGGAGCGAATGCGAGAAAATGACCTTCTAATCTCTCCTGATAATGATCTTCGAATGAATACGCCACAATTAGAGGTAGCAGTTGATCGTGAGAAGCTAGCGCTTTTAGGGATCGATGTCTCTGTTGTTGGTAGAACGTTAGAGTCGGCTTTAGGGGGGCGCAATGTCACTCGTTTTAAGGAAGGGGCAGAGCAGTACGATGTGATGGTACAGGTCGATCCCCAAAAACGGAGTCAGCCAAGAGATCTAGAAGGGATCTATGTTCGTTCAAAATATGGTGAAATGGTACCGCTCTCCAATATTGTGACGGTAACGGAGACTATTGCGCCCCAAAATTTACGTCACTTTAATAAGCTCCGTTCTGTGACGATCTCTGCCAACTTGCAATCAGGTGTTTCACAAGGTGAGGGAATTGCGCTTGTCGAAGAGATTATCCGTGAGGTGATCCCTGATGCTATGCTCGATTATCAAGGTTCATCAAGAGAATTTTTAGAGTCAGGTTCTTCGATGATCTTTATATTCGTTATGGCACTACTCTTTATCTATCTTGTGCTAGCGGCACAATTTGAGTCATGGATCGACCCTTTTATTATTCTTCTCTCTGTTCCTTTAGCGGGATTTGGTGCTCTTGGTGCGCTCTATCTCTCTGGTGGATCGATCAATATCTATAGTCAGATCGGTCTTGTCACACTGGTCGGGTTGATTACAAAGCATGGTATTTTAATTGTTGAGTTTGCCAATCAGATTCGAGCAACCGGTATCTCAAAGAGAGAGGCGATTGTTGAAGCCGCAACGTTACGACTTCGTCCGATCTTAATGACAACTGGCGCAATGGTTTTAGGTTCAGTGCCGCTTGCGCTCTCTGTAGGGGCAGGAGCTGAATCGAGATCAGCGATCGGTTGGGTTATCGTTGGGGGGATGAGTATTGGAACACTCCTAACTTTAATTGTCGTGCCGGTGATCTATCTCTTTATTGGTGGGAGAAAAAGAGAATCTGCGCAGATGCCCCAATTTCAGGTACAATAAATTCTTTGTCATCAATGAGAAGATAGGTTGTCCAATGATTGTGCGCTATTTAGGGCTCGCTCCTTATCAAGAGGTTTATGAGGAGATGAAGCATTTTACAGAGAGTCGAACTGAAGAGACCCCCGATGAATTATGGGTTGTGGAGCATCCTCCTGTCTATACGCAAGGGCAAAACGGGAAGCCGGAACATATTTTAAATCCGGCGATGATTCCTATTGTTCAGGTCGATCGTGGTGGGCAGGTCACCTATCATGGTCCCGGGCAGCTTGTAGTCTATACTTTGATCGATTTTAAAAAGAGAGGTTGCGGTGTTCGCTCATTGATTCGTGCTCTAGAGAATGCTGTGATCGCAACTTTAGCCGATTATGGGATCGAAGGAAGCGGAGATGTCTCAGCGCCAGGTGTCTATGTGGATGGAAAAAAGATTGCCGCATTAGGATTACGTATTCGAAAGGGCTCGGTCTATCATGGATTGAGTCTTAATGTCGCGATGGATTTGACACCATTTTCCGGGATCAATCCGTGTGGATATCAGGGGCTTGAGGTGATTCAGATGATCGATTTTATTCCTACAATTTCGTTGTCAGAAGTCACCGAGCATCTGGTAGGTCATCTAGAGTACTATCTCGATCCGTTACAGTTGCAACAGAGTATCACTGATAGAGGATTACTTATAAAAGAGGGAAGTGATCCCTCTCTATGAGCTTCATGATCTTCATGATCTCTATGAGTTTCATGATCTCTATAGCTATTTTTTAGGATAAGGAAGGAGTTTAAAAATTGGTGGTTGAAGAGCGAGACTCGCAAGCTTTTAGCTGGAAGCGAGCATTAAAGGTGACCTCACCTGTTGCGATGGGATATGCGCCGGCAGGGATGGCATTTGGTGTTTTAGCGAGTGTTGCCGGCATTCCTTGGTGGATGTCGATCTTGATCTCTATTGTGGTCTTCTCTGGAGCTGCACAATATGCGGCAATTCCCTTAATCTCTACCGGCGCGGGATTACTCAATATTAGCGTTAATACCTTAGTCATCAATTTACGCCATGTTTTCTATGCACTTCCCTTAGTGGATATTCTCCCTAAAAATCCTCTAAAACGTGCATACTGTCTCTTCTGTTTAACAGATGAGTGTTTTTCGGTGATGACGAGTCTCACAAAAGAGGAGCAACGAGGGCTCTTTCCAAAAATCTCTCTTTTAGTCCATGGTTACTGGGTATTGGCTACAATTGTAGGGATCATTGCCGGAGAAGAGCTTGCGCAATTGATTCCTAACCTAGAGTTTGCATTGCCGGCACTCTTTGTTATTTTATGGTTCGAACAGATGCGAAGTAAGCGGATTTGGTGGCCTTCATTGATTGCGGTAGGACTCTATCTATTGATGCTATTGATTGCTCCTAAATATGTCTTAATCTTAACACTACTCTTTGCGGTTCTCTTCATTCTTCTACGCGCAGCACTTCAATCAAAAAGGGAGAGTATCTAAATGGGAAATATGACGATAAGTGCGCTAATCATTGCGATTATTGCAATGGGGGTCATCACCTTTATTTTACGTGCATTTCCAACATTTGTGCCTAAGCGTATTCTCGATTCCCATCTATTGCGTTATCTCAATTACGCTCTTCCATTGAGTGTGATGGCGGTCTTAATTATCCATAGTATGGAGATCGATTTTTTCGCACCTGATCTCTCGGCAATTATCGCTAAAATATTAGCGCTCCTGCTGGTATTGGCAAGTTATGCTCGCTGGCGTAATGTCTTTTTGAGTGTGATTGTCGGTGTGGCGGCGCTCAATGGATTTATCTATCTCTTTTCGCTGATCTAAGCGTATCGCTATTCTGTCGGGTATTCGGGCAAAATTTGGAAAGATTCAATCGCCCGGATTACCTCTAATACTTCTGGATTTTCCCCTTTTCCCCCTAAATTGATGGCATGGGGATTATTTGCGGTGGGAATCACGCCGGCATAGTGAGCGTCACTTCCTAAAAAGAGTCCAATTAGTGGGCGATCTTGTGTATTGGCAAGATGTGCAAAACCGGTATCTACCGCGATAATGAGCGTTGCCTGTGAGAGAATCAATCCGGCCTCAGCAATAGAGACTTTTGGCATTAATATTGCACCAGGAATCTCCTCTGCCAGTCGCTCTGCACGTGCTTTTTCACGCTCATTTCCCCAAAAGAGAATAGAGGCGATCCCCTGTTCATCGAGCCAATTCCCAATAGAGATCCAGCGCTCTTCGGGCCACTCTTTATTTTCTGCACTCGTGCCATGAATGAGGGCGGCAAAAGGGCGGTCAGGTGTTAAAGGAGATCGGGTCTCCCAATGTTGAATGCCGAAGTCAACCGGCGTATCGATTTTGTAATGGAAGATGCCGGCAAAGAGTTGCCGATTCCGTTCAATTGCTGTTAAGCCTTTATCCACTCTAATCCCATGTTGATAAAAACGGGCAGCAAAAGGATCTCGTATCGATTCTTTTGCGTAGCTATAGGTTGGGATCTTTCCTTTTTGAGCGGCGATTTTGGTGATAATAGCGCTCTTAATCAGACCTTGGCAATCGACGATTAGATCCCACTTACATTGGCGTAAAGCGCTTTTGAATGTGGTGAACTCTTGCCATGTTTCTCGTCTTAAGGGATGCTTCTTCCAACGGCGACTGCCAAAAACAATCACCTCTTTTGTCATAGGATGCATCTTTGCGATATCGACAAAGGACTCTTCTACAACCCAGGTGATCTCATATTGATTGGGACACGCTCTTGAAAGATCAGTTAATGCTGGGAAGGTATGGATCAGATCTCCCATAGAGGAGGTTTTCACTAAGAGTAGCTTCTTCATACGATTGCTTTTAATTCCTTTGTGCAATTGATCGGTCATTGACCAAGTACGATTACCATAGCCTAATATTACCGAGGCTTTATGGTGATCGATAATGGTCATCAATAGTGGGTGATGATTTTACCATGAAGCGGCGCATCATTCGGGAGATTATATCAAGTTATCGTCAAAAGAGATGATGGCTAAAATTAAAAGAGATCACCTCTTTTCAAAGAGAATAACACCTGCTACATTGAAGGATAAGAAGAATAATGCTCAGGCTCAGCGAAGCTGTCTAATGGCGCTACGAAAAGGGTCTATAAAAAAGGGTCTATAAAAAAGGGGCTATGAAAAATGAGCACCTATGGAAAATAATTATAGAGCTATCATCGTATAAATTATAGGCATCAAGTTATATGCCTTAAGTTATATGCATTCAGTGTTATGTGCATCAAGTTAAAGCAGATCGAAGGATCGACAACATCAATTAGGAGAGGAAATGATCAGGGTTGGAATTATCGGGGTGACGGGTTATGCCGGCCAGCAGCTATTGTGGTTATTAGAGCAGCATCCCGAGGTTGAGATAAGGCTTCTCTCTTCAAAATCTTACGCTGATATGAATATCGCTGAAGTCTATCCCAACTATGAGGGTCGCTTAAGCCATATTCTCTTAAAAGATCATGATTTTATGGCGCGACTTGATGAGATCGATCTTCTCTTTATGGCATTACCCCATGGTTTATCGCAAGGCTTAACAAAAGAGGCTTATGCCGCCGGCGTCAAAGTGATCGATCTAGGTGCAGATTTCCGCTTTGAAGATATCAAGCAGTATGAGTCTTGGTATAAGGTGACGCATCAAGCGACAGATATTAGCCCTCTTGCCGTTTATGGAATGCCGGAGTTACACCGAAAGAGAATTGTTGATGCGCCGATTGTCGCTTCTCCAGGATGCTTTCCAACATCAGCGATTTTAGGTGCTGCCCCTCTTATTGCCAATCAATGGGTGAAACCTGATCTTATTGTCGATTCTAAAACAGGAACAACAGGTGCCGGCAGAGATGCCAAAACAACCTCTCTCTTCTGTGAAGTGAATGAGAACTTCAAGCCTTATGGGCTTCTTAATCATCGCCATACACCAGAGATGGAGAAAGAGTTAGCAAAGTTGCAGGATGATCCTCAGGGCGTTGCCGTTCTCTTTACTCCCCATCTTTTACCCCTTAATCGAGGGATTCTTTCAACAATCTATCTCGATTTTGCTGATGATAAAAGCTTTAGCGAAGCGGATGCTTACAAACTCTATGAAGAGTTCTATCGCGATGAACCTTTTATCCGTGTGCGCAAAGGGTTACCTGAATTGAGCCATGTACGCGGCACCAACTTTTGTGATATTGCTCTGCGAGTCGATGAAAAGCGACGAAAAGTGATTGTGATCTCGGCCATTGATAACCTTATCAAAGGCGCTGCAGGGCAGGCGGTTCAGAGTATGAATATTATGTTTAAACGCCCAGAAGATGAGGGGTTAAAGATACTCTCTATGTATATTTAATACCACTTTAGAGAGTGAAAGTCAGTGGAAGTCAGTGAAAGCATCATTCAATATTTAAAGCTATATTTAAAACACTCTATTTAAAATACTGTATTTAAAACGATATTTGTTATAGTTGTTGCTATTTTATATCGACCTTAAGATCGATAGTCAGGTCAATCTAATCTATTGAGCTGTTTGTAACTTAATGTTTTAAAATAGAGTTCTAATATTTATGGAATGACTATTGAGTAAATATTAAACAAATATTCAAACAAATGTTTAAACAAATATTTAAATAAATATTGAGCGAACATTCGATGCTTATAGATTGAATAATTATCTTTTAGACCTTGTTTTAGATTGGGTCGAAGTTTTAGGGAAGTAAGATTCTCAATATTAGGAGTGAAGAATCATGATTACAATTTTGAAAGACGGGACGATTACCTCAACCCCGGGATTTCAAGCCGCCGGTATTACGGCAGGAATTAAGGAGAGTGGGAAGAAAGATCTCGCTTTTATCTGGAGTGAAACACCGGCAGTTGCAGCCGCAACATTGACCCAAAATAAGTTTCGTGCAGCGCCGGTCGATCTTTGTGCTGGCTTTTTAGCAAATGAGACACATCGCGGTCTGATTATCAATAGTGGGAATGCCAATGCCTGTACCGGTGAAGAGGGTGCGGCAAATGCATTGGAGATGTGTGAAATAATCGCTAAAGAGATGGATGTCGATACTGAGTCGATCTTTGTAGCTTCTACCGGTGTGATCGGTCAACAGTTGCCGATGGAGATTATACGTAAAGGATTAGTAGAAGTCCCTAAGGCACTTAGTCGTGAAGGGGGGAATGAAGCTGCAGAAGCGATCATGACCACCGATCTTGTCTCAAAAGAGGTGGCAGTCTACTTTGAGTTAGAAGGTGAGATCGTCACTATCTCTGGTATGGCGAAAGGTTCGGGCATGATTCATCCCAATATGGCGACGATGATTGCGGTATTAACAACGGATGCTAATATCTCAAAAGAGATGTTACAAAAGGCTTTCTCTGCGAGTGTGAATACCTCCTATAATATGGTCTCGGTGGATGGTGATACAAGTACCAATGACTCTGCATTTATCTTTGCAAATGGGCTTGCTCATCACACTAAAATTGAGGCAAGCGGAGATGCCTACCTCAAATTTAAGCGGGGATTAGATACTGTTAATCAGTTATTAGCGAAGAAGATTGCTCGAGATGGTGAAGGTGCAACTAAACTTCTAGAAGTTCGTGTTGAGCATGCTCGCTCTTTAGCAGATGCGCAGAGCGTTGCCAAATCGGTAGTGACCTCAAGCCTTGTGAAGACTGCGATCTTTGGTGAAGATGGTAACTGGGGGAGAATTATCTGTGCGGTAGGTAATGCTACGGCAGAATATGATATCTCGAAAGTTCAGATCTTTATGGAAGCTGCCGGCAAATCGGTACAGATTGTCGCTGATGGCTTTGGCGCAAAATTTGATGAAGCTGAGCTTGATGCACTCTTAAAAGAGGAGACGATCACCATCTTTATTGACCTGATGAATGGGGGAAGTACGGCAACTGCTTGGGGATGCGATCTCTCCTACGATTACATCAAGATTAATGCAGATTACCGAACCTAACTCTGTTGTAGGATGAGTGGAGCACGAGCCTGTTTATAGATTGATCACTTTTTTATTTGTAAACATGCTCGTAGTCATTAGGACCTAGGCTCATAAGAAAGCAAAAAGAAAACAAGAAGAGAATAAGAAGAAAGCAATAAGGATAGAGGATGATTACCAATCACGATAAGGCCCATATATTGGTGGAGGCATTACCATTTATTCGTAAATATGCGGATAAAACGGTAGTGATCAAGTATGGGGGTGCCGCCATGGTGGATGAAAAAGTGCGCGATGAGTTTATGAAGGATATCGTTCTGATGAAGTATGTCGGATTACGTCCCATCATTATTCATGGTGGTGGCCCTGAGATTAATGCTATGTTAAAACGGGTCAACAAGGAGAGCCGATTTGTAGAGGGCAATCGCGTAAGTGATGCTGAAACGGTTGAGATAGCGGAGATGGTGTTATCGGCGAAGATCAATAAGGGTATCGTGGCAGATCTCAATCGTTTAGGGGCGAAAGCTGTCGGCCTAAGTGGTAAAGATGGCGGGATGTTAACGGCACGTAAGAAATATATTGAGAAAGAGGGTGAAAAAATCGATATTGGCTATGTTGGTGAGATCGAATCTGTTGATCGTGCCTTGATCGATATTTTAGTAGAGCAAGATTATATTCCTGTGATCTCATCGATCGGGATTGGCCCTGCTGGCGAGACCTTCAATATCAATGCCGATTATGTTGCCGGAGAAGTTGCCGCTGCTGTCGAAGCGTATCGCTTAATCTTCTTAACCGATGTAAATGGTGTCTATCGTGACTTTGAAGATAAGAGTTCTCTCATTGCCGATATGTCGGTTACAACGGCAAAATCTTATATTGATAAGGGGATTATCAGCGGTGGGATGATTCCGAAGGTCAATACCTGTCTTGAGGCGATTGAGCGCGGTGTTCATCATGTCATTATCTTAAATGGGCAGATCCGTCACTCAATCTTATTAGAACTCTTCACAGAAGAGGGATGCGGAACGATGATCTATAAAGATTAACGCTCCTTAGGTCATATGCCGAGTCATAAGCAGAGTCATAAATAGAGTTTAAAATCAATAATAGTCAATAATAGTCAATAATAGCAATAATAGAATATGTCGATAGGATCTCTCTCAATCTATGAGAGATAGTAAGAGATGATGAGAGGTCGATCAACTGTAAAATATAATAGCGTAAAACCAAAAGGATAAGAGATGCTACTCAATGTATATAATCGGTTTCCGGTCAATTTTGTAAAGGGTGAAGGGTTAACATTGATTGATGATAAGGGAGATCGATATCTCGATTTTGTCTCCGGTATTGCGGTCAATGCATTAGGTCATGCACACCCTAAAATGGTTGAAACAATTCAAAAGCAGGCGGAGACGTTACTTCATGTCTCTAACCTCTACTACAATGAGGCGCAAAATCGCGCGGCAGAAAAGTTACTTGCCGCAACCGGTTATGATCGTGTCTTCTTCTGCAATAGTGGTGCAGAAGCAAATGAGCTAGCGCTTAAAATTGCGCGGAAGTATGGTAAGCAGATCTCCCCTTCTAAAAATGTGATTCTCTATATGAAGAACTCCTTTCATGGGCGTACGACAGGGACTTTAGCCGTAACTGGGCAAGAGAAGTATCAAGCAGATTATCGCCCTTTGATTCCCAATACGGTAGAGATTGAGTTCAATGATCTTGAAATGTTAAAAGCACATTTTAATAGTGATGTCTGCGCCATTATTTTGGAGCCGATCCAAGGGGAAGGGGGATTAACCTCGGCAACGGAATCTTTTATTACAGAGATTGCCCGTTTAGCAGAGGAGCATCAAGCGTTAGTGATCTTCGATGAGATTCAATGTGGAATGTCTCGTACCGGGACAGTTCTCTATTCTGATCAGCTCCCCTTAAAGGCAGATGTTGTGACATTAGCAAAAGCATTAGGTGGTGGTGTGCCGATCGGTGCTTGTATTACAAAGGGGATAGCAAATGAGATTCTCGTACCGGGCGATCATGGTTCGACTTATGGTGGTAATCCTTTTGTCTGTAGTGTTGCCGCAACGGTATTAGATGAGATCACTTCTGAAGAGATGCTCTCTCATGTAAAAAAGATGGGGGAATATGCTCATAGTGCTTTAGAAGCATTACAGAAGAAGCATCCAGAGATTGTTGAGATTCGTGGAAAAGGATTACTTCTAGGATTTAAACTTGATGATTCTCTACAAGCGGGGGATCTAGTTAAAGAGGCTTTAGCACGCAAGTTGCTGTTAGTCTCCGCAGGGGGGAATGTTGTTCGTTATTTCCCAGCGCTCATTGTGACAGAGAAGGAGATCAATGCAACGATCCCTATTTTAGATGCAGCCTTAAACGCCCTTAAAGAGGCGTAAAGCTTCAGGGATCATTGGAAGTATAAAGTATTATGAAATCGCACATTAGGTGCGATTTTTTATTATCGCTATTAAGGGGTAATGTCGTCACTTTAGTGATTTAAGATATTGAGATAAAAGGGGCTGAACGCTGCCGGATTTCACCATCGCATTCTTCCAAAAATCACGCGCCGGCAGTCGGTGATCTTTTATCGTCGGAAAAATGATTGATTTATTGAAATAAATAGGGCTGATGAGATGCCGGATTTCATCATCGCATTCTTCCAGAAATCTTGCGCCGGCAAAAGGCGATCTCTCGATTACCGATCATCATCTCAATCATGGTTTTCTGTAGATCTGGTTTCTCTCAGCATCATTGATGGCATTCTGCGGGCATGCAGGGGTAAAAAGAGCGAAATGGTCGTTTCCCGCGGCTCCATGAACTTTCTTAAGAATGATTCATTAAGACAACAAAAGCTGAACGCTGCCGGATTTTACTACCGCATTTTTTTTAAAAATCACGCGCCGGCAGTCGGTGATCTTTTATCGCCGGAAAAATAATTGATTTATTGAAATAAATAGGGCTGATGAGATGCCGGATTTCACTTTTGCATGCTTTTAAGTAATCACGTGCCGGCAAAAGGCATCAGAGATGCCTAACTGCGGGCATGCAGGGGTAAAAAGAGCGAAATGGTCGTTTCCCGCGGCTCCATGAACTTTCTTAAGAATGATTCATTAAGACAACAAAAGCTGAACGCTGCCGGATCTCACCATCGCATTCTTCCAAAAATCACGCGCCGGCAGTCGGTGATCTTTTATCGCCGGAAAAATAATTAATTTATTGAAATAAATAGGGCTGATGAGGTGCCGGATTTCACCATCGCATTCTTCCAAAAATCACGCGCCGGCAATAGGCATCAGAGAGGCCTAACTGCGGGCATGCAGTAGTGATAAGAGCGAAATAGTCGGTTCCCGCGGCTCCAGAAATCGTCTTAGAGAGTATGCATGAAAACGGAAGCTGTTGAATTGCTGGAGATCACAACTGCATACTTCCATCAATTGCATGCCGGCAATAAGCGATCTACAAGCAAATAATAAAATAAGAATAAAATAGAAATAAAAAAGAGCCTTATAAGAGGGATCAGTTAGAGCGTTGCAAAGTAGTATAGGGATTGGCAATGCATAGCTTAAGGGAACGTAGATCTAACTCTCAAAGGCTTTTAAAGAGGTGTGATACTTTATATAAAAATAGTCGCTCTGATGGGGGATTAGAGCGACTATTCCTTTTTACAGCTGTTACTTCTTACAAGTATTGATACCTAAAACAGGGTAGAGTGGGCAGTAGCGGATAATTCCTGTTAAAAGTGGAACTAAACCGATCAAGCCCCAAAGTGATTTAGGACCAATAAAGACTAAACTTAAGATGATGATGCCAACGATGATACGAATAGTTGCATCGAGTGTTCCAATATTCTTTTTCATATGAAGCTCCTCTATTTATTAGGTTGTTCTGATGAGTTATTTGAATTCTTATTTGGGTTTATAGACTAATAGTTTATAGGCTAATGGGTAAATAATATATGAATTTATATATTATATGGTATTCCTCTGAAGTACAACTTTTAATACCACTTCTCTTCTAACTTATCTTTAACGTATCTCGACGATGAGTAGCATTTTCAGCAACATTGAGTGCTAAAATCTAGGAAGTGGAGGGAGAAAGTGTTGTGTTATTCTTTGCGAAAGGTCAAAATGTAGTCAATATCTTTAGGTAAAGAGAGCGCTAACCACTGTATAATGCACTCTTTTCACAGTCGGGCTGGCAATTGAATGAGAAGCTTTAATGACAATGTCATCATAGCACTCTAAAATTGTAGTGTAGTCAGTAGTGTAGTCACTTTTGAATAGGACAATATGAGGTAATGAATATGGTCAAGAAAATCATTTTAGATTGTGATCCTGGGCATGATGATGCCATTGCACTTCTTTTAGCGCATGGGAATCCCAATATCGAACTCTTAGCGGTCACGACCGTTGTAGGAAATCAGACATTAGAGAAGGTGACCCGTAATGCTTTAGGATTGGCAAAAGTTGCCAATATTGTCGGCGTTCCATTTGCCGCAGGCTGCTCAAGACCACTAGTGCGTGATGTGGAGATTGCTCCTGATGTTCATGGGGAATCGGGTTTAGATGGCCCAACATTGCCAGAACCTGATCTTGAACTCGATTCGCGTCATGCGGTCGACCTCATTATTGAGACTATTCTTAGCCATCCACCAAAGACAGTAACATTAGTTCCAACTGGTGGCTTGACTAATATTGCGATGGCAGTCCGTAAAGAGCCCAAGATCGCCTCGCTTGTGAAAGAGGTTGTTTTAATGGGCGGTGGCTATCATGTTGGAAACTGGAGTGCCGTTGCTGAATTTAATATTAAAATTGATCCAGAAGCGGCCCATATTGTCTTTAATGAAAAATGGCCTTTAACGATGGTAGGCCTCGATTTAACGCATCAAGCTTTAGCAACTCCCGATGTAATTGAGAAAATTGCACAGATTGGCACAAAGCCGGCAAAATTTGTGGTGGAACTATTGGAACACTTTGGTGTGCTTTATGAAAAAGCGCAAGGATTTATCTATCCGCCGGTTCATGACCCCTGTGCGGTTGCCTATGTGATCGATCCTGCGGTGATGACGACACAGAAAGTGCCGGTCGATATTGAGTTGACAGGGACATTAACACTTGGAATGACGGTTGCTGATTTCCGTATGCCACCGAGTGAAGATTGCCATACGCAGGTTGCAGTGAAATTAAATCACGCTTACTTTTGGGATCTCATAGTCGAAGCATTAGAGCATATCGGCGAGGTGGATTATGACGCAGAATGATATTACAAAATCTGCCGAGGTGACGGAACCACGGAGTGTGGTTCCTCTTATGGTTGCGCTCTTGATGGCCTGTATGGCTTTCCAGCTCAATGCAACCATGCTCAACCCGGTATTAGTGACCATTGCCGGTGCGCTTGATACATCAGAGGCAACGATAGGGCTTTCACAAACAGCCTTCTTTATGTCAGCGGCGCTCTTTTCTATCTTTATTCCACGTTTAAGTGATATTGTCGGTCGCCGTAAGATCCTCTTTATTTTAATCTTTGTGACAACGATTGGTGGTGTACTTTCAGCCATTACGCCTAATATCGAGCTCTACTTCGTATCACGCATTATTCAAGGCTTTTCAGGACCTGTTGTTCCGCTCTGTCTGTTGATGCTCCATGCTGAAGTGAATGATCCAAAACGTTACGGGATGTTGATGGGGATTATTACTGCTGTTAATGGTGGAATCGCCGGGATTGATGCTTTCTTAGGTGGATTTATTGCCACTCACTTTGGTTTCCGCCCCGTATTCTGGTTTATCGCTGCTGTTGGTCTTATCACGCTCCCCTTTATTCTCAAAGGTGTGAGAGAGACAAAACCATCAGCTGGACAGAAGATGGATTGGTTTGGCGTTCTCTTTTTGGTCATTACCCTTGCTGGATTCTTAGTAGCCTTTAATGAAGCAGGGAAGATTACACATGCTAACTGGTGGATTGTCGCAATCTCTATTATTGTTGCGATTCTCTCTTTTCTCTTCTTTATTCAGATTGAGAAGCGTATTGGTGAGCCACTCGTTACGGTGGAGCATCTTAAAGAGCGTTCGACTTGGGCTCTGCTTTTAACTACGGTTCTGACGATGACCGGTATCTTTGCCGTTGTGAATGGTTTAGTGGTCTCTTTTGCGCAAAATGGAGAGATCGGTTTTGACTTTACTGCGAATAAGACAGCGATCTATCTGCTAGCACCTTACGCTTTAATTGGGTGGTTAGTCGGACCTTTTATGGGGAAACTAGCACCTATTTGGGGTTATAATCGTATTCTTCGTTTTGGTTTGATCGGGAGTATCATAGGAATTTTGATCTTGATGCTCTTTGGTTTAGGCTCTCTGACTATTCTGATTTTAGGGACGCTATTGATTGGGGTGATGTATGCCGGAACAGCGAATATTATGCTCAATGGTTTAGGCGTTGTTCTTTCACCAGAAGATAATCCGGGCTTTTTGCCGGGTATGAATGCTGCAGCATTCCATATTGGTGCAGGCTTAAGTTTTGCGCTCTTACCGGCAATGTTGGTATTGAGTAGTGATCTTTTGCAGGGGTATGGCAATGGGATGTTATTAGGGCTGATTATTACGGTTGTTGCCCTTTTAGTCTCTTTCTTAATTCCTAAACCTCTTAGTGCAGAGGTTGCGGGCGCTGAATAAGGTTTTTTTGAATAAGTTTTTCGAATAAGACATTCGAATAAGACATTCGAATAAGACATTAAATAGAATCTTAAGAGATCATCATGATCATAAAGTGGGTTATTGCATTATTGATCATGGCATAATAGAGCAGTATCGATATCGAGAGATGTTGATACTGCTTTTTTTTAGGGGTATGCAATATTGAGGCGATGACTCGATCGCATTACTCCTCAATATCTATATGCTAGAGATCGATTTTTGACTTAAGATCAGTGGTAGAAGCTTAATGGAGAGAGAAGATGGTTAGTTTAGGCAGCATTCAAAGATGGATCGGGCAGATGTCAGCCCCCCTTTATGAGGGGACACTTGCGACGATTGAGATTGTATTAGGATCAGCCTTTATCGCGACGATTGCCGGCGCATTCTTATCGCTCCTTCTCTTCGGTGTCTCGCGACATCGAAAGCTTGCAACGTTCTTTCTACCGCTTCGTCTGATTGTTTCACTCGTTGGGAGTTATCCTCTTATTCTCTTTGCACTTCTCCTACTTCCTTGGTCATCATCGCTCTATGGAAGCACAAAAGGGGCAAGTAATGGGCAGTTAATTTTAACGATTTGGGGAGTCTTTTTCTTTGCCTATCAGATTCTTAGTCGAATCTCTGCTATTGAAGAGGAAGAGGCGTTACCGATAGCTGTTTTAAAGGGGATCGAAGCACTACTGATTGCACTTCTTGCCGGTAGTGCAACGTTAGGATTATTAAAGATGGGGGGATTGGTCACTTTTGTTCTCGATCTATCGATGCCTATTGTGCCGGAAGCGGTGATAGTTGTTTCGGTGATCTATCTGTTCTTCTTAATCATGATTAAAGTATTCTTTGGATCAATGTTCGTTATTTTACGGCAGCAGTTAATCAAGAAAAAGGAGGAGGCAATCAAGAAGAGCGAAGAGAATGCTTTTAAATCTAAAGAGTTCTCAGCGCCGGATAAAGAGGAGATTGACCATCTATTTAAGGAGCAGGATTCATCGAAGGATCAACGCCGAGAGAATCTCCCGAATGATCTTGATTATTTGATTCGTAATCGCCGTTCTTAAATTCATCGATTAACACTCATCTGATTGATATAAAAGGGCTGAACGCTGCCGGATCTTACCATCGCGTTCTTTCAAAACTCACGCGCCGGCAGTTGGTGATCTTTTATCACCAACAAATATCATCATTTTAACGCTATTTTCCTGACATTAGAGATGCCGACCAAGCGGGCATGCAGGAGTGATAAGAGCGAAATAGTTGGTTCTCGCGACTCCAGAAATCGTCTTAGAGTCTGTTAAAACCTTTTACAAGTGATTAGAGATTTGCAAAAAAGACTAAAAAGATCGGCGCTAGGATATTGGTGATAAAGCCGAAGCTAATCGCAATAGGGACAACTTGTGCGCCGCCGGTTCTTTGAATGACCGGTAAAACAAAATCGAGAGAGGTTGCGCCACCCGATCCAACTGCGGTTAATGGATAGCGTGCCATCAGTAGCGGAATCACCATAAAAGCGAAAAACTCGCGGAAAAGATCATTAAAGAAGGCGATTGATCCTAAGATCGGACCATGGGCATCTTGAAGAATAATGGTAGAGAGTGAATACCAACCAAATCCAGAGCTAATTGCTAATCCATGAGTAATAGGCATCTGTAAAATGAGCGCAGCAATTATCCCACCGGCAAAGGAGGAGAGGATAAAGAAGAAGCTCAGAATAAGTCCATAACGGTTTAAAAGCACGGCTTTAAGATGAACCCCACTTGCTCGAAGCTGTAGACCCACACAGGCAAGTAGAATCATAAGGGCAATCTCTGCTAAATGTTCGGGAAGATAGATATATTGGTTGGCGATTAAACCTACAATAAGACCTAAAATAATGGCGCCAATAAGCTTAGAGGAGCCTAGAAGCGCCTTCCAGGTGGACTCTTTTTTGACAGAACCCGGTTTCAGTGGAAAGGGAAGTTGCTTATCGAGAAAGATTAGGGCAATCATATTTAACCCTAAGATTAAGACAATAAAGAGTAGTGTCTTACCAAAGATCGACTGTAATTGGTGCCACAGATCGGGGATTGCTGCTAGATTTAACCCCATGATAAAGAGAATAATGTAGATCAGCGAGATCAGAAGATGATCGACAAGCTTAATCAATGCGCGCTTCTTAAGGGGAATGGCAAAGCCAATGAGCAGCGGAAGGAGAACCCAAGTCAGTGTTTGGAGCATAATTTTAGAGACGCTATCGGTAAGAGCTAAGGGAAATAGGATAGAACCTAACCAATTTACGGCAATCTTGTCAGACAATTGTGAGCTAACTATTGCGCGTTATAGCTTAACAGATAATAGCGGGAGAAGAGAGTGATTTTCATCTTTCCTTTTATGATGATCGCAGAGATTATAAGAGAAGTTTATAAGAATAAATCATAAGAGAGAAACCATGAGAGAAACCGTTATTAGAAGCGATATGCAAAGAGTTGTTATCGGCTCTTTAATTTGCTTTTCTATTGTTTTTCTATTGCTTAATCGAAAGTTAGTTGATCCTCTATCTGTTAATCGTTCATTTGTTTATCATCTTTTATGGTAAAATGCTCTCTTTATAAATTCGTTATTACTCTTTTCTTTTATCAATCTTGTCACAATAAGGTAGATATATGGCAGGTCACAGTAAATGGGCAAATATACAGCATCGTAAAGGTGCTCAAGATAAAAAACGCGGTAAAGTTTTTACCAAATTGATCCGTGAGATCACAATTGCAGTCAGAACATCAGGAAATGGCGATCCAGATACTAATCCACGTCTTCGCCTTGCGATTGATCGCGCTTATGCTGCAAATATGCCAAAGGATACGATTGAGCGGGCCGTGAATCGTGGTCTTGGTATTACCGATGGTCCTCCTGATGAAGAGATCCGTTATGAAGGTTATGGTGCCGGCGGCGTTGCCGTGATGGTCGATTGCCTCTCTAATAATCGTAATCGTACCGCTGGGGAAGTGCGTCATGCTTTTACTAAATATGGTGGCAATTTAGGAACTGATGGTTCTGTTGCTTTCCAGTTTAGAGAATTGGGCGTTCTCTCCTATCCTGAAAATTCAGATGAAGATGCGATTATGGAAGCGGCGATTAATGCCGGTGCAGAAGATGTGATTGTTGATGAAGATGGTTCTATTGAGGTCTTAACCACACCGCAGAGCTATGTCGATGTACATAATGCGATGGTTGAAGCAGGTTTAGAGCCGGAAGATTCAGAAGTCACACAATATGCTGATAATAACGTCTCGATCGATCTTGAAGCTGCGAAGAAAGTGATGGCGATGGTGGAAGCGTTAGAAAACCTCGATGATGTTCAGAAGGTCTACTCTAATGCGGATATCTCTGATGAGATTTTAGAGCAACTCTTCCAATAATTGCTCACCCATAATTCTTACAGGATTATATGATTATATTAGGAATCGATCCAGGTTCTAGAATTACCGGTTATGGGGTGATTGATGCTAGCGGTAGAAGGCCACAATATGTGGATTCTGGCTGTATTCGAATGAAGACAGATGAACCGATGGCCAATCGCCTCTTAACGATTTTTCAGGGTGTCGATCAGTTGATTGCGCTCTATCGTCCTGAAGTCCTCTCGATTGAAGAGGTTTTTTTACACAAAAATCCACAATCGGCCCTTAAATTAGGGCAAGCTCGTGGTGTTGTGATGTGTGCTGCGGCGATGGCAGAATTAATCGTCGCGGAGTATGCGGCAACCCGTATTAAGCAGACGGTTGTGGGGCGTGGGCATGCGGCTAAAGAGCAGGTGCAACATATGGTTCAGAGCCTTTTAAAGTTAAATCGCAAGCCACAAGCAGATGCGGCAGATGCTTTGGCCGCAGCATTAACACATGCATTTCATTCAAAGTTAGGGGGATTAGTATGATTGGTCGTTTAACCGGTATTTTGGCAGAGAAGCGTCTGCCAAATCAGGCTTTGATCGATGTAGGTGGTGTTGGTTATGAAGTGGAGCTACCGATGAGTAGCTTTGCACAATTACCGAGTGAAGGGGAGGACGTTCAGCTAACAATACATCATGTTGTGCGGGAAGATGCCTCACTTCTTTATGGTTTTAGTAGCCCTAAAGAGCGAGAAGCATTTCGTCTCTTGATTCGTGTTTCGGGTATTGGTCCTAAGAGTGCGATTCTTATTCTCTCTGGGCTCTCTGCAGAGGAGCTCTATCGTGTGATTCAGACCGAAGATCTCAATAGTTTAACAAAGGTTCCTGGAGTGGGTAAGAAGACGGCAGAGCGACTGATTGTAGAGCTTCGGGATAAGATTAAAGCCTTAGCACCACTTGATATTACCGATGATCTGATTGCTACTAGCAGTGGAATGTTAATCTCTGATGGTGATGCGATTATCACAGATGCCATTGAAGCGTTAGTGAGTCTTGGTTATAGTCAAACTGAAGCGAAAAAACGCGTCAATAAGATTGCAAAACCAGGTTTAACATTAGAGGCGATTATTCCATTAGCGCTCAAATTGTGATCATGACTGTTTAAGGTTGTCATCTCAATCATCAAGAGAAAATCATGAAACAAGAATGCCGAGGTTATAATACTCGGCATTTTTTACGCCATTTTATTCGAGCTTATGGTCTGATTTTTCTTGTAGATAGTCGATCATCATTTTATTAGCTGCCGGAAATTGTCGTTCGCTCAATTGATCTTGTTCAACCCAAGCGATCTCTTGTGATTCGGCGCCTTGAGGTATTCCTGTAAAGCTAAAGACTTCAAAGATGACAAAGTCGATCGTTTTATCGGGATAATGGTATTGAAAGGAGAGTGCCTCCTCAAAGAGGGTTGCTTCAATTGCGATCTCCTCTTTTAGTTCTCGCACTAAAGCGGCTTGATCCGGTTCACCCTCTTCGACTTTTCCGCCGGGAAATTCCCAGAGACCGGCAAAATCTTGTTCTGCTTTTCGGCGACTTAAAAGGATTCTCTCTCTTCGCTCATCCCAAATAATGGCGGCAACCACTCTAATCTTTTTCTTCATCTATCACTCTTTTCAATGAGGTTTTTATTAGGAATCTCTATTATAGCGAATTCTCAATAGTCGAGGGGATTGATCACTATTTGCCGGTGATAGGAGATCGCCCTTTGCCGGCGCGTGATTTTCGGAAGAATGCGATGGTGATCTCCGGCAACGTTCAGCTTCAGTTAGTTTTAATCTTTTCAATAAGAAGGTTCGTGGAGCCGCGGGAGCCGACCATTTCGCTCTTTTAACCGGTGCATGCCCGCAGGTCGGTATCTCTGATGCCCTTTGCCGGCCGCAATTTGGGGAAGAAAGCGATAGTACGATCCGGCAACGCAACAGCCTTTGTTGTTTCAACTAATCATTTTTATGATTCTTAAGAGAATTCGTGGGACTGCGGGAACCGACTACTTCATTCTTATTACTTCTGCATGCCCGCAGGTCGGCATCTCTAATGCCTATTGCTGGCGTAAGATTTCTGGAAGAATGAGATAGTAAGACCCGGCAATGCAACAGCCTTTGTTGTTTCAACTAATCATTTTTATGATTCTTAAGAGAATTCGTGGAACTGCGGGAACCGACTATTTCGCTCTTATCACTACTGCATGCCCGCAGGTCGGTATCTCTGATGCCTATTTCCGGCACGCAATTTGGGGAAGAACGCGATAGTAAGATCCGGCAACGCAACAGTCTTTGTTGTTTCAACTAATCATTTTTATGATTCTTAAGAGAATTCGTGGAACTGCGGGAACCGACTACTTCATTCTTATTACTTCTGCATGCCCGCAGGGCGGTATCTCTGATGCCTATTGCCGGCGCAAGATTTCTGGAAGAATGAGATAGTAAGATCCGGCAACGTAACAGCCTTTGTTGTTTCAATTAATCATTTTTATGATTCTTAAGAGAATTCATGGAACTGCGGGAGCCGACTATTTCGTTCTTTTAACCGGTGCATGCCCGCAGGTTGGTATCTTGGATGCCGTGGTTATTGCTGTTGATCTAGAGCATCTAGAAGATAGAGCCGTACCATATTGAGAAGATTGATCACTGAGAAACTCACAGTTGCTTGATGATTGAAGTAGGGGATTACCATCTCTTTTTCATGAAGTCGATCATGATGTTGAAGTAGTAGCGTTAACTTCATATTTTGTCCCACTTTTTCACCATGAACGGTCGCCACCAAATCGGCGTGACTTAAGGATTGAATATAGTAGAGCTTGGTTTTATATGCTTCGACAGAGAGATCTTGATAGCGACTTTCGATCCAAGCGCCTTTGAAGTAGTGCTCTCGATCACTCTTCTCATTAAGGCGACTAGAGATCATCCCTTCACTAAAAGATTCATATAACCCTAAAGTGAGCTGTTTTTCATTGAGAAGATCGGCAACAACTGATTCCATGCTCATCTGATCTTCGCCAAAACAGAGATCTCCGAGAAGCGTTTTAGCACGTTGAGCAAAGGGTTCAATTAAAGCCATCGCCGCAGATTCGGAATGAGTTTTAGCAGAGAAACGAACCTGAATGCCTTCAATACCAGAGGCAAGAAAGGAGAGCTTAGGATTGGGGAGATGATCGAGCTCATCATTAATCTCCGATAACAGTGCAGAGATATCGGATTCCCCTTTTCCCCAACAACGAAGCGTCTTTGTGTAGATCCGTTCGACATCAGGTAGAAGCGTTAAAAGATAGGGAATCACATCTTGCTCCATCATCACCTTCATCTCAGCAGGAACGCCGGGCATTAGAAAGAGATGTTTTCCTTCATATTGAAGATGGATGCCGGGGGCAGTGCCGGGAAAGGCCTCTAAGATGTCAGCACCTTCAGGATAGAAAGCTTGGCGTAAGTTATTATCAGACATCGTTCTATTGCGTTGGCGAAACTTCTCCCGAATGACTTCAGCAAGTGTCTCATCATAGATGAGTGGAAGATCGAGTGCTTTGGCAACAGCTTCACGAGTGATATCATCTTGCGTGGGTCCTAATCCGCCTGTGCAGAGAATAATATCGGCACGACTAAAGGCACGTGCAAGCGTTGTGGCCATATTGTTGAGATTATCCCCTACGGTGGATTTAAAATGGCAATCGATCCCGATTTCACTCAATTGACGCGCAATCCAAGGGCCATTTGTATCGATTGATTGACCTAAAAGAAGTTCTGAACCACTGACTATAATCTCTGCTTTCATCAATAAAATCCTCTATTGCCTTGTCCCGGGAGATACCACGGTTGGAATAGAGTATTTTACAGGATGGATTGAAGAAATACAGTGATATAGCACCAGATTTTTTGCGATGGATGGAATCTTAATCTATTTGAGAATAATCGATATGAACATTAGGAAGGGTGCAGGACAGTGGTTCTGTTTTAAGGTAGAGCTCTTTTTCTCGACGAGGAAGTTGCTTAAAGGCATACTCTGCTTTCATTGCTGCACTTCGGCTAAGATAGCGTTTCGCGAAGATCATTGTGGCAGGACGACGCGACATCGGGCGGGTATATTTGGCCCCTTTCCCAAGATTATGTTCTGCTAATCTTCTGGTAAGATCTTTGGTATAGCCGGCATAGAGGGTATTATCCCGGCAATGGAGAACATAGAAGTAGTGCAACTCCCTTTTTTGTGAATCTAATGTTAAGGCGTTTTCGATTTTACATCTCCTGAAAACGATAATCGTGATGCTGTCTTAAGATCTCGATAATCTGTGCGCGGAGATTATGCTCGATATAACGTTTACGAAGGGGAACATGCAGAATGGGAATCTGTGCTTGATAGAGCGCTTCATCGACAAAAGCATCACGCACTTTGCGCTCATATTGATCATGGGTACTATCATCAAGCTCAATTACGAGAAGAGGTGCTGTTGTTAAAGGATGCACTAAGACAAAATCGACATGTTTTGAACGAATTTTACTAAATGCGCCGGCATAATCGCTCCGTTCAAGCCCGGGTCTCACCTTGATAATATCGGCAATCCGTACTTTACCAAAGATCTTTACCGGTATGCCGGCAAGGGCCACTTCTAAAGAGGAGAGAAAGAGCTGCTCTGCCGGTGTGAAGAGGTTAGGAATCGCTTGATACCATGAGGCAGGAACAGGGCGATCGACCTCCACAACTTTTTTCGGCATCATCTTCCAACGAAGAAAGAGAAAGAAACCTAAAATGATCAAAACGATCAAGAGCAGTTTATAGAGCATCTGTTTTTAACTCCCTTTCTCTACAACAGTTGTCGTTTGCGGCTCACGAGTGGTTGTACAGCTAAGATATTCTGAAAGACGCTTCGGATCACGATTGAGCGCATGGTAGATCACAGCATTACTCAAGACATTTTTCACATATCCCCGTGTCTCATAGAAGGGGATTGTTTCGATCCAGAGTGCCATATCGAGTTGCTCATCCTCGTTAGGAAGCCACTTTTTTACATTGTGAGGACCGGCATTATAGCTTGCTAACATATAGGGGATACAACTTCCTACATTCTCTTTCAATTGATGGAGATAGGTGATGCCGTAACGGATATTTGCCTCAGGATCATAGAGAGATTCTCGTTCTTTCTCATTGAGAGAGAGGGAGACACGCTCTGCTGTCGGAATGAGTAATTGCATCAAACCATAAGCGCTTGCCGGAGATTTTGCTCGTTCATGGAAGAGGCTCTCTTGACGAATGAGTCCTAAGACAATCGGCTCTGTGACCAGTTGATCGCTATATTTCTCAATAATTGGGAGATAAGCGGTTGGATAACGGTAGTAGATGCCACCTTCAGCACGGGCTCTAGTTGCCGCTTGGAGACTTAAGTTATAAAAACCAGCATCAAAGGCGGCGATACTTCCTGCCTCTTGTTCTGCTTGTGTGCTATTGCGTAGTGCCTCTTGCCATTTAGCGCGACTAAAGTACTCCTCATTGGCTTTAGCAAGCAGTAATCCCACTATAAAGCGTTGTGGAAGCGGTGTGTCACTCTTTATCTTCTTATTTTTAGCAATTGCATTGATGCCATCATAATTGTGTTCTAGAGCATCTGCTGCTAAAAAACCGTAGAAAGAGGGTTGGTTCTGAATAAGTTTGTAGTAATATTTTGCCTGTTCATGATCGCCAATCTCCATATAGGTTCTGCCTAACCAGTAGCGCCAGACATCCTCTTTTTGCGCTTCAGGAGAGAGATGGGAGAGAAGGGCAAGTGCAATGGGGTAATTTCCCTCTTTAGCCGCTAAACGAAAACCCCATTGAATCAATTGATCATCTCGCTCATCGACAGGGATGGCAAGAATCTTATCAAGAGGTGCTACAGCATCAGCGCGCCCTGCTTGAAAGACGGCGATACGGTTGCGTAATTTGATATAGTCCTCATCGGTCAGAAGCGATTTCTCCTTCGCTAACTGTAAACCTGCTTCTGCTTTTAAGGAGTCTTGACTCGACCATTTTTGCAATACTCTGTTATAGAGCTTCTGACTGTCGGGATAGTAGCTCTTTTGAACCATAATAGCGCTAGGATCTTTTAGAAGATTGGCAAAGTATTGAAAATAGTTCTGCTTCTCTTCAGGAAGCGTTGTAATAAGACTCTCTGCTTTAGAGACTCTTCCCGCTAAGAGAAGTGCTTCGATCTTATTCTCAACAAGAGCGGTATTTTGGTTGTTCTGTAACCAGTAGCGCTCCGCTGGCAAGCAACTATTAGGCAGTTGTAGTTGCTTCTCCCAATCTTTCTGAAATTCAGCGAAATTAAATTGAGCACTCTTCTGCTGCGCATTGTAGAGATAGCATCGTAAACTCAATGTATCTGCAAACTGTGCATGATCGAGAATGAATTGGTAATTCTCCCTCTTCTCTCGATTTTGAAAGAGATTGATCTTTAATGTATTAGCAAAGGGCTCTTTTGCATGGCGATCGGTAAAGTCGAGAACCTCTTGAGGATCGCTCTCATCGATTCGCTCTTGATAGTAGTAGAACTCTAAATAGGGAAGGAGAGAGGAGTTTTGGAGTTGATCGCGATATTGTTGATAGGCTTGCCAATCTTTCTTAACAATTGCCTGTTTTCCATTGATAAATGCCTGCTCTTCTGTAATCTCCATTCCATTTCCCCAAAGAGGAAGTGTGAGAAGAGAGCTTAAAAGTAGCGCGCAGATTGATCGCTTATTTCGTAACAATAGGGTCATATCAAGTCCATTTCCTAAATAATAGATGAAGCGTAATATCGATAGCGAGTAGTGATCATCAGTCCTATTCGGTCAATAGATCGGTGATCTATCAATCGATTACGCTTAAGATTCCACTTGATTTAGATCAAGTATTACGCCCCGATTCTACCATAACTATCGGTAATTATTAGCCTTCAACCGTACCGAAGATCTTATCACCGGCATCGCCTAAGCCTGGAAGGATGTAGGCATCTTCATTTAAGCCTTGATCGATCGATGCTGTATAGATATCAACATCAGGATGCTTTGCATGTAATTTTTCAATACCTTCAGGAGCTGCAACTAAAAAGAGTGCTTTAATCTTCTTACAGCCAGCATTCTTGAGGAGATCGATAGTTGCAATTGCGGTGCCGCCTGTTGCTAACATCGGGTCGATAATAAGCGCAGTACGATCTTCAAGATGAGTGGTGAGCTTCTGATAGTAGGCAACAGCTTCTAAAGTTTCAGGATCACGTTCAAAGCCAACGACAGAGACGCGCGCGCCAGGGATCAACTCTAAAACACCTTGTTGCATACCGATACCCGCTCTTAGGATCGGAACGATGGTAACTTTCTTTCCTTTGATCTGCTCTACTTCAACATCACCGGCCCAACCTTCAACTGTGCGAGGTTCTGTCTCAAGATCTTTGGTCGCTTCATAGGCAAGAAGCTGGGCGATTTCAGAGGCTAATTCTCTAAAATCTTTTGTTGAGATCTCTTTTTTGCGCATCTTTCCAATTTTATGGGCAACAAGAGGGTGTTTAATCTCAAAAACGTTCATGAGTTATCTCCTTAAATTAATTAGCAAAAAACCCATTTTGGGCATGGGTTTTTTGTAATTAATGAATTGCGCTAGTACTCACTAGTTGTGAACAGTACTAGCATAAGTTGTACGAATCTGGATCGTTCCGATATAAGTATTTTGTGATCTCATTTGATTAATCTCAAGCGCTTATATCAGTGATCGACCAATCATGCCTTTTGGTTTTCGATCGCTTCATTCATCATCTGCTTGAGATCATTACGCTCTGCAAGCTCTAAAATGATGTCACATCCGCCGATCAACTCTCCACCGATATAGATTTGTGGGAAGGTTGGCCAATCTGCATATTTTGGAAGATGTTCAAAAATTTGTGGATCATCCATCACATTTACAAATGAGAAGGGAAGACCGGTATCTGCAAGTGCCTGTGCTGCACGACTTGAGAAACCACACATTGGAAATTGTGGGCTTCCTTTCATGTAGATAACTACAGGGTTTTCAGTTACTTGGCTCTTGATCTTCTCGAGCGTTGCTTGTTCTGTCATCTTTTTATACTCCTAGTAAAAATACCACTCTATTTTATCAGTTATTCCCTGAAGGTGGCATATTATAGCTACAAAAGGGGCAAAGATATTATTTTTAAGCGATATCTTTGCGTTGATGTCGGTTTCTTTACAATCTTTACACTTTTTATACTTCTCTATTCTCTACCACTTGATAATGGGGATCAATTGTTTAATTCCAAAGTGATATTTCTAGAACCGATGGGTGAAACGGGCGATCTTAATCTATTGACGCCCCTCACCATGGCCGAGCACAATATATTTTTGTGAGGTTAAGCCCTCAAGCCCTACAGGACCGCGAACATGAAGCTTATCGGTAGAGATGCCAATCTCTGCACCTAGACCAAATTCAAAGCCATCACAGAATCGGGATGAGGCATTGATCATGACACAAGCGGAATCAACAGCGCGGAGGAAATGCATCGCTTTAGAGTAGTTCTCCGTCAAGATCACATCGGTATGGTGGGAACCATAATGATTAATATGTGTAATGGCTTCTTCCATACTTTTGACCACTTTTACCGCCAAGATTGGGGCGAGATATTCAGCATGCCAATCCTCTTCTGCAGCAATAATTGCCGGAATATTTTCCGCTTTAAGAAGTGCTAAAGCTTTTTCACAAGTTCTCAGTTCTACCCCTTTCTCAACTAAGATCGTTGCCATCTCGGGAAGAAACTTCTTTAAGATTCCCTCATGAATTAAGAGCGTCTCCATCGTGTTACAAGGGGCAAAGCGCTGCGTCTTTGCATTATCGACAACATGGTAAGCTTTGTTAATATCCGCTTCACTATCGACATAGGTATGGCAAACACCATCGAGATGTTTAATAACAGGAACCGTTGCTTGGTGATTGATCCGTTCCACCAGTGCTTTACCGCCACGAGGAATTACTACATCGATATATTGTGGTGAGGTGACCATCAGATCAACAATCGCGCGATCGGTGGTATTGATAATTTGAATTGAATCTTTCGGCAGTCCCGCCTTTTCGAGCGCAATCGTGAGTAGTGTTGCTAAGTATTGATTGGTATGAAAGGCTTCACTCCCGCCGCGAAGGACTGCGGCATTTCCCGATTTTAGGCAGAGTGCTGCAGCATCAATCGTTACATTAGGGCGAGATTCATAAATAATTGCAATAACGCCGAGAGGCATTCGCATTTTGCCAACCTGAATACCTGAGGGGCGAACTTTAATATCGCTGATTTCACCAATAGGATCAGGGAGGAGAATCATCTCTTTAACGCCATTTGCCATCGCTTCAATACGTGTATCATCGAGTGCTAAACGATCGATAAAGGCAACATCAAAATTTTGTTCTTTTGCATTGGTAAGATCTTTACTATTTTCAAGCTTGATCTCTTCACGGTGCGCTAGGATCTCTTCATAGAGACGCTCTAAAAATTGATTCTTCTTTCCAGAGTCCGCCATACGGAGCTTTTCGGAGGCGCTACGAGCATTCTCTCCCACATTTTGCCAGTAATTTAACATATATTGATATCCTCATTGAGTTCTCTATTTTTTTAGTCTAGATGATTCTGTAGTCGTTGATCTACAAAGTGGATCTAGCTCTCATTATTCACAGATTAGTATACAGGATTTGTTAGAAAAAACGGGGAAGCTGTTGGAATTGAGTGATAAAAAAAGAGCTCTTTGGAGGGGAACCAAAGAGCTCAGTAGATATTGGATCTCGACTTAGGAAATCAGATCCAAGGATTCAGAGAGAATCGATATCTACTTATCAGCCAAAGAAACGCTTACAGAGAAGAGAACTGCTGCAATACGTACCGCTGACTGAATTCCTTGAGAAGAGACACCTAATTGGCGTAAGTTTTTCTCATGTGAGTCGACACACATTCCACAACCGTTGACAGCTGATACAGCGATAGAAGCAAGCTCAAAAGTCGCTTTATCAAGACCTGGGTTTGCCATTTGGTTCATGCGAAGACGTGCTGGTAATTTTGTATACTCATCGTTTGATACAAGATGGGTAAAACGATAGTAGATGTTATTCATGCTCATGATGCTTGTTGCGATCTGCGCACCTTGGAACTCCTCTTCTGTTAAGAAGTCTTGTGCAAATTTTTCCATTGCATCGATTAACACTTTACATTTGGTGCTTAGCGCTACAGAAACAGCAACAGCAGCGATCTGTTTCTCAGTCAGACCTGGCGCACCAGCTTCTGTTAAAACAGTTGAAAAGTTAAGACGCATATCTTTTGCATACGCTGGTAACATCTCTTTAATGGTATCGATAGCCATAATGAATCTCCTTACTATTTAAAATATTGCTTAATTGATTTAATCAGTTTAATCAGTTGGTTGTTTATCTGAAAGCTTATCTCTAATAAACAATCTTCAACTTTTGTATCTTTAATTTAATCTTTAATTTTGGTGAGATTTAAAGATTGCTCCTTTTGAAGTCCTTTATCTATGAGCCTTCTGGAGCGACTGAAGATATTAAAACATATATAACGGGCAAAATCTTATGGTATTTATTAATAGCTACGATAAAGAATCTTAAAAAGGGTCTGATAAGAGGAAGTTATCAGAACCTATATATTAACCTCTAAGAAGATCAGCGGAGCCGCGGGAGAGCACTATTTCGCTCTTATCACGACCGTATGCCCGCAGGTTGGCATCGATGATGTCGAGGAGTCAGAACTACTTAAACCCATGATTGAGATGATGATTATCGGCAATTGAGAGATTATTTATTGCCGGCGCGTGATTTTTGAAAGAACACGATGGTGAGATCCGGCATCTCATCAGCCTCTTTTTGTCTTCATTAATCATTAATAATTCTTAAGATGATCCGTTGAGCCGCGGGAGAGCACTATTTCGCTCTTATCTCTACTGCATGCCCACAGGTCGGCATCGATGATGCCGAGAAAGATCGAATGATTGAAGTCGCCAACTTGCCGGCAACAGGGGATAGCCAATCTGCCGGCGCGTAGTTTTTGAAAGAACGCGATGGTGAGATCCGGCAACTCATCAGCCTCTGTTTGTTATAATTCAATTCAAGTTTTCAATTCAAGTTGCAAGTTGAGATTGAAGTTAAGATTCAAAATGTTGAATTAGGGCAAGTTATAACATCGATTATCGATCAATACGATCAATATGAATAGTTAAGATTGAGGAGGATTAAATATGGAAAAAGAGCAAATAGCACCACCTGTAGAGTTAGATCCCAAGAATTCTAATGAGAAGAGAGAAAGAGGTGATGAGGATATTTGTCACTATTTAACAAATTGGTTGGCACGAGAGATCCCAATTAGCCAATCATTAGAACTTAAACCGCTCTCATGGGTACAGGAGAAGTTGACTATAGCGGTACCACTAGCACCTAATCGTAATCATATGGGAACCGGATTTGGCGGAAGTCTCTATACGGCATCTCTCCTAGTCGCTTGGAGCTGGCTCCATCTTAAGTTGAGAGAGTTAGGGATTAGCGAAAAGATCCATATCGTTATTCAAGATGCACATATTCACTATCCTATGCCGATGAAAGAGGATGCTATCGCGATTTGTGAAGCATCGAGTGACGAACCATGGGCTCGCTTTGTTAAGATGTTTCATCGCTATGGGAAAGGGCGAATAAAGTTGGAGAGTCATCTTGAGAGCGCTGGTATCATAACCACCCAATTTAAGGGAGATTTTGTCGTTTATCGCACTTAAATTGAGAAAGATTTGCGGTTAGATCATCTTATTGACTCTATTTTCTTATAAAGTGTTCTTTATACAGTGTAAAATAGCTAGCTGTTAGTAAACTCATTTTGAGTTTGCTGATGAATATCATTATCTAATAGGTTGTATCTAATAGGTTGTATCTAATAGAACGTTATCTAACAGATTGTCCCGATAGATACTATCAACCTATCAATTTTAGGATCAAAGAGAAAGGAATCTTCATGACGCTTAACGCACGTGATCGACGACAAAATATTCAACTTTTAAAACAGGAGCATTATGATCTTGTCATTATGGGAGGGGGGATTACCGGTGCCGGTATTGCGCTTGATGCTGCTTCAAGAGGGATGAAGGTTGCATTGTTAGAGAGAGAAGATTTTGCTTCTGGAGCAAGTGGTCGCTCAACAAAGATGATTCATGGTGGATTGCGCTATCTGAAGAAGCTTCAAATTAAGAATGTGATGCAGACGGGAAAAGAGCGCGCGACGCTCTATGAGAATGCCCCCCATGTGATTCGTCGAGAGAAGATGCTGATTCCCTTCTATAAAGGGGGAAGTTTTGGGCGATTGACTACATCGATCGGTCTGAAAGTGTATGACTATCTTGCCGGCGTGCAGAAAGATGAGCGCCGACAGATCTATCGTCGTGAAGAGGTCTTAAAGAAGATTCCCCAACTGAAAGCGGAAGGTTTACGCGGCGCTGCTGAATATGTTGAGTATCGTACCGATGATGCGCGCTTAACGTTGGAGATTATCAAAAGAGCTGTAGAGATGGGGGCTCATTGCTTCAATTACCTTGAAGCACAATCCTTTAATTATGATCCTAATGGCTATGTTGAAGCCGTTGTTGCTAAAGATCGAATGACCCAAAATACCTACCTTGTTGAAGGGGATATCGTTCTCAATGCCACTGGCGCATGGGCTTACGATTTCTCTCCGGAAGCGATTGTTGATGGGATGGAAGTGCGTTATATCAAAGGAGCCCATCTTGTCTTTGATCAGAAAGATTTCCCCCTTGAAGATGCTCTCTTTTTTGATACCGAAGATAATAAGCAGATGGTATGTGCTATCCCGCGCGGTGATAAGACCTATGTTGGTGTGAGTAGCTCCCTTTATGAAGGTAAGCGAGAAACGCCAGCAGTTTCGACGACAGATCAAGCAAGGCTCTTAGCATTGATCAATCAATATTTACCGGCACTCAATCTTACAACGGAATCGATCGAATCTTCTTGGGCAGGTGTAGCATCAATCATTATTGATAAGCACCATACAGGGAAGAAGGGAGAGAAGAGCCTTCTCAAGATTACAGGCGATGGTTTAGTCACTGTCACAACCGGTAAATTAACGGGGTATCGGGAATTAGCGGAATCAGTTGTTGATGAGATTGTGGCAAAATTGGGAAGCGAAAAGGGAAAAACATTTGGTGCATGCCAAACGATGACGCTACCGATCTCCGGCGGTGATGTGGGAGGGAGTGAAGGGTTTGCGCAATTTATTGAAAAAGCGGTTGAAGCAGGCATCGCTGCCAATTTAACAGAAGAGGAGGCGCGTCAATTAGCGTTGATCTATGGTAGCAATATCGACCAACTCTTCAATATTGCTAAAACAGCTTCGCCTGAAGAGATGCAGGGATTGCCACTACCTCTCTATCTACAGCTTCGTTATGCTTTAGAGCATGAATCCCTTTTAAGACCGAGTGACTTTTTTATTCGTCGTACGGGAATGCTCTATTTTAATCTTGCTCAGATGGTGCAGTATCAAGTGGAGGTCGTGCGTTTTATGGCACGTTATTTCTCTTGGAGTATTGAGCAGATTAAACACTACAACAGTGAGCTTGAGATGGCGCTCTATCAAGCAACTCATCCTGTAGAAGATGATCGAATTGTGAAGTTAACAAAAAAAGAGCAAGCAGTTGCTGCAGCACCTGTGATCGAAGAGATATCTCATCCGAAAGAGAAGGAGAATGGGGCAGAATTGACGACTCATGACTCATCTGGGAAAGAGGGTAGAGCGCTCTAAAAGAATCGGTTAAAATGGTGAATAAAATTATTCATAAAACAATAATTCGCGTAAAGTATTCTTCCTAAGAATAAAAATAAGAGACTGACTAAAATACCTAGGTCTTTAGAGTCTATTAGGGATCTATTGGATCTATCGGATCTATTAGACCTACTAGAAGTATCTATCTAAGGTATAAGGTTGAAAGTACAAATTGAGAGTACCTGTTGAAGTACTCATATAAAACAAGAAGTGAGGGAGCGTTATGAGTAAAGAGCATCTTGCAGTATTAGAGCAGCGTCTAGAAGAGATCGATTTTGATAAATCGTTGTGTGATGCCTTTTTGAAGTTAAAAGATACCGATGAGATGTTATCTTTTTTAAAGGATCTCTTAACGCCAAAAGAGCTCTCCTCAGTGGTTGAAAGATGGAAGGTATGCCAGTTGCTTGAGCGGGAAGATCTCTCCTATCGAGAAATTCATGCATTGACCTCAGCAAGCTTAACCACAATTGGTCGTGTAGCACGTTTTATTAATGAAGAGAAAAATCATGGTTATCGTCTTGTATTAGGAAGAATGAAGGAAGAGGAGAAGATCTAGAGAGGGGCAGAAGCTTCGATGAGATCTCTGTTTGCTATCGATCGATATTACCTATGTGGTTAACTCTATGTAGTTAAATCAAATGTAGTTAAATCAATATATTAACTTTTATGATGCCGAGCTTAGTCTCGGCATTTTTTTATACTACTTATAATACTTTATGCTTCCCTATGGTTTATAACTTATGGTCTATAAGTTTCATAGATGGATCAATGATTTCTTCTCCCTTATAAAATGAGCCTTGGAAAAATTGAAAAAGATTGACACACTTTTGGAATTGTAATACTGTATCACCACAGTAGTACAAAAATAGAGGCTTAATTCACAATACGGCGCCATAAGCTTCAGAGGTGAAGTCAAAACGAAGTAATAGTGAACTGAAAAAGCGAAGTAGAAAAGCGAAGGCAAAATAATCATTAGGAGCGATCATGAAAAAGTTACTTGCAGTGCTATTAAGTGCCACATTGGCAACAGGACTCTCATTTGCAGATGAGATGAAGAAGGTCTATGTCAATCAAATTGTGGAACATCCGGCACTTGATGCGACCGCAAAAGGAATTCGTGATGGTCTTAAGGAGCGAGGATATATTGAAGGGGAGAATCTCGACTTTATCGTCGAATCTGCTCAAGCAAACGTTGCATTAGCTGCACAGATTTCAACAAAGTTTGTTGCTCAAAATGCCGATGTTACTGTCGGAATTGGAACGCCTTCAGCGCAGAGTTTAGTAAAACCGGCGATGGAAGGGAAGACAAAGATGGTCTTTAGCTCTATTACTGATCCTGTCGGTGCAAGTTTAGTGCCGGCACTCGAAAATGGTAATAATAATGTGACCGGTATGTCGAACTATGTTGAAGTCGCTCCGCAATTAGCGATGTTTAAAGAAGTTTTACCCGAGATGAAGAAGATCGGTTTTATCTACAATCCCGGTGAAGCAAATTCCATTACCCAATTGAAAGATCTTGAAGAAGCAGCGCCAGATTTTGGCTTAGAGGTAGTGACACAATCGGTCAATCGTACGGCGGATGTCCCTCAAGCGGCTACGCGCCTTGCAAATCAGACAGATGCAATCTTTATCTATGGTGATAATACTGCGCTCGCAGCTTTAGAGAGTATTGTTATCGCTGGCATTAAAGCAGGTAAACCTGTATTCGTTGCCGATACCGATGCTGTTCTTTCAGGTCCTTTAGCGGCATTAGGTCCTAATCAATATCAGTTAGGAATCGATACCGCAGAGATGATTGCCGACATTTTAGATGGTCAAGATATTAATACAATTCCCGTCGGATTTCCTGATAAGATGGAGCTCGTTATTAATATGGATACCGCTAATAAGCTTGGCTTAACACTTCCTAAAGAGGTTGTTGAGGCGGCAGCTGTCATCATTAAAGATGGAAAAGCGGAAGCCGTTCAACAAAATTAGGATATAGGATGAGTTTAAGTGAATTGATTATGAGCCTGGAACTCGGGTTCATTTATGGAATTGTCGGGATGGGGATCTACCTCACTTTTAGAATTATCGACTTTCCAGATCTAACTTGTGATGGTAGCTTCGTATTAGGAGCTGCCATCTCTTCCGTTTTAATCAAAGCAGGGGTTGATCCCTTTCTTTCTCTGGTCTTCGCCCTGATGGGTGGCGCACTTGCCGGTGCATTGACGGGAATCTTAAATAGCTTTTTTAAGGTGACCGATCTTCTTGCCGGGATCTTAGTGGCATTTATGCTCTATTCTATCAATCTCCATGTGATGAATGGGACGCCCAATATCTCTCTATTGATGTCACCGACCATCTTTATTACCAATAATTTGGTAGTTTTAGGTGGGATTGCGGTTATTTTGATTGCGCTCTTTAGTTATCTTCTCAATACCGATTTAGGGCTTTCGATCCGTGCTGTTGGGCAAAATAAACGTCTCTGTCTCAATGGTGGAGTTAATGTTAAATGGATGGTGATTTTAGGTGTTGCGATGGGAAATGCGCTTATTGCGATGGGGGGCGCACTCTTTAGTCAGCAGCAAGGGTTTACCGATATCTCTGCCGGTATCGGCACCATTATTGCCGGGTTTGCCGCCGTAATCATTGGGGAGCGAATCCTTCCTTTTCGTTCAATGTGGATTAAGTTATTGAGCTGTATTGTCGGTTCGATCGTCTATCGTATTGTCACAGGTCTTGCACTCCATGCAGAATTCCTCAATTTGAAGAGTTACGACTTCAACCTGATCGCCGGTCTTCTGATTATTATCATTATGGCGATGCCGGGAGGAAAGCGTCGATGCTAAAATTAGAGGGTATTAAGCTTGTTGTTGGTAAAGGGACACAGCTTGAGCGGACAATCTTAGAAGATCTCTCACTTGAGGTTAAAAAAGGGGAATTTGTCGTGATTATCGGTGGGAATGGCGCCGGTAAATCGACAGTTTTCAATACCATTTCTGGTTTTATGAAGCCGGAGAAGGGCAAAATTTTAATCGATGGTGTTGATGTCACCAAGAGTTCTCAACAGGAGCGGGCAAAATGGGTCTCTATTGTGATGCAAGATCCCCGTGTCGGGACTATGGAGAATATGACCATTTTAGAGAATATGGCTTTCTCCTATAAGCGTGGTGGACGCCGAGGCTTCTCTCTTTTTAATAATCGTGAGCGGCGCCATTTCTTTCAAGAGAAGTTAGCGCTTCTTGATATGAATTTAGAAAATCGACTCAACGAAACTGTAACAAATCTCTCCGGCGGTCAACGCCAAGCATTAAGTCTTGTGATGTCGATTGTGGCAGAATCTAAGATTTTATTACTTGATGAGATTACAGCCGCGCTCGATCCTAAAATTGCAGAAAATGTGATGGCATTAGCGGATAAGTTAGTACGGGATCAATCGCTCACCTGTGTTATGATTACTCACAATATGGAGCATGCGATTCGTTATGGTGATCGCACTATTCTTCTAAAAGATGGCAAGTTCCGTAAAGAGTATAGCCGTGCAGAGAAGGAGAATCTGACGGTCTTCGATTTAACACGAGAGTTTACCGATCCCTAATTGTGGCGATATCGAAGGATCGATAGATAGCATAATATCATGAGAGAGAAGATAGAAGTTATTGGTCAATCCCTACTATTAGACGCCTCTTCAGATGGAGAGGCGCTCTTGCTTTCTCTATTAGAGAAGGTGAAGTCAGTTGAAGCGACTGCAATGGCGACGCTTGCGGAGCGATTATCCGTCAAAGAATTTAAGCAGTTACAAAAAAGGATTGGCAAATTACACAGCGCTTCTCAATCACGCTGTATGGCGAGCTCCTTTCGTGCGCGAATAGCCCCTCGTTTGGCAATCGCTACCAAAGATCTCTATCCTAAAATCTCGTTTCATCTTCGCGGAAAGAGTGCCGGAACTGCGCATCTTCAGCGTTGGGAGCTCCGTTTTAATCCAATACTTTTAGCAGAAAATGGTCAAGCCTTTATTGATGAGGTGGTGCCTCATGAATATGCCCATCTCTTAGTCTATGCTTTAGCCGGTGATGTAGCGCCACATGGTGCTGAATGGCGTTGGATGATGGAGGAGATCCTAGCGGTGCCGGCAAATCGAACGCATCAATTCTCCACAGAGAATAGCCGTACGCGACAATATCAAAAGTTCTCTTATCATTGTGGCTGTCAAACGCATCAGTTAACTACAATTCGGCATAATCGTCTCTTACGGGGGGAAGCACAATACCATTGTAAACAGTGTGGTGCAGCCTTAGTAAGAGCGGATGATTCCTCCACTTGTTAAAACTTTATAACAAAAGAGGCTGAACGCTGCCGGATCTCACTATCGCGTTTTTCCAGAAATCTCACGCCGGCAGAAGGCAATCACTCGATTACCGGAAAACTTTCTCGGCATCAAGGATGTCGACCTGCGGGCATGCAGTAGTGATAAGAATGAAACGGTTGGTTCCCGCCCCTCCGGAAATTGTCTTAGAGGTTATCAATTAAAACAGAAGCTGAACGCTACCGGATCTCACTATCACGTTCTTCCATAAACTGCACGCCGGCAAGTTGGCGATCTCAATCACCGACAAATATTACTCCATATCGATACTATTTCTCGGCATCAAGGATGCCGACCTGCGGGCATGCAGTAGTGATAAGAATGAAACGGTAGGTTCCCGCGACTCAACAAATTTTCTTATGGGTTGAATCTATTAAACAAAAGAGGCTGAACGCTGCCGGATCTCACTATCACATTTTTCCATAAACTGCGCGCCGGCAAGTTGGTGATCTCAATCACCGACAAATATTACTCCATATCGATACTATTTTTCGGCATTAAGGATGCCGACTTGCGGGCATACGGTCGTGATAAGAGCGAGATGGTAGGTTCCCGCGACTCAACAGATTTTCTTATGGGTTGAATCTATTAAACAAAAGAGGCTGAACGCTGCCGGTCCTCACTATCACGTTCTTCCATAAACTGCGCGCCGGCAGAAGGTAATCACTCGATTACCGGAAAACTTTCTCGGCATCAAGGATGCCGACCTGCGGGCATGTAGTAGTGATAAGAATGAAACGGTTGGTTCCCGCCCCTCCGGAAATTGTCTTAGAGGTTATCAATTAAAACAGAAGCTGAACGCTGCCGGTCCTCACTATCACGTTCTTCCATAAACTGCGCGCCGGCAGTTGGCGATCTTCGATCACCAGAAATTTTTCGGCATCAAGGATGCCGACTTGCGGGCATACGGTCGTGATAAGAGCGAGATGGTAGGTTCCCGCGACTCAACAGATTTTCTTATGGGTTGAATCTATTAAATAAAAGAGGCTGAACGCTGCCGGATCTCACTATCGCGTTCTTCCATAAACTGCGCGCCGGCAAGTTGGTGATCTCAATCACCGACAAATATTACTCCATATCGATACTATTTCTCGGCATCAAGGATGCCGACCTGCGGGCATGCGGTCGTGATAAGAGCAAGATGGTAGGTTCCCGCATATCCACGAATTTTCTTACTGAGTTGCATCGTTATAGATTATTAACGGTATCTCTATTATCAGTAATGGAAATTATTGAGGATAGGCTATACAATGACGAGCGATTAAAATCATAGTAAAAAGGTGAATCCGGTGAGTCTATCCGTTTCTGAAAAAAAGTTAGAAAAACGTCTCCGTCGTAATGTGGGGCGCGCGATTATGGATTATCAGATGATTGAAGAGGGTGATCGCGTGATGGTCTGCCTCTCTGGAGGAAAGGATTCTTATGCGCTCTTAGATCTTCTTCTAAAGCTACAGAAGCAGGCACCGGTTAATTTTGAGCTCTTTGCTGTCAATCTCGATCAGAAGCAACCCGGGTTTCCGGAGGAGATTTTGCCCAATTATCTCCACTCTATCAATGTCCCTTTTGAAATTTTAGAGCAGGATACCTACTCGGTGGTGCAACGCCTTATCCCTGAAGGGAAGACTACTTGTAGCCTCTGCTCTCGTCTACGTCGGGGTGTGCTCTATCAATATGCGAAAGAGAAGGGCTTTAATAAGATCGCGCTTGGTCATCATCGTGATGATATTGTGGAAACACTCTTTATGAATCTCTTTTTTGGTGGCGTTTTAAAAGCGATGCCCCCTAAATTAGAGAGTGATGATGGAGAAAATATTGTTATCCGTCCGCTGACTTACTGTAGTGAGAGCGATCTGATTAAGTATGCACAGTTGCGTCAATTCCCCATTATTCCATGCAACCTCTGCGGTTCACAAGATGGATTGCAACGGCAAAGTACAAAGCAGATGTTAGCTGCATGGGAAGCAGAATATCCGGGTAGAATTGATTCGATCTTTCGTGCGATCACTAATATTAAGCCCTCACAACTGGCCGATCCCCATCTCTTCGACTTTAAAAACTTCCTTGTGAGAGGTGGAGTAGAGCCTACGGCTCTTGAACGAAAAGAGCTCGGAATTGACCCCGAGAATAATTGGTTACGTTAATTTTAATTCTCTTTAGACGCTTTCTCTTTAGATCGATGTGATTGAGTTCTTTATCGCTTATTTCTTTATCGCTTATCCATAGTTACGCCCCTTAGAAAGGGGCGTTTACATATCACTGGGTATCATTACATATCAGATTATAGCATCAGATTATAGCGATATTTGTGTGCATTCTGCTGCTTCAAGAGAGATATCGATAGGATCTGATTAATGGCGATCAACCTCAAAACCTTGGCTTCGTAATAACTTATCAATCACCGTGGTATCAACTTTAAGATCATGGAGATCATTCTCGACCAACTCATCTGAAAGGGTGTCAAATGCCTGTTGCAAGGTCTGCATAGAGCGGAGAATCTCCTGATGAAGTTCGATCTGCTTATCGCGTGAGGCATACTCCATGACGGTAAGATATTTCTGCAGATTCTCTTGAATCAGCGGAAGATAACGATTTAAGAAGCGGCCTCCCACTAAGACATCACGGGGATCTCGCTCCATCGCTTTAATGATTTTTGAGGCAGAATAGCTGATCTCGACCACTTGATCGGCAATATCGTGAGGAAGGCGGTCGACTAGCAACTCAATCTTTTCAAGAAGCTCAATATGTCGCCCAAAAAGTGCATATTTTGCTGCCTTTTCTGCCTCTAACTTCTCCGCACGACGAAGGGCGGCAAGCTCTGCTTCGATCTCTCGCTCTGTCTCGATATAGGCTTGTTTTTCTCGCTCACTCATAAAGAGGTAACTAAATTTACGGCGAATTTTTTTTGGTGCTAATAACCCAAAGAGTAGGGTTACCGCAAGTGCCGAAGAGGTTATTCCAGGAAAGATCGAGAATGCAGCAGCAGGATGATCTGCTAAACTCCCCGCTAAAAAGAGAAGCGCTAAAGGAATAGTGAACCAGAAAGCACGATTATTGATATCTCGATCACGAATGCCGGTAATTGCGGCAACAATACCCCCGATCAGAAGGGAGATCGGCCAGTAGCCACTTAAGATCATAATGATTGCGGCAATGATTCCCACACCTAATGCAAAACGATTAGGGCGGGAAGGGAAGAGCATAATTAGTCCAAGATAGCTACCGAGTAGACCAAATCCCGGGGTGATTCCATCACTTGAAGGGATAAAGATACGCGCAATCTCCACACCGATGCCGGCAATAAATGCTTTTGCATGATCAACTAGGCGATTAAAGGTCGCTTTAGCGCCTTCAATACCGCGGCTAAAAGCACTATTGAGGCTATTGAAGATCTCCTGATCATATGGAGCATTTTGATTTGTAGCGTGACGCTTCTCCTCCCTTCTGCTCTCTCGATGAGAGGGGGAGAGATCCATCGCTCGTTCTTGGGCGTAGCGAAATCGCTCTTTAAGAGAAGCCCCTTTGAGGGAGCTTCGCTCCGTTGCTGCTTTTTGTGCGGCACGACGTTCAAAGGGAAGCTCATTGGTACGCTCAGAACGAGAGTTATGTGACTGACGATATTGGCTCATAGAGGACTCATAGATACAAAATGGATCAGCTAAAAGTGATCACTCAAAAGAGATAGCTTTTAAGTGATCGCCTTTAAGTAATTGCTTTCAAGTAATAAGTTGATGTGAATGATCATCATTGATGATTGATGAGTTATTGTCATCAGCTCTAGTGATTAGCTATTGTACTTATCGACAACAGAGCTAATACGCTCACGGAGATTCTCTTCCATCTGACCCAATTCCACCTCAACTTCTGCACGACGACGTCTCGCTTCTGTTGCGATCTTCATCGTCTCTTCAATCGTATCGACTAAGCGAGTTTGGACTTCACGGATTGTCTCAATATCAACAATTGAGCGCTCCACCTCTTTTGCTGTTGCAATGGAGTTTTGCTGTAATGCTGCCGCATTTTTACGAAGTAACTCATTAGTGGTATCGGAGACATCTTTCTGCAACTGTGCGGCACGACCTTGCTCATCGAGTGAGAGGGAGAGAACGATTTGACTCTTCCAGATCGGCAGCGTTGAAAGAATACTTCCTTGAATCTTCTCTGCAAGCTGTTGATTATTATTTTGAATAATTCGAATTTGGGGGGCTGTCTGCATGGAGATCGTTTTTGAGATCTCAAGATCGTGTAAACGGCGTTCAAAACGATTCAGGTTTTCCATAAGATCCTTCACTTTTTGCGCGTCTAAAAGATCTTTCGATTCATCCGCAGCTTTTTGAAGTGCCGGTAGTTGAGTCTCCTTAATCTCTTTAACCTTCGCTTTTCCTGCTTCAACAAAGAGACTCACCTCTTTATAGTAATCGAAGTTTTTAAGATAGAGCTGTTCGAGGCGTTCATTATCTCTTAAAAGCCCCACCATTGAGTTATCGAGATGACTTGCAATTGAATCGACTTGTGAGGTTAACGACATATGATCGATCTTCGCTTCCACCCCTTTTTTAAAGAGGGAGCCAATAATGGGTAATTTTGCAAGAAAGTTACCACTCTTCTCTTCAGCAGAGAGCGGATCATACTCTCGAATTTTCATAATAAGGGAAGAGAGCTGATCACCAATAACGCCTGAATCTTTACCTTTTACCCGATCTAAAAGTGTATCGGCAAATTTAGCGATCTCTTCCATCGGCTTAACTCCGTAAGCCATCACTTCAGCGGGATTATCGATATTGATTGTCTCAGAAATAGCATTGATTCGAACAAGATCTTCCTTCTTCACCGGGAGTTCTTTCCCTTCATCAAATTCTGCCATCTCTGTTGGGGTAACGGTTTGTAATGCTTTCTCTTCCAATAATTTCTCTTCGCTCATGCTTGATCTCTCTTCTTAACGTTATCGTAATATTCCACCATTATAATGTTTTTTGACGGGATAATCCTCAATAATCTAGGTAATTTCCGATTTATGCTCGTTATATACTAATAGGAAAGTTCAGCGATTATAGCAGGGGATGTTTCAAGCTAACTCTTTAATAATAGTAACCTGCTTGATATGTGATTATATTGATGCAACTATATTAACTTAATTATATTAATCTAATCATATCCATCTAATCATATTTATATAGTGATAAATATTTAATTGTGCTCATTTAGGCGCACTTACTTAATCATGCTTTTAATAGTAACTACTTAATTTTATTGGTATTAAGTGTCTTTTGTTATTGATAATCGATATTATTTAAATTAATTTAAAGAGAATCATAAAAAGTATTAAATAGTATTTTTCGATAGAAAGCGATCTAATAGAGAAAGAGGCGAGAAATCACCTCTACTACCTACATTAAAGAGGACAATATTATGTCTTTATATCAAAAAGGACTTTCAACTGAACCTAAAGTGATCGCTCATCGGGGTGCCGGAAAGAGTGCGCCGGAGAATACATTAGCGGCATTTCGTCACGCCTTTCAAGAAGGGTATCGCTACTTTACCTGTGATATTCGCTGTTCTGAGGATCGGGAACTCTTTCTCCTTCATGATGCTGATCTTGAGAGAACGACCAATGGTTATGGTAGAGCAGATGAATTGAGCTGGGATCAACTCTCTAAGTTAGAGGCAGGCTCTTACTATTCACCACTCTATATGGGAGAATCAATCCCCCGTTTTGAGGCAGTTGTAAACTTTATTATTAGTAATTATTGCCGACTCAATATTGAGGTGAAAAGTGGCGCGATAGATGATAGGGAATTGGGGCGAATAGTGGCTGAAAGACTCTATCGTAAGATTATTGATCGTCTTGATGCTTGTGTTGATATTCTCTTTGATGAGGATCTCGATCGACTCTTTGAGCGCCTCTTCAATGAGATGCTCGATGGACCGACCGATTATTGTATTAAAAATCAATTTCTCATCACCTCGAGCTCTCCCCTGATTTTAGAGGGGGCCTTTACTGCCCAACCCTGGATTCCACGAGGTTATATTGTCGATCCTGACGATAATCGTTTTTTAGATAGAGGAGTGAATAGAGAAGTTGATAGAGACGTTGATAGAGAAGCGCTCTTTTCATTACTCAAAAACTTAAAATGTAGTGCGCTTATTATCCCTAAGGAGTTTGTCACTCCACAACTTGTCGAGCGTTGCCGGCAGGAAAGTTATCTTCTATTTGTGACAGTAGTTGATGAGATTATCGAGATTGATCAACTCCTCAAGATGGGAGTCGATAGCGTCATTACCGATAATATCGATGCAGCGGCTTGTTTTTCTTAATGGTCGCTTTTTACAGAAGATGATAGTGGAAATACATTAAAGTGCAGCAATTGACTATAATAGTTAATGATTCAATCATGTTATATCTAATGTACTAATATAGATATCTTATATTAGATATCTATATTAGGCGATAACTATTGGGTGCTTGCATTGCACAGCCTTATTAAATTTAGTTTAAATTAACGTTAATTCATTGTGGTTAAAGTCGGTTGATGCAATGTTAGTGCGTCTCATAAAATCTATTGATAGGGTTAAAAAGGAAGATTAGTTTTAATGTTATTACCCCAAAAGAACTCGGCAGAGTTAGCAAAGCTCTTTGCTCAAATGCTCGAAGAGGAGAATTATATAGAACCGGAGACGCCTGAGGAGTTCGCTTATTATCTTGAAATTAATAAAATCCCGAAGAGAAGTATGGATGATCTGCAAGCTTGGGCATTTTATTATGCAGTAAAACGAGATTCTGAGCGGGCAATCGATTATTTTAAACGCTCTTTTTATTTTGAAGATCCTGAGTTTTGTAGTAATTATCTCTACTATTTGATTCTATTAAAAAAGTTTGATGCTTGTGAGGAAGCCTTAATACGTGCTGTAGATAAATATCCCGTAAGTATAGCTTCAATCACTAAGCTTCAGCTCTTTTTTGCAATTTTAAAAGGAGATGAGGAGGGTATCTTAGACGCTTTTGACAACCTCATAAAATTAAAAAATGAGGAGAGTGATTATTATCGCTTTTTAAAAGCACAATACCTTGCCTTTATGCAGAATATGCTCTTTTCAGGAGAGATGCTTCAATTAATTGGGAAGATCTATCAAGCCATTTGCCATCAATATTCTTTTATAACCTATCCTAAAATTACTTTTGAGGTTGATGAGGAACATGGTCTCAATGCTATTGTTTTTGCTCTGAAGTCAGAAAAAGATGTGATGCTTATCCCAGAGTTAAATGGAGAATTGGCAGATCGATTATCTCAGTTAGAACAACTTGATGGAAAGGTATTTACTGCAACATTTGATATGATTAGGAATCTTTAAATATCAGAGGTAATATGGCGGTTAAAAGTATTGATTTTTTGAATTTTGCTGAAGACCTGTTTAAGAGCGCAAGTCGAGAGATCGAATATCGAAATGTAGTATCTCGTTCATATTATTCTTCTTTACATTTGATCAATTCTTTTGTTCTCAATGCACCTAAAAAGCAACAGAATTTAATCAATTATCTTTGCGATACAAAAGAGCATCTCAATGAAAAAGTTGACTCAAAAACTTTGAGATCATTTGGATTGAGATTAGAGCAACAACGGAGAAATAGGGTTAAGGCAGATTATTATCTACATAGACATCTCTCCTCTTATGAGGCAAAAAATGCGCTTAAAGAGGCCAAGATATGTCGAGCTTTACTAGAAAAAGAGGAAGATAAGAATATTTAGTATTGAGATCTATTAATAATCTCGGTAATGCGCTTATTACTCTTATTTTTAAAAGTAATTTGTAAGATATTGTAAATCTCGTACTAATGTGTGTGGTACGGGATTTTTTATTTGATTTTTCAATAGGTAAGAGAATCAGCGGAAGGGCGGGAACCTACCATCTCGCTCTTTTCACAACCGCATGCCCGCAGGTCGGCATCTTTGATGCCGAGAAAGTTTTCTGGTAATCGAGTGATTGCCAACTGCCGGCGCGTGATTTTGAGAAGAACGCTATGGTGAGATCCGGCAGCATTCAGACTCTTTTTTGAATCAATTATCCTCAAGAAGGTCAGCGGGGCAGTGGGAGAGAACCATCTTGCTCTTATTACAACTGCATGCCCGCAGGTCGGCATCCTTGATGCCGAGAAAGTTTACTGGTAATCGAGTGATTGCCAACTGCCGGCACGTGGTTTCTGGAAGAGCGTTATGGTGAGATCCGGCAGCGTTCAGCCTCTTTTGTTTAATAGATTCAACTCATAAGAAAATCTGTTGAGCCGCGGGAGAGAACCATCTCGCTCTTATCACGACCGTATGCCCGCAGGTCGGCATCCTTGATGCCGAGAAAATAATTAAATATGATTTGAACGGTTATTAAATAGTTCTTAAACAGCAGTTAAACAATATCTGCCGGTGATAGAGAGATAGCCATTTGCCGGCACGAAATTTATAGAAGCATACAGGGGTGATCTCCGGCAACTCAACACACTTTTTTCCATCAACAAATAGTCATAACAGGTGATCGAAGATTGCCAACTGCCGGCGCGTGGTTTCTGGAAGAGCACTATGGTGAGATCCGGCAGCGTTCAGACTCTTTTTTGAATCAATCGTCCTTAAGAAGGTCAGTGGAGCCGCGGGAACCTACTATCTCGCTCTTATCACGACCGTATGCCCGCAGGTCGGCATCCTTGATGCCGGGAAAATAATTAAATATGATTTGAACGGTTATTAAATAGTTCTTAAACAGCAGTTAAACAATATCTGCCGGTGATAGAGAGATAGCCATTTGCCGGCACGAAATTTATAGAAGCATACAGGGGTGCTCTCCGGCAACTCAACAAACTTTTTTATCAACAAATAGTCATAATAGGTGATCGAAGATCGCCAACTGCCGGCGTGAGATTTCTGGAAAAACGCGATAGTGAGGACCGGCAGCGTTCAGCCTCTGTTTTTAATTGATATCCTCTAAGACGATTTCTGGAGGGGCAGGAGAGAGCGGCTTCACTCTTATCGCAACCGCATGCCCATAGGTTGGTATCCCATTTCGTTTTAAGATCTATTACTCTTGGTTATGGTGAATATGATACAAATGAGTAGGAGGAGTGAAATCGGGTGAGTCGTTTCAATGATTCCTAACGATTCTAAAGACTCTAAGGATTCTAAAAAGTCTGTTGTTTAAATAATATGAAATAGTGAAGGAGGGAATATGTTGGTGGAAGATTGGCTTAAAACGCCGATTGTAAAAAATCATCTTGCATGGGAAAAGGTGGGGAAGATCGAGATCGATTCAACTCATCAGCTTCATCAAGAACCACTAGTAAAGGTGATGCCGACGACTCGAATGAGAGTCTATAGCGCTTACTATCATGATGGAATCTCAGGCGCTCTGGAATCGATCTATCTTCGACAATCTGTTTTAGAGCGCTTAGAGCAATTGATCGATCAATTGCCTGAAAACTTAGGGTTACTACTTCTTGATGGTTGGCGCCCGGTAGCGGTGCAGGAATCATTGCGTCACAATTTTCGTGAGGATCTCGAGCGATCTTATCCCGATTTTAATAAAGATCAGATCGAAGATCTATTGGATCAATTTGTTGCAAAGCCGAGTGCAGATCCTCTTGCACCAAGTCCTCATCTGACGGGAGGATCGATCGATTTAACCCTCTTTGATCTAACGACAGAGAGTGAGATCGATATGGGAACCTCTTTTGATGCGATGGAGGAAGCTTCCTGGAGTCACTATTTTGAGGAGAATACGACTGATGTGGAAGATAGAGATATTCGAGATTATCGAAGACTTTTAATCAATGGGATGACGGCGATGGGCTTTACAAATCTCCCCTCTGAATGGTGGCATTTCGATTTTGGCAATCAGCTCTGGGGATATTATCGAGGAAAGCAGGCTTTTTATGGTATTGCTTCTCTCTCGGCACAATGATAAATAATAGAGAAGATATAGTAGAAAAGAGCGGTTAAAAGATTATTAAAAGACTATTAAAAGAGTAAGTAAAAAATTACTAGAAACTATCCAATAGCGTCCAGTAACACTAAAAACAGATTTATCTAAAATATACTAAAAAAGATATTAAAAGAGATATTAAAAGAGGAGGGAGTATGGAGACCTTAATATCAGCCGATCAGACATGGCTACTATTGGCTTTTCTATTTGTTGTTGCTTCGGCATCTATTGTGATTGAGCAACGTTATAAGTGGTCTGCAAAAGTTCCCGGCGCGGTGATTGCGCTGATTATTGCAATCACATTTTCAAGTTTTAAGATTATCCCAACAGATGCCGCCGTTTACGATATGGTGTGGGGATATGTTGTACCAATTGCAATTCCGCTACTGCTCTTTCAGGTCAATGTGAAGAGTATCTTTACAGAGAGCCGGCGCTTGCTCTTTATCTTTCTTTTGAGCTCTGTGGGGACAATGGTGGGCGCGTTTATCGCCTTCTTTATCTTTAAAGATTGGATTCCTGAACTAGATAAAATCAGCGGGATGATTAGTGCCTCCTACATCGGCGGTGGTGTTAACTTTGCGGCGATGACAGCGAAGCTGGAACCTTCTAAAGATATGGTGGCTTCGACCATTGTGGCAGATAATCTGATTATGGCACTCTACTTTATTCTTTTATTGAGTATTACGGCGATGAGTTGGTTCCGCAAGCGCTTTAAAACACCCTATATCGATCAGGTTGAGAAGAATCTCGATACAGATCGGGATGAGAATCTTGCGGCAAGCTATTGGCAACCCCGAAATATTTCGTTAAAAGATATCGCGATTAATATGGGCGCATCACTCCTGATTGTTGCGATCTCTTTTACCCTTGCAGATTGGTTAAAGCCATTAAGAAGTATGGTAGATCATCTACTTCTGGAGATTTTAGTGAGCTTTATTACCGATCCTTACCTAATTCTAACCACCTTAACGTTTGTTGTAATCTTCCTTTTTCAGAAACCTTTCCAAAAGTTAAATGGGAGCCAAGAGCTAGGAACCTATATGGTCTATCTCTTTTTTGTCGTGATCGGAATTCCGGCATCGATTCCGATGATTATTCAAAATGCGCCACTGTTACTACTCTTTGTTGTTCTCATTATGCTTGTGAATCTCGTTGTAAGCCTTGTTTTAGGGCGTCTCTTTAAGTTTAGTTTAGAGGAGATTCTTCTAGTCTGTAATGCCAATGTCGGCGGCCCGACAACAGCAGCAGCGATGGCGATTAGCAAGGGGTGGCGGACTCTGGTGGGCCCCATTTTAGTGATCGGAACGGTCGGCTATGTGGTGGGAAATTATGCCGGGACAATAATCTATCTGATCACCACACGATTATTGTAAAGGGTAAAGCGTAAAGCGGTTTGAAGTTGTAAAACTCTACTACTAGAGCCGAAATAGCTGAAAAATTCGATAAAAAAGGCGTCTCATGGGAGGCGCCTTTCTTGCTTTTGCTGTTCTCTTACTACTCTCTTACTACTCTTTTACTACTATTTTAGTCTTTTTTATTCTTAGCTGTTATTGATGATCTTTTATAACTCTATATAACTCTATCTAAGCTAAGGTATTATCACCGGCATGGTAACTCGAACGAACCATCGGGCCAATATGCGCAAGTTTAAAGCCGAGACGATAAGCCTCTTCTTCATATGCTTTAAAGGTTTGAGGTGTCACATAACGCTCTACGGCAAGATGCCCGCCGGAGGGTTGAAGATATTGGCCGATAGTGATCATCTCAATATCATGTTCACGCATATAGCGCATCACATCCATCATCTCTTCATCGGTCTCGCCGACCCCCACCATTAAGCCCGATTTAGTGGGAACATCAGGATTACGTGCTTTAAATTTCTTTAAGAGCATTAAGGAGTGATCATAATCGGCGCCGGGGCGAACCTGTTTATAGAGGCGAGGAACAGTCTCCATATTGTGATTGAGTACATCAGGTGGAGTTTCGCTTAAGATATCGATCGCCACATCCATTCTGCCACGAAAATCGGGAACTAAGATCTCGATTTTTGTATGGGGAGAGAGCGCACGAATCTCACGGATGCAATCAGCAAAGTGTCCCGCACCACCATCGCGAAGATCATCGCGATCGACCGATGTGATTACCACATAATCGAGCCCTAACATCTTCACTGTCTCCGCTAAGCGTTTTGGTTCTTCAGCATCGAGCGGATTGGGGCGGCCGTGGGCTACATCACAGAAGGGGCAACGGCGGGTACAGATATCCCCCATAATCATAAAGGTGGCAGTTCCTTGATTAAAGCACTCCCCAATATTGGGGCATGCCGCCTCTTCACAGACAGAGTGAAGCTTATTATCGCGTAAGATTTTAGTAATCTCACTAAAGCGTTTACCGCTTGGAATCTTGGCTCGAATCCAGTCGGGTTTGGGGATGCGCTCCTCCTTAGGAACGGCGACAACCTTAATCGGAATACGTGCGGTTTTGGCAGCTCCGCGTAGCTTTTCACCTTGTTCTAATTTCATTGTTATGGTCACTATTTCGCAGATTAAAAAAATCGATAAGAGACAGTATAACAGGGAAAAGGGGGAAGTTAACCATAGATCGAGAGAATGATTAGAGAGATTTTATACACTCTCTTTTTCTCAAAATAGTTCTCAACACCTATTAAAACTGCATTTGAACTCTGATCAAAAAAGCTCTACAGCAAGCAAGATCTATGGCATGATGAAGGTGTGACTTGAGATTATCAGGAGCAAGTCTCGATAAGGAGGTCAGAAGATGAAATTAGATGATCGATCGAATAGCACATGTGGAAAGCGGGCAGGTAAGAAGCAGCGGATTCCTAAAAACCCAAAGCATCCAGAGCGAATCTGCTGGGGATGCGAGCGTCTTTGTGCTGCTAATAAGATGTTTTGTGGTAATGGTAGCGAACGTTCGCAACATCCTTGTGAGCTCTTCGGAGAGGATTGGTATCTCTCTTTAACAGAAGAAGAGCTCGCTTATATCGAGTTGGTATAAATCAGCATTACCAAGCTTGAAATGTTGTTAGTTTTTCTGAAAAGTGATCTGGCAATGTAACAAAAGCGCCCGCTTGAGTGCAGATATAGTGGCTCAGATGGTGGGCAAATTGGTGTGCTTCTTGAAATGAAGCACCTCGGTAAAGTGCTGTGATAAAGGCGGCGGAGAAGCTATCGCCGGCACCGATACTATCCGCAAGGGTGATCGATTTTCCTGAAAGTGCAGAGTAATCATTCGGGCTCATCACAATACTCCCCTCGGCACCCAATGTTAAGAGAATCGCATTGAGTTCAAATCGCTCGATCAGATGGTAGAGCGTATCTCGAAGCGGGAGCGACTCCATCTGATAGATCTTCTGCAGATAACGTAGCTCCATCTCATTGAGTTTAAGAAGATCGGCGTAGCGTAAGAGTTGATCGACTAAGGGGGCAGAGTAGTAGGGTGTTCTAAGATTGAGATCACAAAAGCGCATCGCTTGTTGTTGATGCTCCAAGATACTTTTTAGCGTTGAAAAGGAGTTTTGACTCGCATTATTGAGCATTTCTTGCTTTTCAGTTGTATCGATAGTTTGATCCTTCTGTTAAAAACTTAATTAAATGCAATTAGTCAAATTATTTGAGATTAAATCGAGCTATATGGTATTGTCATCTTTTGAAAGGTGATATTAAAAATCGAACTAGAAGAACCTCTATTATAGATAGAGGAAGGAAATATAAAGGAATATAAAAATACGCTTTTGTTGCAATGAGCCTATCGTATAATAACCCAAAGATCACGAAGCTAATTGCAGTAAAACCTCATAAGGGTATTAATGGATTAACTCCTTATGAAGTTTTAGAAAGTTATTATTAATTCCGAAGTCTAAACACCTTATTAATTTTTGCTAGTTTTAATTAAAAAAATGACCTATAGCAGTATATAGCCCATAAACTGCAATCCCTAAAAATAAAACACCACAGAGAATCATAATAACAGGATAAATCTTACTTTGTGACAAGGTATTGAAGGCTTTATATATTATTAATAATGTAGTAAAATCCAATAAAATCCAAGTCCCAATTAGTATTGTTAGGCTAAGGTTAATATCGGTATGTACCCCTATAAATTGAGGGAAAAAGGAAACAAAAAATATAATATCTTTAGGATTGGATAAACCGACGAGTAATCCTTTTTTAAAGCCCCCTTGATCTGTTTTAAGGGGCATTAGCGTCCCCCTCTCCATAAAATATTCTTTGAGTATCTCAATACCTAAATAACCTATATATAGGCAACCTATAATTCTTATAGTGGCATATACATTCTCATTTATAGAAAAAATTCCTTTTAAAGCTAGTACAGAAATACTAATCAAGATTAGTGAAGCAAGGTTAGTACCAACTATTGTATTAAAGGCTGCTTTGTATCCATGTTTTAATCCAGTGCTAGCTACCAATAACATAACGGGACCTGGGGAAGCTATCATAGTTATAACAGTTATTATGTATAAACCTAATTCTAAAAAATCCATTTAGATTTCCTTTTTTATAAATTTAAAAGGGCAGTGTTGGGGACTTTTAAAATTTTTTTCTCCTAATTGATATTGTTCCCATTCTTTTGACCCATCACCATAAAACCCTAACTCTTTCGGAATATGCCCATTATTGTATAAGAAAACTCTATCTCTTATTTTTTTTCTAATTTTTGTACCTTTTTTACCAGAAGCCACAAAGTCAAAATTTTCTCTAGGATTTATAATAAATGTTAAGTTTTTTCCAAGATTGCGACTTTTTAAATCATAATGATGTTTAAAACTCATATTAAAAAAAGTTGTATCCCATTAAAACAGTAACACCAATTAGTATCATCTGTGTCAATTCTAGTAATTAATACTACTTTACAAAATAAAGATCTACTCTTGAGCTTTTTTCACTAAATATGGAAAATAAATAATTTAAATAATTTAAATAATTAATGATATAATTATATTTTTATTATGTTTTTTGTAAAGATGAATTTTTATGAATATTGATGGTAATATTATTATTTATTTAGAGGGAGCTCAAGCTTCTGAAATATCAATTGCCTCAGAGATAGAGTTAATAGCAAATAAACATGGGTACTGTGTTATACGAAATCTAGGGTTAAAAGATTTAAGTTTAGATAGAAAAAAGAAGAGCTATCTAATTTTCTTGCCAAATTAGGTGTGTTAACAGGGCACTATACAACTACAAATTGCTCTAACAACAACTCTCAGTTTTGGGATATTAAATTTAGAGGTAGTGATTGATTTGAAAAAAAATCAAACAACTTTTTCTGAGGAAACAGGCTCTTGTCCATTGCATACAGACTCGTCATTTACAATTAACCCAGAAGATTATCTTGTGATGTATGTTGTAACTCCTGCAATAGAAGAGGGGGGTCACTGTATTTGAGTGCAAATGATATCATTTCTGATCTGAGTTATTTAGATAAGGGTAAGCAATATTTAAAAACACTTAGCGAAAATAGATATCCATTTAAAACTCCAAAATCTTTTGATGAAAAAGAGTCAGTCATATTTTCTAAAATAATTGATATAAAGTCGAATAGTATGCGTTTTAGACTTGATTGTATATTAAAGGGCATGGGTGTATATAAAAATGCAGATCATGCAGCAATGACATCAGCTTTAAATGCTTTAACGCAAGTAATTAATGAAAATAAAAAGGTGCGAGAATTTAAGGCATTAGAAGATGATTTAATTATTATAGATAACCTGAAAGGTTTACATGCTAGACAACCTTTTTCAGATCAAAATAGACACTATATTCGAGCTAGAGTAACAAAAAATGGAAACAGTTAATCATGTTTTAGATTTTGGTAGCATTTATATATTAGAAATTATTATATTTTCAGTAGCTTCATGGTTACATGGACTCACAGGTATGGGATTTCCTATGATAGGTACTATAGCCTTAGCTATTGTTTTTCCTTTACCTAAAGCCATTATTATTACGGCATTCCCAAGTTTAATCATGAGCTTAATAGTGTTGTTTACTAAATAATAGTCGAGGAGTATTGAAGGAGCTTTCCTATTTTTTTCGGAAATATTGGTTATTAGCACTAATGTCACTAATTGGTAGTATACTCGGTGTTAAGCTTTTACTATTTGTACCAGCAGGTGCTATTTATCTAGTAATGACTGTAGTCACTTTATACTATGTAATATTCAGTATATCTATGACCTCATAAAAGTTGAATTAATAAGTGTAGCCTATTCAGAATAAAGGTAACAAGTATAAGGGGTAATTTATGAGGCTTGATAAAGATAATCAGAGTATTACTTTTATCTATCGCGAACATCGTTATTTGGCCCCATTTATGGGGCTAGCGATTTTTTTTGATAACTTTGATATTGATAGGTGTACTCTTTGCAGGAACAACTCTCTTGTTTGGCCTTGAAGAGGAACAGCCATGGTTGTTTGTTATTGGACTACTTGTTGTGATAGCTATCTGTTTTTATTTGTTTGCTAACCCATTGTTTTATTAAGATAAGTTAGTGACATGGATCTTTGCTCGTGTGGATACGGTGAGTTTTTACGAGGATTATTTCGTCTCGGAGCGTTATGGTAAGGTGCATTCCGAGATGTTGTTCGATATGCGTTTCGTCAGGATAATTTAGCCAGTAATAATCGCATTGTAATTTATTGTGTTGATCGAGTACTGCATTATGCATTAGATTTGCGAACAAATTATAAAGCCCCTAAAAGCCTATCTGATGTGATGCTGATGACTTGGATTGATGAAGAAGAAAAAAATTTTTTAGCCTTTACATCTTTGTTGCAACATTTTGAAAAGCTTTTTACCGACTGGAATGAACGAGCTTATCAATCTCAAGGTCGAGAAAAGCACTTTATCTATAAAGGTGATTTTTTCGTCGTCCATTACCGATCATTATGGGGGGTGTGACCTCCGTGGCATTGTTAGCAGGGATAGGTACACCACCGATAGTGATTTATATGATTTACAAATTGAATAGTTATTTTTGGCAGAATATTATAGTTACTTGGAAGCGTCGTAGGTAGTTATTTTAATAAACAGAGAAGCCTTTATTAATCAAGTTATTTTTTAAAATTTATAAAACAGGAAAAGCACATTATGGAAGAATATTTAGAGGCATTCTTTTTTCTTGCCTTTTTTTATTGGCCTATATATTTAATATTTGCTGGATTGATATTATTTTTTGTCTATAAAATTTGGGCAAGAAAAGCAATAGTAATGAAGATTTTTCTTGTGTTTTTTGCATTTGTTGGAGTGATGATTTTACTTCCAGCTCTCTATGTGGTTTTTATGCTCATATACGGAACAATAATTAATCTTTAGAACTAAAATTGGCTTTTAACTAATATTTACTTACACTAAAAAAATAAAGTTGCATTTTGATATGCTTGCTAGCCGACTTGGACGGTAGCAAGGATCATTAGGATATATTGCGTCAGCTTTTTGCAATAAAATCGGTTTTGCTATGATAGTTTGAATGGTTGTGCAGCCGAGAAATGGGGAGAGTTAATTGAGGAATAATGATTTTATGAGTATTTTTTTTCGATTTCTATATAGTTTTTTCTTGGCTTTTATGCTGTTGATACAATCCTTTGTTTGGGCGCAGTCTCAGTTGGGCAACAGCGAGACAGGGGGGGAGGAGGCTATGTCGGTGCAATGGGCAACAGAGGATATTACTGGCGCTTGGGAGACGGTTTCACGTGTTTATTTGACCTTGCAGGAAGAAGAAACGGCCTCCCCGGATTTTGTTGCTGAAGTTGATGCATTAAATACCTTGCTGGCACAGAAAAGGATCATCGAGCGTTTCTCGAATGAAGTATATAATCACTTTGATTCTGAGGTGGGAGGTGAAAATATCATTTATGATCGATCCGCTGATGCGTTATTTGTGTATGACACTGGCGAACCTGTAATTTACCAATTTACATTTGAGCGGTACCAGAGTGATTTTTTGGACGATGGAGGTCATGACAGTCAGTGGGCGCACATGGAAACGACTTCTCAAGAGCATGATTCTATTTTGGGTCTTGAGATAGAGCTGATTCGTTATTGGGATAAGAAAAATGACGAGGAGAATACCGCAGAGGCATGGTATTGGGTGAGCCCAGCGCTACCCTCATGGTTTTATCAACTCAAAGGCTTGGGAGTGTCGGGATATGCTGTAAAACAGTTAAATAGCATGTCTATAGATGGACACCAATTAGGAGTTAACAGGGAGACCATCAGTATCCGCCCCATAGATCCTACCATGTTATTACGTGCTCCTGAGGATAGTTTTAATGTGGTTCTTTGGGAGGAGGTACGCGAGGAAGAGATGGCAGAGAGGGATGCTCGTGACATATCTATGCCTGATAGGCAAGGTGTGGCACAAGAAAATGCAGAGATTTCTGTGAATCGGGATGATAAAGCCGAGGTGTCATTGACGAAAGTAGAGCGTCAGCAGGCTGATTTTCTAGAAATGCTAATGATTAGCAACCCCAAGGTTTATGAAGCAGTATCAGTTTTTCAAGGTGGGTTGGCTCGTGTGGAACAAGCAGGGAAGACCTTTTATATTAATACACAAGGCGAGCGTCTGTTCGATCATAAAATAGATACTGTGCTGACTGCCCAGCAAACAGGCTGTTATCAGTTGAGCCCTTTTGATGAGGGTGTTATAGCGCACTATTTGGTGGCTCGGGATCAAAAAATGGGGCTGGTGGATCCGCGTACGGGACAATGGTTGATAAAAGCTGACTATGATTATTTGGAAAAAAGGCCTTGTCAAACATTAAAGGCTCATAAAGATGGACTGGTGGGCTTATTCACTTTCGAAGGTGAAGAAATGGTCCCAACTAAGTATCAAGACGTGCAGTCATTTGGTTTCCAAAATTTTTTTGCTGTACAACAAGGTGAGAAATGGGGGGTCTATGAAGGAGAATCACATGAGATGGTGATTCCCGCTGAGTTTGAACAGATCAGTTATTGTGGAGGGTGTGGTATAAAGCCGGAATACTTTTATGCGAAAAAGGACGGTTACTGGGGGTTGGTAGGATTTGACGGAAAGCTATGGCTGCCCTTTGAGTACGAGTTTCCTCAGCATTCGTATATGCGTGGCGATCAGTGGGTGGTAAATTTGCAGCGTGATGGTCAAGAGCTGCTGATTCATTTAGGTACAGGGACACATTATTTCAATAAGGATTACGATGACGTTCTTGTGTTAAATGACTTTATAGCTCTTAAAAAAGGGGGGCGCTTTGCCTTGTTTAATAGGGATGGTCAGCAACTCACGGATTTTGAATTAACAGGGGTTTACGAGCTCGATAACTATTCTGGCCAAAATCTTTATATAGAGGTGGTTAAGGAGGACAAGCGCGCGGTTCTGGATGCATCGGGAGCTGATGTCGTGCCTTGGCAGCGGGCGGAGTACATTAGCCGCTTAAGACAGGATTATTTCCTTGTCCACCATAATAAGAAGGGCCAGGTAGAACTGCGTGATTTAAGTGGGATGGTATTAGTGCCAGCACAATATGATGGTTATAGTATTGAAGCCCGTAAGAACGAATCCAATGAATGGGTAGATACCAATGTATTAAAAGTGCATAAAGGAAAATTGCGTGGTTGGTATTTCACGGATGAAGAAATTCTGGTTGAGCCTAGATTTGATAATATTCGTTATTGGATGCCAGAGCATGCTGAGCATCCCTATATTTTGGTAGAGAAGGGTGGGATGAGTGGACTTTATGATCTGGATGGTACAGAGGTGCTACCACCGGCATATGATTCATTAAGTCTACAGCTGCCAGAGCTACTGTCTTTTAAGCAGGACAGCGGTTATGGATTGATTGATTTACATACTGCCAAAGAACTAGTTCCGCCTCGTTATGCATGGATTGATCCAGCTAAAACGGACAAAATATTGCGTTTACGGCTTCCTTATGAGCAACAAAAAGAAGGAGAAAGTCCTTATCATTGGTGGGATGCTGCGCAGCAAAAGATGATTGAGTTGCCGTTCGAAGAGTACGAGCCGCTGGCTCAAGAGGGGCTGTGGGTGGTATACAAAGATGGGAAGAGCTTCTTATATAATGTACAGGCACAGAAAATCATCAGTGCGCCTTATGATCTTATTGGTGATGCAAGCAATGGTTTGATCATTGTAGAAAATGACGATAAATTTGGCGTGATCAATGACAAAGGAGAAGAGATTTACCCACTGGATTATGATATGGCCTTACGAAATGATTCGGGGTTTATAGCGTTGTCTCAGCAAAATAAAAAACGCTTCTGGGAAACGACTTATCTACGCCCCGATGGCGAGCATATTTTTTCAGGCCCTATTAGGACATGGTCTTCGCCGGACTCCTACGATGCCCCGCTGATTCGTGTTGCTGAACAGGAAATTATTGTTGGTGCTTATGATCCTGCACGGCGTAATGATTCCTTTGGAATATACGATTGGCATGGTAGTGAGCGGCTAGCACCTAAGTATAAAACTCTGCTTTTATATAATGATGTGCCCAGATATGGTGCAATTAAAAAACACCATGTAGGGCTATTTGATGATCAGTGCAATGAGATTTTTCCGATGATTTTAGATGGTATATATCATGCTGATGTACCGATGCATTGGGGGCCGATCAGAAACTTAGAGGCCGGGTTTCCTTTGTTGGCATATATTGATGAACGTGTAGATCAACGCAACAAGCGATACTATTTTTATACTGATAAAAATGGTGAGGTGTTGCCTGTAGTGGCTCATGAAAGGATAGCCTTTCATGAAAGAGGGTATTAAGTTACTAAGCAACTATCCTTCTATACAATCTAAATGTGAACGAAATTGACCTGAATATGAACTGAATCCTTCTTACTATTGTTTCAATAATCGGAAGGGGTAGCTCCAAACTATTTTTTTATTAAAAGGCGACATCGAGGCTAATATCCTAATAAAAAAATCAACCGCTGTTGATGATTGCATTATTGTTATTATAGTTGTTATTGTTAGAATAACTATTCTACGCATAGAGTCCCTATGCTTTATATATGGAGAGTAGATAATTCATTATGGAAAGAGTTTATGCCAAACCAGGTGAGCCTATTCAATGTGCCCACTGTCGTTATGAAATCTCATACGGCGCAACCATTTGCCAAGGATGTCAAACCCATTTGATTTACGGTATGCCTGATGGCTATTTTCGATATATGAAATCTCAGGCTATGATACTCGGTATCATATTGACACTCATTTTATGGTTCCTTTTGATCGTACTTTTCCCTATTCTTTATGGTTTCTTTATTGCGCCAGTTATAGCTATTTTAATTAGCTGGCTTTTGTATAGAAAAAGTAAAAGACACGCTATAGCGACTATCCCTGATAACCTTGTCTCATTTATTCCCCCCGAAGAAATAGCGGTGCGAACCTTTCGAAAAGCCATGAAGTAAGTATCTTAAGATTCTTAGCATAACGCATTATCAAACTATTGAGATTTATGAGGGTTAAAGTGAAATAAATTCTTTATAGATACAGAAAGGGGCTGAATCATTGGTGTTTTTGGAGATAAAGGTTGAATGGGGCTGTTTGATTTCTTGCAATAACCGCACCAAGTTATACGGCCAGTTTTGGAAAAGTAGAGCTACTATTTTTAATAATCGAATTCTAAGTGATATAGGTGACTTTTCAAACGCGAATTTAGGGGGGATATTTTGCCAAGATTATTTTTTTAATCTTGCTAATCCCTGTACTAAGGTTCGTATTCCTTCAAAAAAAGTAAAGAGTGTAGGTTGTTATTGTCACCTAATTCTATATATCTATGATTTATAGCATTGGTAATTTTTCGCATTAAATATAGCTCGTTTGGGTTAGGGGTAGTGATATTTTTTAGAGAAGTAAGACTTTTTCTACAGATAGCGCAAACTTGGAGGCTTATATCTTGTTGAAGATATGATTTGTTAATTATATCGATTCTATGAGGCATAATTGGAGCAGAATAATGAGAGCATCGATCGAGTAAATGGATATGATGTGTATGACAGATAGTCATATATGATAAGCGCCGACGCTTTCTGTAATAAGGGGTTAAATCTTCTTTCAAACAGAGAGGGTAATATTGCAAACTAAAGCTCTGGCGGGATCTATGATAGATGCCTATATTAAGAATACCTTTAATAGTTGTCCGATTAAAAGTATAGTCAGGAAATATTATTTCTTCATACGAAGACATTGTTAGATTTGAAATTTTCTCAGGTAATCCCCCCTAAAAATAACCTAACTCAAAAGTAGAATTTTCGCTTAATATTAATTTAAATAAGTCAGGAGATTCTCAATGAAAACATCTAAATTTACTGATAGCCAAATTATGGCAATTTTAAAATAAGCTGAATCTGGAATACCTGTGACAGCTCTTTGTCGTGAACATGGCATGAGTAGTGGGCCATTTTATAAATGGCGTGCAAAATATGGCGGTATGGATACAACATTAATGGCAAGATTTAAAGAACTAGAAGCCGAGAATGCTAAACTCAAAAAAATGCACGCTGAAGAAAGATTAAAAGCTGAAATTATCCAAGAAGCTATTGCAAAAAAGTGGTAAAACCATCTTGTCGTCGAAAGATGGGCTGTATTACAAAGATCTGTAAGCATTCGCCTAGCCTGTGTTACATGTAATATCAGTGAAAAATGTTATCGATATCAATCGAAGCTTAAAGATGAGAATGCTCTAATTGTTGCAAAACTAGTTGAATTAAGTGATAAAAATAGAGATTGGGGATTTGGAATATGTTTTGCTTATCTACGCCATGTAGCTCAATATCGTTGGAATTTTTTGAGTTTATTTAGCCAACGATAAATTGTAGATCTTGATTTCTCTAGTAACTTTGCAACTCTATCAATTTCTTCATAGCTACATTCTCTTTTTTCTTTTCCCATTAAAGGTTTTAGAAGTTGAAAACATTCCCATACCTTATTCCATGTGGCATCGGGGATAGAGATTAAATTTTTACTTTTAGTGTGATCAGTAATTTGTAATTCATGTACTTTTACTAATTTCGTTTGCTTTGTTTGAGGATTATTGAGTAAAGCTGTATTAAGATCTGGAATATCAATTAAAATCTAATTGGTATTTTTCCATAAAACGATATTACCGGGGATTAAATTAGACATCTTTACCTCCTTTTATTTTATAATCCAAATATTAGAGTTCATTGTTAAAGTAGTTGATAGATCACAACATATAACTCTTCTTGCAATTAAAGACCATTATCGGTAAGGCTTTAGCTCGGTTTCACTTATCTTGAAAAATGCTTTCAAGAAGTGTTGTAGGTGTAGAGTTTTAAATTTTTTCTAACTGATCCATAATAACTAGTTGAAAGCAATGAGGATCGGCAATATCGGTATAACGATTTAGGAAGTTAATATTTTCTAGGAGAGGGGTGCGTATATCATCTTCAGTATAAATTTTAAAATCCCAACCTTGTATTTGAGCGTAGGATTTAGCTGCACGAAATTTTTTTAATAGACCTTTCCAATTACCATCTTTAAAGGCTTCTCGATATTTAACTTCTAGGAGTATAGGCTTTCTTTGTAAACAATCATGATTATGCCATTCTATCAGTCCTTCGGGAGTATATTTTCTCCAAGTATTAGTTTCATTTTCTTGATAAGAGATTGTTATTAGTTGGGGAGTATATATTGAAACATTATCGTCAAACATTAAAAGGATCATTAAATCTCTTTCCAATGATGATTCATATTTCTGTCCCGTAGGTACTCTTCCTGTTATTCTTCTAGTTTATATACCTGTTTTACGAATAGGTTTTCCTGTGAACTCAGTGGCTATATAATATTATTTTTCATTTTTGTCCCCAACAAAAGCAGCAGTAATATCATTTAATTCGATAATTATTCTCTATCATCTCATTTAATTTGATGTTTTACACCCTCTCTTTCTGCTCGAAGAATGGTAGCGCTGATCGCATTGCGAGAGAGCCATAGGCGATCAATGTTGTTGTCGCAGCTTTCTCTAATATCTCGGAGGTGAGGGGAATCTGATCCCATGCAGCGGGCATTGCAAATTGGTAGTGGGGTTCTTGATCGATAATGGTGATATCGACGCGACCGGTGGGGAACCTGTTTTGCGCCGCGATCACGGGAATATGATGCTGTTGAAGTTGTGCTAAGGCTTCTCTTCCTAAAGCATCATCACCAATAGCAGTCACAAGCGTTGCCGGAAACCCTAACTGATTAAGAAAATAGCAGAGGTTACTCGGCGCACCGCCCAATATGCGCTTGGGGCCTTTTATCCCCTTATTTTTTAACAAATCATCCTGAAAGCAATCCCAAAGTAATTCACCGAAACAGAGCGCAGTAGCTTGATGATTCATATATTGTTCCCCTTTAAAGTATGCTTTTGAATGATGGTTATGAGAGGTTATGAGTGGTGATAAGTACTTATAAGCAACTCATAAATGACCATGGATGATGAGTGATGACGCTCAGCAATAGTGAGCCATCTTATCAATGAAGCGATTATTTTACGAGATCTGCTAAGAAAGATCCCATAATTGCATGTCCGCAGGACGGTATCGATGATGCCCACTGCCGGCATGTAGTTTTTGGAAGGATGCAATAGTGAGATCCGGCAACTTAACCCCCTCTTTTATTTCAAGTTATTGAGAAAACTCAGGAGGAAAGAGGCGCTTTTTTGTGATCGGTGGTATAATTTTTCTTTAACTGATATTTGATAGCTCTTCAAAGATAATTCTTCAAATATCAAATGAAATCGATCAAATAATCTAACGCATTAAGGACTGACATGGATTTAAAGAAGTATATTGCTCGTATCAAAGATTTCCCTGCAGAAGGTGTTGATTTTAAGGATGTGACGCCGCTACTCAATGATGTTGAAGCGTATCGCTATACCATTGAAGAGATGAGTCAGTTTGTCAAAGCATGTGGGGCGACAGTGATTGTTGCACCAGAAGCACGTGGTTTTATCTTTGCCGCACCTGTTGCGGTGATGACAGGAACACGCCTCGTTCTTGTGCGTAAGCCGGGGAAATTACCGCGTAAGTGCCATAAGGTCGCCTACTCATTAGAGTATGGCAATAATACGCAAGAGATGCATGTCGGTGATGTTAAAGAGAATGATCGCGTTGTGATTATTGATGATGTACTCGCAACAGGCGGTACCATTAAGGCGATTATCGAGATGATTACGCGAGAGAAGGCAACGGTAGAAGGGATCTGCTTCCTTGCTGATCTCACTTATCTCCACGAACCAGAAGTATTAGAGGGCTACAACGTGAAGAGCCTTCTTAGTTATGAAGATTAATTCCCTTTAAGCTTTTACCATAAGCCCAGCTTACTAGCTGGGCTTATTTTTTTGTCTCTCTTTTTGTCTCTCTTTTTGTCTGCGATTTTTTATCGTCTATTGATCTGCAATTTATAGCTGTTTGGGCTGTTTGCTTGCTCTTAAGAGCATGGTGATCTCTCTTTTTAATCAATCATTGCATTTTGTAAAAGATCTGTTAATAATAGAATCTCTTATTCTGGTATAACATATATGATAAGTATGTAAATGATAAGTGTATAAGTTAAATATGCAAGTTAAATATGCAAGTTAAAGATGAAAGTTATATATGAAAGTACTAACAAGAGTAGGGGAGATAAGTGGAAATAGAAGCGAGTCGAAATAGCTATTAATAACGATTAGAGACGGCATATTAGGGAGATAAAAAATGGTAACGGGGTTGTTAGTGGGGGCGATATTGGGTTTTATTCTGCAGCGAGCGCGCTTTTGTATGACGGGAGGATTTCGCGATATCTATCTTGTGAAAAACTTTACGATGCTCTATGCCTTCTTGATTGCGATATCGGTGCAGGCTATTGGGGTCTTTTTCTTGGTGAAGGCGGATTATCTGGCGATCTCAACAGGTTCGATCTCCTTGATCGGCTCAATAGGTGGCAGTCTGCTCTTTGGTTTTGGAATAGTGCTTGCCGGCGGTTGTGCGACGGGAACATGGTATCGTGCAGCAGAAGGGCTTATTGGGAGTTGGATCGCGCTGATTTTTTATATGATTTTTGCAGCGATTACAAAGTATGGTGCGCTCTCTGGATTACAAAGAGAGATCGCTAGTCACACAGTTATTAATGATTCAATTGCCGAAACATTAGGGATAGAGCAGGGGATTTTAATATTATTATTGGTGGCGGTAACGCTCTTTTTCACGATTAAACATCTTCGTAAGCCGGCGGTGAAGATGCCTTCTCTTCCGGCGAAACATCAGGGGATTCGTCATCTTCTCTTTGAAAAGCGTTGGCATCCTTTTGTTGCCGGGGCGGTTATTGGTCTCATTGCACTTGCTGCCTGGCCTTTAAGCTCGATGACAGGGCGTAATAGCGGTTTAGGGATTACAACACCTTCCGCTAACATTATTCAATTTTTAGTGACGGGTGATTTTGGCTTAATCGATTGGGGTGTCTTCTTAGTTCTTGGGATCTTTATTGGGTCATTTATGGCGGCGAAGGGGAGTCGAGAGTTTAAGTGGCGCGTACCAAGTCACAACATTATCATTACAAGTGTGATTGGTGGGGCTTTGATGGGGATTGGTGCAAGTCTTGCCGGCGGATGTACGATTGGTAATGGATTAACCAACACCTCCATCATGGCGTGGAAAGGTTGGTTAGGGCTCTTCTTTACCATTATCGGCGTTTGGATTGCTTCCTACTTTATCTATGTTCGTCCGAGAAGAGTAGCGCAACAAGGGACTGCCGGCACCGTGAGCCACTCAGCATCATAGTACGAATCCTCGGTGATAAGATCGTCACTTTGCCGGCATGCAATTTATAGAAGCGCGCAATACGCAATAGTGCTCTCCGGCAACTCAACAGCTCCTTTTACCTCGATATTTTAGTAGATAAGAGTAGGTAAGAGAATCAGCGGAAGGGCGGGAGGGAACGATTTGGTTCTTCTTACAACTGCATGCCCGCAGGTCGGCATTTTTCAATGCCGAGAAAGTATTCTGGTAATCGAATGATTACCCTCTGCCGGTACGGGGTTTTGGGAGGTCTGTGATAGGAAATAGAGATTGCCAACTTGCCGGCATAAGATTTGTGGAGATATGCAGGGGTGATCTCCGGCAACTCAACAGCCTCTTTTACCGCACTATTTTAGGAGGTAAGAAAGTTAGCAGAAGGGCGGGAGGGAACGATTGGGTTCTTCTTACAACTGCATGCCCGCAGGTCGGCATTTTTCAATGCTGAGAAAGTATTCTGGTAATCGAATGATTACCCTCTGCCGGTACGGGGTTTTGGGAGGTCTGTGATAGGAAATAGAGATTGCCAACTTGCCGGCATGAGATTTATGGAGATATGCAGGGGTGATCTCCGGCAACTCAATAGCCTCTTTTACCGCACTATTGTAGTCGGTAAGAAAACTAGCGGAAGAGCGGGAGGGAACGATTGGGTTCTTCTTACAACTGCATACCCGCAGGTCGGCATTTTGATGCCAACTGCCGGCGGGAGGTTTTTGGAAATACGCGATGGTGAGATCCGGCAGCGTTCAGCTTTTGCTGGTTTCATTATTTTAAAAAAGAGAGTTCGATAGGATCAATAGATAGGATCAATAGATAGGAGAAAAATAGTATGGCACTTTATGAATTAAAATCGTTAGGACTTGTCTGCCCCTTTCCACTACTAGAGGCGAAAGAGAAGATGGAGCAACTGGAGAAAGGTGATGCATTGAAAATTGAGTTTGATTGTACCCAAGGGACAGAAGCGATTCCTCGCTGGGCGGCAGAAGCAGGGCATGAGGTCACCGATTATGAACAGATCGGCGATGCCGCATGGTCGATTACCATTGTGAAACGATAATGGATAAGTCTTATCACTCATATTTTAACGGTGATAATGCATCAATGGGGCGGATTACCCATAAGATTTGGGGATGATCATCTTTGATCATCCTCTCTTTTTGATCACTATGAGAATGATCACCGTTACCATAATTACGATTAGATATGGGGGAGCTTGCTAAAGAATCACCGGTAGAGGATGGCTGATTTTGATCTCTTCCGGGCTGATACTGGTGCCGTATGCGACTACTTCAACACCGGCGGCAACTGCTTCCCGAAGGAGCTTACCATAAGCGGGATCGATCTCATCTGCCGGGCGAACGCCTTTAGCGCCTGTAAGATTCACACAATAGAGTAAAATCGCCCGCGTGCCACTCTTTGCTAGCGCTATCAACTCTCGAAGATGCTTCTGCCCACGGGTTGTAACAGCATCGGGGAAGGCGGCAATATCACTCTCTTCAAACCCTAGTGTCACGCTCTTCACCTCAATATAGACCTCACGCTCCGCTTGATCTTTGAGGCAGAAATCGATCCGTGAGTTTTCTACCCCATAACGCACCTCTCGCTTTAGATTGACGAAAGCACCGAGATCGATAACCCCATCATTGAGCGCCTCTTCTACTAAGAGGTTTGCATAATGGGTATTGATATTTGCAAGCTTGCCAAAGGGAGTGGTGGCAATCACCCAAGTACCGGCGGTACTTCTTTTCGGGTCATTAGCGGGAAGATACCAAAGATCACTGCTGGGAAGGAGACAATTCTTCATCGAGCCGGTATTAGGGCAATGAAGAGTGATGATCTCGCCCGAATCGAGCTTAACTTCTGTTAAAAATCGCTTATAGCGTCGGATCAGCCGCCCTTTGGTCAGTGGTGGGGTAAATTTCATCGCTAAGTTTTTATTCTCTCTTATTATTGAGCTATTAATCGAGGCAAAGGAGAAGATCTGCTTTAAAAAGAACTCTTATAGAAGACTCATTATACCATTGAGAGTGATGCTATTGAGGGCGATTTCTCTTCTGGAGACCTTTCTGTTGAGTGCTCCCAAGCAAAAGTGTAATCTTGGGAGTGCTCAGTGAAGATATTTATCATCTTAATTAACGATACTCAATCTGATAGATCATAGCTAGTAAAAATCATCTCTGATTTTTGCTATTGGATTAATGGATATTGAGATTAAGAGATATCAATAATATTCCATTGTATAGATGACGACACTTGAAAATGGGCCCGATTTAATTGGAGCATTGCCAGGTTTTTTTTCTATCAAAGCATCAAACTTCATCTTTAATAACTTGTCTGATCTACCAATAATACCCTCCCCAGTAGCCTGACCAAATTTTACTAAATTACCCTTTTCATCTTTTAGTTTTAATGTAAGCCCATTTTGCAAATCTATATTTTGGTCGTTATAAAGCGTCCCAGAGTTAAAGACAATTTTGGGGGAAACGTTTGAGTTACATTTTGTTGATGTTTTTTCTACTGTTATAGTGAAATTATCTTTGAGTTGTTTGCCTGACTCCATCTCTTTTTTACTTACACTACCAAAATCAATCGAAGGTTTATCAACGGATGTTTTAAATGCGCCAGCTAAACATGTATTTTCCCTAATAGCTTCAAGCGATAAAATTAAGGTCAAACGAGTACAATTAGTGCCATCTTCTACATTGCAAATAGAATAGAGAGTACCACCGGTTTCATACTCTCTTCTTTTACCAATAACTGGAGAATAAAGCATTAGAGCGGGAAGGGTATAACGAATCGTATATCGAGTACCTGGAGCGTAAGGATAAATTCCGAAATTCGTTGTTGCTCTTGTAAAAAAGTTAGAGGTTGACCTTAGTTGTGAGCCTGTCGATGCATTAATAGTCAGATGCCCCTCCCCTTCATACCTTGTTGGCTTAAGGTCATCTAGCATTATTTGGGTACCTCTTGTTGCGTTACCGTTATGCCCAGAAAGCTTACCTATGTCAAAAATTGTGACTTTAGATTGAGTGCTACAATATACAACAATATCAATTGTAAAACTTATAGGAGATGCATTTTGTTCAAAAATAATAAGCCTATCAACATGATTTGAAGATGGATATGATGTTGTGCCACCATTTTGCGTAATACGTTCAACAGTACACTGAGCATGGGCTGTAAGTGAAAATAAGAAAAGTGATAGTGAGAATATCAACATTTTTATAAAAGTTGATATTTTTTGCGTAAAATAATTCATAGAATATACCTAAATGGATAACAGAGAATATTGATTTTTCTAAAGTGGACTATGATTGGTTTTAACTTAATGAGTAGTTATCATATTAAATATTTGGTAGTAACATCGTTAAATAAAAGTCAATTAGAATCAATTAGAAAAAATATTGTTTCATCGCTTTAGCATCCATTAGTTGATAATAAGTTGACAACTGTTTTCACATTGATAACTCTGTAATTCCGTTCCCCCAAAGTCATTAATGAAGTAGACGGTTGGCGTATTTCCTAAAGAGAGATTAACGACGTTACTTTCAAAAGGTTTTAAGATAATATCTTTTTCAATCACCTTTCCTTTTGGACCATGACTAAAGCCTAAAATGACCATATGATATTCTGTGGGATTTTGGAGTGTATAGCTATTACCCGACTTCGAGATTTGTAATTCTTTTAGCCAACCATTCTCTTTATACTGTTTCAAGCCTTTTGGACGATAGAAGAGCTTTACCTTCGATTGAATCACAATATTGACCTGATTCTCTGCGCCTGTTTTTGGCGGAACGCCCAACACATTAAAAAAGAGCATCGATTCACGATCAGTCGGAAGGTTATTTTGTCCCGCTAGAGAGACCTTTACCTGCTTTTCTTGCCCGGGATTGATTCTCTGCAAAATAGGTAGCGCCACCAATGGTGATTCGATCTTATTGCCTTGCGCATCTTCGATCCAAGATTGCGCTAAGTAGGGCTCTTTTTTATTGGTATTTGAGACCACAATCGATTGTGAGTTTGATTGAGCACGGTCAAAGATGATCCGAGTTCTATCGAGCGTGAGCTGCGCATAGGAGGTGTTGAGGAGTGATAAGCTAAGTGTTGCGACCGCAATGAGTAGTTTTTTCATAATAGATGACTCCTAGTGACAAATAATTGTGGTGAATTCTTCAGTATCGGTAGATTGAATGGGGAGGCGACAAGATTGATCATCACCCCATTTCACAATAAATGCAGCCTTTTTATTAAGGCCGGTTAGATAAGTTCGACCTTGATCGGCGACCATTCCCACTTCAATATCAAGACCGTTTTCTCGATAAACGATGGCGCCAAAGGGAGGATGTGATCCATCGGGTAGCGTAATGGTAACTAACGCCTTCTGACCACTGACTGCATTAGCAGATCGATAGGCGATCGCGCCTTTCGTTGGGGCTACTTCCATCACGTTATCTTGAATCTCTACATTCTCAGGGAGATTATCATTATCGATCAGGTAGGTTGACTGATAGTAGTTAGGAAGATTACTGATTCCCACTAGACCAAAAAGATTAGATTCGCTACTTGAACCTTGTATTTTGACACCCGAAACCCCCGCATCGACAATAAGGCGTGATCCTTCATCATAGACATAAGGATGAGTTGCTACCCCGTGTTGCGTTAAGGTGAGTGAACCACTAAAGCCCGCAGTAACACTCTGCTGATCAGATGAGTAGCTCGCCGAGCCATTAAAGTTACCAAAGCTTAAGTTAGTATTGTAAGAAGCACTCAATGCGTAGTCGATCGATCCACTGAGATCACGCTGATGATTCATTGAAGCGCCTAAAGAGTAGTTTCCGCCCATTCCTTCACTATAAAAAGTGGCTTGTTGGGAGACATTTTTTCGCCCTCGTTCATAACGTGCGTTATAAGAGAGACGCGATGTTCGATCTTCTAATGGAATGGAGAGATAGAGCCCCACTAAATCATCTTTGTTACCATAGCTACTTTTATTGTGAGAGAGATTGAGCGATACCGAAGTATTACGGAAAGAACCACTCTCGATAGTCTTATAGATAGAGACGTTATAGTAGGAGTTACTTTCTTGATTCCAATAGGTCGATTTTGAAGCGGTTGCTGAAATATTGATATTCCATTGAGGAATATATTGGGAAACACTGAGGGAAAACCGATTTTTTTCTAAATAGAGGCGATCAAACTCATTAGTTTTCATATCAACATAGTTATTGAGTGTTGTGTAATCTCGGCTTGAGAAGCGGTAACCTGCGATATTGAGCGAGGTGTTTTGCCCAAAACGCTTTGCATAATTGAAGCGATAGCTTTGGCCTGTCAGGCGTTTTCCTGGATTGGCTCTATTCTCCGATTTTGTCATATCAAATGAGAGGGCACCAACAACCCCTAAATTGAGCCCGAGCCCGGCACTATAGGCTAAATACTCATTATTGGTCGTGTAGACTACGCCACCAATTAAGGAGATCATATCGGTTAAACCATAAGATCCATCGACTGAGGTAAATTTAACATCGATCTTTTCATTAATATGTTGTGGTGCTAATTTTCCCGCATTTATATTGTAACGAAGTGCCCCTTTTCGGGTTAGATAGGGAACATGGGCAATATCCACTTGGAACTCATTGATCGATCCATCACTCTCTTCAACCGTAACATCTACCGTGCCATTTAAATAGGAGGGGAGATTGGCAATGGCAAAAGGTCCAGGCGGTACTTGAACCTGCTTGATGATATTGCCATATTGTCTGACCGTGACAACCGCATTAGACGTTGCGGTACCAGTGATTTGGGGCGCATAGCCTTGTAAATAGTTAGGCATCATGCTCTCTTCGGTATAGAGCGAAGCCCCTTTAAAGCGAACAGAGCTAAAGAGATTTGAACGGGAATAGAGCTCCCCTGCATAGAGATGGGCGTTTAAGCTCCCAATATCGGTAAAGGCATAAGTTTGGGTGCGCTCAAATTTTTTCCTCACATTGTTAGGGTTATATTGATAATTGGTACGAAAGCGGAATCGTCCAATATTGGCACCAATGATGCCATAGCTTGAGAAGTTGTTAAGGGTAGAAGATTGGCCTTGATTCTTATAACGATTGAAGGTTTTAAGCAGATTATAATCTAAAAAGAGACCGCTAATTCCATGATCACGCTGATTAGGTGGAATCCAATAAGGGTCGAAGTCCACCAAATAAGCATGGGGCATACGAATTTTGATCTTTTGTTCACTATCATCAAACTGTGCATCGATAGCGGCATCATATTCTGTTAAGCCGTAACAGTTACCGGCATCAGTCGTGTTGATGATCGATTTTTTAGCACCTGAACGGAGCGTTTTGCTAATAGGTAGTGAGGTCAATAACTCATCGGTAAAACAGATATGACTTTCATTATTATTACTGTAGAGATAGACCGGATGATTATAGAAGATATTTTGCTCATTGATCTCAATATCGGCAAGGTATTTTCCCGTAAATTGATCGTTACTGCCAGAAAAGGCAGAAAGGTCGACATTTTCAAACCCTAAAGACTCTAAAACCTTGTTATTAAATTCAAACCCATAGCTAAAAGGGGAAAGGAGGGCACCTATAAGAATTAGATATTTCCCTTTTTTTATAGCTTTTTTCATCAAAAATTCCGCTTAGTAGTTTTTAATTATCTATACACCAGAAGAAGGTATCTCAATAAAAGAGATACCTTCCTTATAAAAAGCTAGGTAATAGATTGATATCTGCTATTGAGGTTATTTATAGCTAGCAACAAAAGAGATTGTTGTTTCAACAGAACCAGCTGTTACAGTAGTGTCACCCGCCATACGACCACGAATACTATAAGTTGCGGTTCCGTTTACAGCATCAATGTTTGCTTCGATCGGATCAGGCGTTCCTGTTGGCGGAATTTGTGCAAGACCTTTGCTTCCACCGACTTCAACTTCGATGCCTACACCTTGTGCATTACCATTATTTGCCCAAAGATTAGTACCAAAAGTAGCTTCTTTACCTGGTTGAATAGTAATTGTGACCGCTTTTAATTTATCTTTATCATCAACATCTAAATTACAATCTACAAATTTAATTTCACCCGTACCCCAAGCACCAAACTTCTGTTTTTGTAGAGTTCCTTTCGCAATCGAGCCTAAATCAATTGTTGCGGAATTCCCTGCAACAATCGTACAACCTTTTTCCGTCACTGTACCTGTGAATTTAATTTGTCCATCTGAACCCGCTGTTGCTTTCGGAAGATCTTGAGCAAATGCTGTAGTGGAGAGAGAGAGCGTTGCAACTAATGCTAACGATAATTTTTTCATCTTTTCATAACCTTTGTTTGTTAAATGCAAAATAGTTTTTTATGTGAGCTAAAAAACAGTCGACATAGTAAAGGTTATTTTTATAAAAGTAAATATTCCTATATAAAATAACAATATTTTTTATTAATATCGTTTGCTGTCAATAAGTTATTGTTAGCTTCTAAGAATTTTTGTTATCAAAGATTAAGGGATATAGGAATGTTTTATCTCTTATTAATACTCTGTTTTGTATTGCAATATATTGATTGATACTGTTTTTTAGAAAAGTTTATATTACGAAGTCCATAAAAAAAGCACTGTTCGTACATGAACAGTGCCCTTTGGATTGCATCTAATAGTTATTAAAATATCAGATTTTTTATCAATTTTTTGTTATTTTTTTTTGTGTAAATGTACTTTATATATATGATTATGTAATAATTTTATATCTCTATTGATTATATCTCTGGTGATTATGTCTCTGTTGGTTTATATCTAGTGATATCTAGTGATTCTATCTCTATCGTTGAGTCGCTATGCAGAAGCTCGGCAAATAGATGCTATCCATGCAAAAATGCAATAAGCGCTGTAACAGTAATGAGCATCCCCACGGTGGAGACTGCCAATATAGAAGAGGCTTGCTGCTGATATTGCTGATACTTTGTCGCAAGGAGGACAATCATCGGCCCCGATGGAAGCGCGGCGAGGAGTAAGCCCTCATCATAGATTAATGCCCCTTTTTGAATCCCGAAGAGGAGCGCGATGGCGATAAAGAGTGCCGGCAATCCCACATTTTTTAAGAGGGCGATTAAAAGCACTTCAAAGCTGAGTTTAAAGCGATTAGCGGCAATGGTCATCCCGGCAACAAAGACGGCAACACCGGCAGTAGCTTTACCGATAAGCGTTAGCGAGTGATCCACCACCTCCGGCATTTTGATATCTAAAAAGACGAGGGTAAAGGCTAAGAGTGGCGCCCAGACAAAGGGTGTTTTAAAGATCGCCTCAAAGAGGGAGTGACCAATAAGTTTCGCAAGAGAGTCATGCTGATCTGCCATTTTTGCGAGACTCAATTTAATGATAATGGTCGCTAAGGGGACAATCACCACATTGATCACAAGGGAGATAATACTAATCGCAACACCACTTTCAACGCCGTAGAGACTTCCTAAAAGGGCAGGGCCATAGAAAGGTCCGGCAGAGAAGCTCACCGCTAAACCGGCAATGGAGGATTCTACACTATTGCGCCGAAAGAGAATCTTTGCCACTAAAAAGCCGACAAAGTAGGCAATCAGTAGTGCTACTAAAAGCGCGCCAAAGAGGATGATCTCCTCCAAGAGTTGTGCTCTTGTGACCATAATTGTTCCTACAAAGAGCATCGGCGGAAGGGCGATTTTGAGGACTAAATTGTTGATGATCGGAATCGGATTAACGTCGGTGCCGAAGAGATGCGCTTTCTGTGCGCCAAAGCCGAAGGCGAGAACAAAGATAATCGGGACAACAACTGCGGCGGATTGTAATATCTGCTCCATGGCGGACTCCTCTCATTGGTATCACTTACATTACATTATTGACATCATCTGTATCTACATCATCTGCATCTACGACATAGGCATCATGGGGCGATCTGATGATCTGATGATCTGTTGATCTGATGATCTGATGATCTCCCCAGATATTATTCTATCGAACCATCGGTTTGAACGATTGATTTCAATCAGAGAAGCTCATCAATGTTTACGATAGCCCACAGAGAGATCGATCTCATCATGATAGTGCTGTTTTAAGCTCACAAGCAACTCATCATCGGCAATTACTTTCTCCTGCTGCATCTGAAGAACGCCGGCGCTACGCGGATTGTGATACTTAAAGATCAGCTGTAAGCCCTTCTCATCATGTCGATAGGGCATCAATTTCTGGAAGATCTCCTGAACGGTGGCAAGTGATAATGGGCGGCGATTCTCAATAAGAATAAAGTGCCCATGGGTTTCTCGCACCTGTCTTAATGTGCGTAATTCACTGACGCGCAGAGTCATGCAGTTATTGAAGGAATCCCAGCTATGGCTGCCGCGGATAAAGAGGATGCTATCGGGCGTGATCTCTTCTCCCGCTTCATTGAGCGTTTCGATCGGCTCTTCAAAGAGTCTAAACTCTGCGCGAGCATGCCCATCATCGAGCACCACAAAGAACATCTTATTGCCCGCCTTGCTGATGCGGGTATAGAAGGCAGTCACTAAGCCGGCAACGATCACATTATCCTCATTGCGTGAATGATATTGTGGCTCCGGCATCGCTTGTAATGCAGAGAGAGTCGTATTCGCCACCTCTTTAATCTCCGCACGATATTGATCGATCGGATGGCCACTAAAGAAGAAACCTAAGACCGATTTTTCCGCATGGAGGAGCTCTTTTTCCGTCAGTGGCATCGCCTTATGCAGTTGATATTGGGGTTCATCGCTCGGCTCATCGCTAAAGAGGCCAAAGATATCACCTTGACCGCTATTTTCATTCTTCCGATTTTGATCGGCAAGACGAATCGCTTCTTCCATCGTTGCGAGCAGCTCTGCTCGGTAAGCGGCACGTTCGGCGATCGAGTCAATCTCAGGATTGAGGCAATCGAGGGCGCCGGCACGGATTAAGATATCGATGGCACGTTTGGAGGTTTTAGAGAGATCGACCCGGCGACAAAAATCGAAAAGATCGCGATAAGGGCCATTTTCCTCCCGCTCTTCAATCAGTTGCAGTGCCGCCGCTTTTCCATACCCCTTCAATGCGCCGAGGCCATAGATAATTGCCCCCTCTTTATTGACGGTAAATTGATGGTAGGAGTGATTGATGCTCGGGCGGATGAGTGGAATCTTCATCGCCAAGACCTCTTCGATAATGATAATGATCTTATCGGTATGATCGAGGTCGGCAGAGAGCACCGCTGCCATAAATTCAGGAGGATAATGCTCTTTGAGATAAGCAGTCTGATAGGAGAGAAGGGCATAAGCAGCGGAGTGCGATTTGTTAAATCCGTAACCTGCGAACTTCTCCATCAAGTCGAAGAGGCGTCCTGCCTTTTCACTATCAAAGCCGAGCGTTTCCGCCCCTTGCATAAAGAGCGCGCGTTGCTTCTCCATCTCTTCGGGGAGCTTTTTCCCCATTGCTCGGCGCAGTAAGTCCGCTCCCCCTAAGCTATAGTTCCCGATAATTTGGGAGATCTGCATCACCTGTTCTTGGTAGACAATAACGCCGTAGGTCGGTTTTAAGACCGGCTCAAGTTCAGGGAAGGGGTAGATCACCTCTTCGCGCCCATGTTTACGATTGATAAAGTCTTCCACCATTCCCGACTCAAGGGGTCCGGGGCGAAAGAGCGCAACAAGTGCGACAATATCTTCAAAGTTGTCGGGCTGTAATCTGCGGAGAAGATCCTTCATCCCACGAGATTCGAGCTGGAAGACCGAGGTAGTTTGGCACGCTTTTAAGAGATCAAAGGTGGGTTTATCATCGAGCGGTAAGTTGTGAAGATCGATCGTCTCACCGCGATTATACTCAATATTTTTAATCGCCCAATCGATAATGGTTAAGGTACGAAGGCCTAAGAAGTCAAATTTGACTAAGCCCGCGGCTTCAATATCATCCTTATCATATTGGGTGACAAGTGCCGTAGAGCCCTCCTCACAATAGAGGGGGGAGAAGTCGGTCAATTTTGTCGGTGCAATCACAACACCGCCGGCATGACGCCCCACCGATTTTGCTAATCCTTCAAGTTGCTTAGCAAAGTCGATCAGAATCTTCACCTCTTCATCTTGGTGATAAAGATCATGAAGCTCCGGCTCCTGCATCATCGCCTTTTCGAGCGTAATGCCCAGATCCATCGGGATCAATTTTGCAATGCGATCGACAAAGCCATAAGGATGCCCCAGCGCACGCCCCACATCACGAATTACCGCCTTTGCCGCCATTGTGCCATGGGTGGCGATCTGCGATACCGCCTCTCGGCCATAACGATTGGCCACATACTCAATCACGCGGTCGCGCCCTTCCATACAGAAATCGATATCGAAGTCCGGCATCGAAACCCGCTCGGGGTTTAAGAAACGTTCAAAGAGAAGGTCATAGGGAAGGGGATCAAGATCGGTAATCTTCAACGCCCAAGCCACAAGGGAGCCGGCACCCGATCCGCGCCCGGGGCCCACCGGAATCTGATGATCCTTCGCCCATTGGATAAAGTCGGCAACGATGAGGAAGTAGCCGGGAAAGCCCATATTGTTAATGACATTCAGCTCAATATCGAGCCGTTCCCAATAGTGCTGATTTGCTTCACTCTGCTTGCCGATCCGCTCCTCTAAGCCACGATACGATTCCGCTTTGAAGTACTCCTCAATCGTCATCCCATCAGGGATAGGGAATGCCGGCAATTGCGGTTTGTGAAGCGTTAAGGTGACGTTACAACGTTTAACGAGCTCGATACTATTCTCAATGGCATCGGGATAGTCGGAGAAGAGCGCCTCCATCTCCTCAATCGAACGAAGATACTGCTTGGGGGAGTAGTTTCGCGGGCGGTTAGGGTCGAGCATCGAATAGCCCGATTGAATCGCAACGCGCACCTCATGAGCTTCATACTCATCTTCCCGCATAAAGCGTACATCATTGATGGCAATTAGCGGGAGGTTTAGCCGTTCTGCAAAGGGGGTTACCTCTTGAATAAAGCGCTCATCATCTTGTTGATCGAGGCGCTTAATGCCGATATAGAGTCGATCCTCTAAAAAGGAGGCGTAGGTCGATTGTAAAAATTTTTCTGCCGCTGCTTCCCCTTGATTGAGAAGCTTCTGCCCAAAATGGCTCTCTTTCGCCATAATGACAATTAATCCGGCTTGATACTCTTCTAACTTCTCATGGGTAATATAAGGAACACCGCGAACCTGATGGTAGCGGTAACCATAACTTAAGAGCTCTGCTAAGTTGAGATAGCCCTGATAATCTTGTGCAATCAGCGTGATACGGCCGACACTATTCTCTTCATCGATCACTAAGCAATCGGCCCCAAAGATCGGTTTAATGCCCGATTTGAGCGCTGTTTCATAAAACTTAATGGCAGCAAACTCATTCCCAAGGTCGGTCAGTGCCGCAGCACGTATCCCCATCTCTTTGAGCTTTGCAAAGAGTGGCTTAATGCGGATTAAGCCATCAACCATCGAGAATTCAGTATGAAGATTAAAGTGGGTAAAGGTCATAAGATGTCAGCTTCACTAAATTTCCAAAAGAGTAGGGCAAAATGATATCACATTCCCTTTTGGTGGGTGGGGCGATCTCTATACGCCTCTTTTGATACAGGTCGACAAAGGTATCATGAGTCGCATTTTTAGGGTAAATTGTTTTGGCGATCAATTTTTATTGTTGTATGATACGTCGCAAATTGTATAGAAGAATCATCATGCTTATAACCCCATTAGACCATATTCATAAGATTACACTCATGGATCACACTTATGAGATCAAGCTCTGAGTACTCTCAATGGGTTATAAAAGTTGTTAGATTGAAGAATTAGGAACAATATTGTCAATGGTATCAGAAAAGGATCAGCAAGAGCAGCATTGGGAGCTTCTCCATTATTGGGAGGAGTTCTTAGAGAGTAGTGAGCGGATTCTCTTTCTACAAGGTCCCATTGGCCCCTATTTTTGGCATCTTAAAGATTCCCTTGAAGCAGAATCGGGAAAGCGCTGTTATAAGATCAATTTTAATGGCGGAGATCTCTACTACTATCCGAAAGGGGAGCGTACCTTCAATTATGAGGGCTCTGTCTCTCAATTTCGTGACTATCTGCAAAGCTTTCTCCTTGAGCATCAGATCGATACCATTGTCTGCTTTGGCGATGAGCGTATCTACCATCAGATCGCTCGGGAGCTAGTTCTCGGGCAGGCGGAGTGGCGCAAGGATGATACAGAGCAATCATCACCACTCACCTTCTGGGCATTTGAAGAGGGGTATCTGCGTCCGCACTATATTACTTTTGAGAAGTGGGGCGTTAACTATAATAGTCGCATCAATCGTAATACCGAAAGCTACCGGCAATTTACCGCCTTAACAGAGGTGGATGATCTTGAAAAGGATCTCAATAAAGGGGTTAAACCGGTGGCGGCCGGTTTTTGGCGTCGGGCGAAGATCGCTATTCGTTACTATAAGGCGATGCGCGATCAGCGTACACAATTTCCTCACTATAAGCATCATCGAGAGACACGGCTTCATGTCTACGCTTATGCTTGGGTGTTAGCGGGGATTCGTCATTTGCGTTACCGCTTTCGAGATCAAAAAATTGCTAAAAAGATGATGGATGGGAGCTATGGCGATTTCTTCCTCTTTCCGCTACAAGTGCATAATGATAGCCAGATTCTGCAACATGGGCGTGGCAGACGTGTTCCGGAATATATCCGCCAAGTGATCGCCTCTTTTGGCCGTTATGCCAAGCCAGAAGATCGCTTAGTGATTAAACATCATCCGATGGATCGGGGCTTTAACCATTATGGGAGATTAATAGAGCGCTTAGCACGCCGTTATCAGGTGGAAGATCGGGTCGATTATCTCTTTGAAATCCCCATGCCGGTACTACTTCGGGCCACAAAAGGGGTTGTGGTGGTCAATAGTACCAGTGGACTCTCGGCGCTGATTCATAATCTACCTGTTAAGGTGATTGGTGATGCTCATTATGATAATCCTTATCTCACTAATCAATGCTCTTTAAGTGATTTTTGGCAACAATATCGGGCACCTAATCCACGATATGTGAAGCGTTATCTCTACTCATTAAAGTTTAAGAGTCAGCTCAATGGTAGCTTCTATTATGAGGAGGAGCTGATGCTCCCGGAGGCAAAATTTTCCGACAGCGCTTCGAAATTTTGATACTATCTAGGGAATTTCAGTGATCGATAATAGGAGCACGCAAGTTATTGTATGGGATTGAAATTATCTCATTTCTAATTAGGTAGGGTATGAATAGTAAGATCAAACATATTTTTAAAGACAGACTGATTGTTGCGTTGGTGATTGTGCCATTTATCATTGCCGTGCTCTATTTAACCTTTCTTGCGGCAAATCGTTACGTCAGCTCCGCGCAGGTAGTGGTCAGGCAGCAAGAGAGCGGACAACAAGCGGGGCTCCCAGGGTTGGCGATGTTAATGGGGGCGGTCGACCCTGTTTCGCGCGAGGATACCCTCTATCTTAAAGAGTATATTGTCTCTCACGATATGCTCAAAATTTTAGATGAGAAGCTCAACTGGAGTGAGCATTATGCCGGCAGATGGTATGATCCGCTCTACGATATCTCTATCGATGCGCCATTAGAAGATAAGGTGAAGTTCTATCAAAGAATGGTCACCACCCACTATGATGAGACAACGGGGCTTCTCCGAATCGAGGTGGAAGCCTTCTCCCCTGATTATGCCAAAGAGATCTTAAAAGAGATCATGGTGCAAAGTGAGATCTTTGTAAATAATATAACGCGTTCCATGGCCGATGAGCAGCTCGCCTTTGCTCAAAGAGAGCTCAATGCCGCAACCGATCGCTATGAGAATAAGCAGGCAGAATTGGTCGCCTTTCAGAATCAATACAATATCTTCAATGCAGAAGTGACGGCAGAATCGCTCAACCAGATTGTCGCTAATTTAGAATCTGCGATCGTTACGGAAAAGGCGCGTCTTAATGCTTTAAAGTCCCGTCTTTCTGCCAATGCGCCCCAGATTAAAGCGCAAGAGAATAAGATCAATGCATTAATCAAGCAGCTCGAAGCGGAACAGCGTAAAATTACCACCAGTGAGATTACAGAAGATGATCTTCTCAACACCATCGCCTTTGAGTATCGCCGATTACAGGTGGATCTCTTAGTAGCGGAAGAGTTTTATAAAACGAGCTTAGCGGTGGTGGAGAATGCCAAGCTTGAGACGATTAAAAATATCCGCAGCCTGATTGCTGTTGTTAAACCCAATTTACCCGAAGAGGCGGCCTATCCACGCCGGCTCTATAACTTAATTACCATTTTAATCGTCCTATTATTACTCTACGGGGTGACCCGCTTTGTGATGGCATCGATCAATGATCATCGTGAATAGAGAAGAGTGAGTGAGAAGAGTGAGTGAGAAGAGTGAGTGAGAAGAGTGAATCGTGCATTGCGAATCATGAATCATGAGCCATGAACCATGAATGATGAATCATCAGTCGTGAGTAGGACTCACAATCAATACTCTCAACAATCAACACTCAACAATGAGTATTAATAATAGGTAGCAACTAGAAGGTCTAAAATAGAGGTTTCTAAAGTGACAAGTACGATAAAATACCCCTCGATGCGCCAAATTTTGCGGATCTCCACACTTGTGGTTCCGCTCTTTTTAGCGGGCTGTTCAGGCGTGATCTCTGCCTCAGGCCCTGGTGCATCCACGATCATCAATCAACAAGATCAGATGACGGAGACAGGCCCCAAAATTGTGGGGGGCTATGAGTTTATTGAGCTAAAGCCATCAACCATCGCGCAATATATGCGCCCGAAGATGACAAAGCTCAACACCTCTGTCAGTAAGCCGACTGTTCCCGACCTTAAACTCACGCCGGGAGATGTCATCAGCGTGATGATCTCCGATAGCGCCGAAGATGGTGCGCTCTTTGCGCCACTTTCAGCAGGCGGAACCACCTTTAATAAGGTGCGTTTAAGCCGGAATGGCACCATCTCTCTCCCTTATGTGGGCATTGTCAATCTTAATGGGTTAACGGTGACGCAGGCAGAGGCGCGAATTCAAGAGCAGCTTAAAAAGTTTGTCACCGATCCGCAAGTCTTCCTCAATATTACTGGCGATCTCGGCGGTTCTGTTTTAGTGGCGGGTGATGTGAATAAGCCGGGGCGTTTTTCGACGCTTGAAGGGCCATTAACGATTCTCGATGCCGTTAACCTCGCCGGCGGACCAAAGTCAGAGCCTTACCTTGTAGATGTTGTGGTACGTAATGGGCGTAATGTAACGCGCTATAACTATGCCGATCTCTTAAATGGGCTCAATCACCCGATTACCGCCAATAGTGAGGTGGTGGTCGAGCGTGCAAAACAACGCTTTGTCGCGATGGGCGCCGTTAATAAACCAGGATTACATGATTTCCCCTCCCGCCAGCCGAGTCTGCTCGAGGTACTCGGGGTGATCGGCGGTTTGAGTGACCAAAAAGCAAATGCTACCGGCGTCTTTATCTTTAGACTCTCTGATGGCACTACTTTTGATCCAAAGACCAACACCATCACCTCTAAAGAGAAGCCGCGCGTCTTTCAGCTCAACATGAAGGACCCTACATCGCTCTTTGTTGCTCAGCAGTTTCTGGTACAACCGGAAGATGCCGTCTATGTCACCAATGCCGGCACTTATGAGTTCCAAAAACTTATTGCCCCTATCTTCCAAGTTCTACTTTTAGGAAATAGTGTCAATAACCTCTAATCAAAATAGTGATGATTAATCCCTCCTCTCTGCTATATAAGCGTGGAAGGATAAAAGTTAAAAGAGCGATAGGGCTAATCTCTATCGCTCTCTTTCTGAGATTTTTATAGTTTTAAGATATCGTGGCCTGAGTTAACATTAAATATTGATTTTTAATAGAAGCTACCATCTTAAGGAAGCTAAATAACAGTTCTACTCTAGATTTTTATAAAATGATTAAAGCTGTTAAATATCAATTAATATATAGCCCGTTTCATAGTACAATGTTGCGATAAAATTTATCGCCTTTCGTAAAAGTTGCATATTTCCGCCACTTTTTACGATAGTGCCGGCATTTTATAAAGAATAATATAGGCGCAATAACAACTATTAGCGCACCTAATCAAAGATTCTAAGAAGAGGAGAAGATGAGTTCCATATCCAGAAGAAGTCCTTGGCAGATTATGCAAGATGTGATCTTTGCTCTTGTCCTGCGCGAATACCTCACCCGTTTTGGCGAACGGCGGATGGGGGCTTTCTGGATGCTCTTTGAACCTGCTGCCCATATGGGGGTGATGATCTTTATCTTCACTGTGATCCGTGCGCGCTCCGTCCCCGGGATGGATTTCCCCATGTTCTTTTTAACGGGGATGATTCCTTTCTTTTTGATGCGTAACATCATCTTTAAATTAATGGACTCTATCGGCGCGAATCAGGCACTCTTTGCTTACCCTAATATCAAGATTTTTGATACCTATGTGGCGCGTGTCTTAGTGGAGCTCTCCATCTCTAGCGTTATTTACGGCATCTTTATCTTTATCTTTGGTTTTTGGATCGGTTACGATGTCGTCGTGGCTTACCCCTTAGAGTGGCTCTATTCACTTCTAATCGGCATCCTCTTCTCCTTTGGCTTAGGGGTGATCTTTTCGGTATTAACAATAATCATGCCCAACCTTAAATCTTTTATTCGCATCCTCTTTCTGCCGATCTACCTTATCTCTGGGGTGATCTTTCCGCTCTGGATTATTCCCGATCAATATCTCCCCTGGTTACTCTGGAATCCATTTGCACAAATTATCAGTAATATTCGAGAATCCGTTTTTGTCAATTATCCAGTCATTCCCGGCATGAGCCAAAGCTACCCCTTTTTCTGCACTATGATCACCCTCTTTATCGCCTTAGCGCTCTATCGTCTCCGCCGGCAGAGGTTATTAGTGAAATGATTAAGATCGAGAATCTCACCAAATCCTACCTGCACCATAAAGCAGGGCGCAAATATGTCTTTAAGGATCTCTCCTTTACCATTCCGAGCGATAAAAATGTCGCCATTATCGGTAAAAATGGCGCGGGGAAATCAACATTGATGAATCTACTTGCCAAGGTAGACTCCCCTGATAGCGGGCGGATCATTACCGATAAAAGCATCTCTTGGCCTGTGGGCTTATCTGGCGGCTTCCAAGGTTCTCTCTCTGCACGGGAGAACGTGAAGTTCATCGCCCGCACCCAAGGCTTTCGCGGAAAGGAACTCTATGAAAAGGTCGCCTATGTAGAGCAGTTTGCAGAAATTGGTGATTATTTCGATCTTCCCACTAAAACCTATTCATCAGGAATGCGCGGGCGCGTCGCCTTTGGCCTTAGCCTCGCTTTTGATTTTGATTACTATATCGTTGATGAGGCGATGTCCGTCGGTGATGCTCACTTTAAAAAGAAGGCGAGTCAAGCCTTTAAGGATAAGGTTGGGAAAGCGAATATTATTCTGGTGACGCATGGAATGACACAAGTAAGAACCATGTGTGACCTTGTCATTATCTTAGATAATGGCAAAGCCGAGATCTACGATGATGTAGAAGAAGGTATTAAGATTTATCAAAATTTGTAATATTTTAATTTTTATAACAGGTGGCTTAAGTGCTACATTTTTAGAGGTTTTTTAGTCGTATGGTAAATAGCTTACAAATCGTAACGGATGCGGTTACAGATCAAATCGGTATTTTAAATAAATGGCAAGAGAAGCTAGTGGATAACCACAATATTGATCAGGCTATTGATCTGATCCTTGGCTGTGAAGGACGGACTATTATCTCTGGCGTTGGTAAGTCTGGCTTAATTGGTAAAAAAATTGTTGCGACTTTTGCTTCTACTGGTACACCAAGCTTTTTTCTGCATCCTACCGAAGCCTTCCATGGCGATTTAGGGATGATTAAACCTTCCGATCTTCTTATTTTGATCTCCTATAGTGGTGAAACGGATGAAGTCAATAAACTTATCCCTAGCCTTAAAAATTTTGGTAATAAAATTGTCGGAATTACGGGGAATGCAGACTCTACATTAGCAAAGTATAGCGATGTCTTTTTAGATATCGGTGTTGAGCGGGAGATCTGCCCTAATAACTTAGCGCCTACCTCTTCAACATTAATTACCCTTGCATTGGGTGATGCGCTTGCAGTTGCTTTAATGAAGCAGCGTGATTTCAAAGCAGAAGATTTTGCTCGTTTTCATCCCGGTGGTAGCTTAGGGCGTAAGCTTTTAAGCCGTGTTGCCGATTATATGGTTACCGAAAATCTCCCTTTTGTCACAGAAGATGCCAAACTTTCTGAATGCCTCTTAACCATGACAGACTCAAAAAGTGGTATCGCCTTTGTCGGGACTGCTGATAATTTCTTAGGGGTTATTACGGATGGCGATATTCGCCGTGCCTTAGTGAATAATGATATGAGCATGAGTGTTACTGCGAAAGAGATTATGACAAAAACACCCCAAACAATAACGGCAGAGACTTACTTAGTTGAAGCAGAAGAGCAGCTAAAACAGAATAAGATTCGCTCTCTTGTCGTTATGGATGGTGAGAGCGTTATCGGTCTATTTGAACAACCCACATTTTAGGAGTAGATAATGACAGTAGTAAAAGTCGGTGAGATAGAAGTAAGTAACGATGCCCCCTTTACCCTTTTTGGTGGGATTAATGTTTTAGAAGATCTTGATAGTACGCTTCGTGCTTGTGAGCATTATGTCAAAGTAACAGACGAATTAAATATCCCCTATGTTTTTAAAGCCTCTTTTGATAAGGCTAATCGTTCCTCTATCCACTCTTATCGCGGTGTCGGGTTAGATGAGGGAATGCGTATTTTTAAAAAAATTAAAGAGGAATTCAACGTCCCCATCATTACCGATATTCATGAACCCTATCAGGCAGAGATCGTTGCAGAATATGTTGATGTATTACAACTCCCCGCTTTTTTAGCAAGACAGACAGACCTTGTTGTAGCGATGGCGAAAACAGGGCGGGCAATCAATGTAAAAAAACCACAATTTTTAAGCCCATCACAAATGGTCAACATTGTCGACAAGTTCAATGAGGCAGGGAATAATCAAGTCATGCTCTGTGAGCGCGGCAGTTGTTTTGGTTACGATAACTTAGTAGTTGATATGTTGGGTTTTGGGGTTATGAAAAAGGTGAGTAATAATGCTCCTATCATTTTTGATGTTACCCATTCACTACAACAGCGTAATCCTGGGGATAAAGCCTCCGGCGGTAGAAGGGAGCAAATTGTCGACTTAGCCTTAGCAGGAATGGCAACTAGGATTGCTGGCCTGTTCTTAGAAGCGCATGAAGATCCTGATAGAGCAAAGTGTGATGGACCGAGTGCATTAAAATTATCCTTACTAAAGGAATTTTTAAATAATATACAAACAATAGATGCTGTTGTGAAAGCTATAAGCTTTGCAAAAGTATATTGACGTAAATAGAATGGAACGAAGAAAGCGAAATGATAAGCTTATCGAGTATTTATTGATAGACCCCTTTAATAGTTATAATAGTGGTGTGACTCAATATATATTATTAAGTGATAAAATTTTAAAGAGTAAAGGCACTAGAAGCTTTGTCTTAGCGAAGGATATTAATGAAACACTAGAGGGGTTTTGTTGTAGAATAGCTACTTTTGTCAAAGAAAATACTGTCCTTGAAATAGAAGCCCCTGAAACATTGGCTACAACACGTTATCTCACACATGAAAAAATACATATTCGATTACATTTGAGTAGGCAGGTAGGGCGTTATTTGCAAGGATTTCCTATAGACTATAAATCTGCATATTTGGAGCAAAATGAAATTAATAAAGCCTATAGGGTTTCTGCTCCATCACAAATAGCTTTATTTTTATCTAAAAAAATATTTAATATAAAAAAATGTGATATATATCCTAATCCGGTGGAAGCTATACCAAATAAAATTTCTTGTTTTCAAGGTGTTGCTTCTAGTAACGGGAAGATATATTTCATAGGGAGAGGTGATAGTTTAAAAGGTTTAATGTTTTTAAAGATTTTTAAAGTTTTTGAAAACAATATTATATGTGTGGGGGACTCTAATCTTTTAAAGTTTTTAAATAAAAATAATTTAAATGTTAAGTTTATAAATGGAAAGGATAGAAAATACTTATCTTTATTAACATCTAGTGATGTTGTTATTATTCCTAGCTTATTTGAAACGTGGTCAATGGTGGCGGTTGAATCATTGACTAGATCTGTAAAGGTTGTAACTTGGAATCATTTGGGGTTTTGTGAGTTTTTTTATAGTCCTTTGCTTTTTAAAGCTAATTTTCCTAATGAAGATGAGTTTATTGATTTAGTTAAAAAGGCCTTATGTTTTAAGGTGAGTGATAAATTGGTGATGGATATGAATTGCAATATTAATAATATAAATAAATTTTTTTTTAAGGGAGTTACAGAAAATTATTTTTGTTTTAAAAATAGATATTATGATGAAGTCTTAATAAGAAATATTAAAAATATTTCTAAAAAAGGAAGAAAAAACAGGTTTAAATCGCTGACTAGGAAGTTTTTTGCGAGTCCGATTCAGTTTTGGAGAGATTCTTTTGTTGTGCGATTTTTAAAGAAAATAAAAAATAAAAAATAAAAAGTAAGGGAGTACTTATACTCATGAGAGTTAAAGCAAAATTACGAAAATTGTGGAGAAATCCTAGACAGTTTTTTATTGACTCTAAGATAGGAAAATATTTTTTGAAAAAAGAGATTCCTAGCTTTGCAGATAGTTATGATTCTCTTGAATTAAACTCTGACTTTAGATATCAAAGTTTAAGTTTCACTACAAATGGGAATGTAATTCTTCCAGAAGAAAGGTTTGAGGGTAGGTATTTAAGAACTTTATTTTTATTTAATGAAAAATATAGCAAGCAGATGTCCAATATAGTCCGTTACTGTTATTTGCAAACAGACTTTAAACCTTTAAGAGAAGATGAATTAATGCTTTTTAGTTATGATGACTCTATCGGTCTGAATAACTATTTTGATTTACTTTTAAAGATCGATTCAAAAAATAAGGAAAGGTTATCATCATATCTAAATATTTTTGTTTTTGATGAAAATTTGAACTTTGCAGTAGCATTAAGACAATGTAATCCTGATGTATGCGTAACTTTTGTTCAGTTGGGTGGTAAATGTACAGATAAAAGTAAGGTGCGCATAGATCCGGAATATCGTCTGATAGACTATGTAATAGAACGTATTCCAGAGACTCTTGATACGTATAATAAAAATGATCGTAATACATTTTATGCTCAACACTTTAAAGAGATAGGATTGTTTATTAGAAAAATTATTCAAAATCAGATTCCAAGAGAAAGAGATATTTTTTTACCCATTATTTCTGATTGTACTTATAAACCAGACTTGATAATTAAATCTGATCAAGATTTAGATGTGATTATAAAATTAAAAGATATGCCTATAGAAAAAGTTAAAGATCATAAGGAGTTATGTATAAAGATAGCAGAATATGTTTTAGAGTTATATGTCAAAGAGTCAACTTATTTGAAGTATCAGAATTTATTGGAAGATGTATCACTAATAAATATAAAGAAATTTTTATTTTTATCTACAGAAGATGGTTTAAAGTTTGAGGTCATAAATGGCTAATATAGTACATATTTCTAATACACCGCTAGTGGGATCTCCCGGTAAAATTAGTTGGTTAGCGAATGAGAATGGGTTTAATTCAGCATCTATAATATTACGAGATTATCCTTTACATGGTGGGCTTGCTGAGAAATTTACTCAAAACTCTATTGTTTATAGAGATGATAATAAACAATTAAGTTCGGTAGTGACTACTTTGATAGATCAGGCCGATATCATTCATATTCATAATGATGTATCGTTAGAGTTTATTAATAAATTTAATTTTGGTAATAAAAAAATAGTTTATCAGGTCCATTCTCCTTTAAGAGAGGGACCTCTTTATTTTGAACGTTCAGAATTCATGGGATTAGAGTTTTCAAAAAAACTTGTTATTGCACAATATCAGACTAGGCATTATCAAGATTACGAACCTGTACCAAATATTGTATTAGGTAAACCTCATTTAAAATTAAGAGAGGACACCGAGAAGTTAAGGGTACTTTTTTCACCGACTCATAAGCGAGGGGGAAGGTGGAATAATAAGTATTCTCATAAACTGATAAATGTATTAAAAAGTCTTAGTGAACTTAACTTAATAGAATCTATTGAAATAAATAAACCTTTAAGTCCAAGCGATCTATTTGAATTAAGAAAAACATGTCATGTCAGTATTGATGAGATAGTAACTGGATCATATCACCAAGTAAGTTTAGAAGGGTTATGTGCTGGTAATATTGTGATTAATAACTCAGATTTTTTTTCTTCTTATATGCTAGCAAGTGTTTCTAATGCTAAGATGATGCCCCCTTTTTATATAGCATCAGAATTTGATATAGGTGAAAAGTTATTGCGATTAGCTCAAGATGTTGAATTAACTAGAGAATATCAAAAAAAATCTTATGATTATTATATTGAAAATTTAATGCCTGAAAAGTTATTTAAAGTCTATAAATCAATATATGAGGAGCTATTAAATGTCTAACATTTCTTTATTAAAAAATAAAGAGTTTGGCAAAAGATGCTTTATACTTGCTAATGGACCATCAATAAATAATTTGGATCTAAGTAAGTTAAAAAGAGAAATTGTTATAGGTATGAACGCTTCGCCTTTATTAGAAAAAAGCAATTCTTTTAAACACTCTTATTATACTATATCTGATACTAGGTTTTTAACTGAAAATGAAGATAAATATGATATCGCGGTTAATCTTGTTGATGAGTCTGTAATGAAAGTTTTCCGGAAGGAAATATATAAATTTTATCCAAACAAGAGAAATACTCATTATGTCCAAGCTTTAGAGAGAGATGGTTTTTCAGAAAATTTAAAACATGGGTATTATTATGGACGAACAACCGTAATGCTTGCATTACAGCTTGCTTATTATTTGGGGTGTAGTGAAATATATCTTTTAGGGTTTGATCTCACTTATAGTCACAAGCAAGCTCGTTTTTATGTTGAGAAAAAAATGCAGATAGATGATGCCCAAGCAAGTATTCAAATATGGAACATCCATCAAGCTTATTTATTTTTGCAAAGTAGGGGAATTAAGTTGTACCAATGTAATAAAAACTCTCTTGCTAGAAATTACATACCTTTTTGTAATTTTGAAGATATTTTTAATTAGGAGAAACATGGTGAAATGGGATAGAGATTATATAAGAGATAAATAAAAAGTAGCGATGCTTGATATAGAAGGTGTTTATTTTCCTGCAGAGAAACCTAAAAGATTGTTAGTTTTTTTAGCTCAATGGGAAAAGATCGTTATGATAGATATTCGTAGTTTTGGAATAATGAGGAAAAAAGTGGGAGGATACTAGTTATTTGTTTATAAAAGATGATTCTTTTCATTATTTTTTAGGAACAGATGATAAGCCAATGAAAGATAGTGTTAGAAAAGTTATAGAGTATCATCAAGTTTAGTGTTCATTAACTTCGCAAGAAACTTATATGCTAGGTATTAGCATGGGAGGATATGCCGCTATATATTTTGCATTTTATATGAAGGCAAAAGGAGCAATAGTGGGAAATCCACAAGTGACATATAAAGCAACTGAAATGTGTTTTTATAGAAATTGGGAACGACAGATTAGAAATATAGGTACACAATGGTGTGACTTAGATATGTTAGCAATCCGATCAGACTATGTTCCATTTATATATTTAAAATACGGAAATTATTCGGCTGATAAGAGTGCTAGTGATACTCTGGTATTAACATTAATTAATAAGCATTGTCTATTAATGATTAGAAAAGAGGATTGGAAAGATCATACAGTTAATGCTTTATATAAAAAACATAGAAAGAGTAGTTCAATATTTTGAGCTTGAACCTAATAGAATGATAGTAACTTAATATTTTAAGTGAAAGCTATTGAAGTTTTTATCGATATTAAAAATGGTATAAGTATATGGTCTCAAAAAGATTTATTAGATTAAAAGAGTTTTTGCCTTTAACTAAGTTTATCAGGGTTCCTCCAGATTCTTATTATTTGACACGACCCAAATTAGATAAAAATAAATATTATTATTTTCATACAGATGAAGATGGTTTTATTTTTAATAAAATTAATAATGCTTATGATCGAGATTTGATACTTATAGGAGGATCGAGTATAGAAAATTTATTTGTGGATGCAGATAAAAGAATATTAAAATATCTTGAAGATTTTTTGATAGATTTAAAACTGGACTACAATATTAAGAATGCAGGTACTTCGGGAGCGTCCTTACTACACATAACAAATATTATACTTAACAAAATAGTAAACAAAAAAAATCCAGTTATATTTTTATTCATACCAAGTAATGATTCATCAATTTTAAATTTACATAATACATATTGGAACATTGATAAGTTAAATTCAAATATAATTGGTATTGAAAATGATACGATTTTTTCTAAAAATAATAAAACGACTAGTTATGAAAATGTTTTATTATCATTAGTTAATATGTGTAGGATTTTTTCTGTGGATTTGTTTGTTTTTAATACAATAAGATTAAAAGAAAAAAGTAATTATAAAGTTATCGATAATATAACTGAAAAGGTATGTAGGGGAAATAATATTGTTTATACAGATATGAATAGATTTCTTCAAAAAGAAGCTAATTTTTATGATGATGTACACTTGAATGCAGAAGGATCATACCAACTAGCCAAATTGTTGAAGTTTTTTTGTGCCAAACATTTATCTCCAACACAAACATCCAGCTATAAATTTAAAAACAAGGATGAATTTTTATCTTTAGAAATAAGGTCGATTCTTAAAGAAGGTGCTTATAATATTAATAGTTTTAATAAAAGTGAGCATTTTATGGGTGTTGTTAATAATAATTCTATTAATTTTTGTTTTTATAGCAATATTTATAGTAAATTTAATACAATACTTGTCTTTGATAAGAAAGAAAACACCTTAGGATTAGTTAAAAAAATAAATGACACAGATGAGAAAGCTATTTTGCATATACAGTCTGGTAGATTGTTTTTTATCGAAAGGGGAATTAAATTTTTTATAAATGAGATAGTTGGTTTGCATGTTAATTTTAGTGATAAAATTGAACGTACAAATTATATTATTGAAAGTTATAACGAAAATGAAAAATTGAATCTTTCTATAAAAATTAGAGAATTTTATTTAAGCGCATCTAATCTTTTAAGAATAAATTTTGTTGAACATAAAAAATCATGTGAGGTTTTTAGTTCTTTTATTATTAATAAAAATAAGCCTTATAGCTATTTCTGAAAGAATACTCTAGGGGGTATTGAATATTTATAGTTTCAACCAAATATAGTGATAAGCTAAAAAAATGTTGTTTTAGCCTTAAAAATGTATTCTTCATTAAATGATAAACTTTGTAAATATACCCAGTCCAAAGGATTATTGTTGGTAAGAGTATTTCTTTTTTGGGGATAATAGCATTGGCTCCCAGATTTATAATTATTTCTCTAAAAAATTTTATAATTATATTCTTTGTCTTCAATAATATAATTTATTGTATTTGAGAGGGGTGTCCAATAGTTCTGGGGTTGTAAGTTTATAGTTAAGTGCATAGTACATAACCTGAGACTTCGTAAGGTGACTTTTTTTAATTCATTGGGAGAGATATTACTCAATAATTCAGAAGGTCTTTCTTGGTTATAACTTAATATTCAAGTCTAACTAAGTTCTAGCACCTGAGTTAATCAGAAGGATAGATGAAGATTTAATACTTTAATTCGCTAACTGCGATTAAAACACTCGAGATAAGCATTTTGATTTGGCATTCTTAGCTCAATATAATAAATTATTAAAATAATTAATACTATATTATTTTTTATCAATGATTCATACTCTTCTATAGATGCTTTTATTGTTCTTTACAAAATACCTATCAAATATTATCTTCATAGAACATCTATAACTCCCTTATAAAGTGCTATAATTTCGTTCTTATATTTATAATTCTTAGGGCGAAAATATAGCGCTTTTTTATTGGGATAAGCGTTATTTGAGTTGGCTATTTCCCATATGGGTGAAGGAAGTTATTGCGCATGATCATTACCTTTTCTGCAGGTCTAAAGCGAAAGCGTGCTTTGTTGGAGCATGTCTTAGATATGGCAGACAAAGATGTCGTTGTCGGCTGGGGCAATAAGGCGAATACGCAAAAGGCGCGAAACTATGCTGCGAAGCATCAGCTCCCTTTTGTTGCGCTTGAAGATGGCTTCCTTCGCTCCATGGATCTCGGCGTGAATGGAGAAGCGCCCTTATCAATTGTGGTGGATGATTTGGGAATCTATTACGATGCTTCCAAGCCTTCCCGCTTAGAGCAGTTGATTTTAAAAGAGGAGATGCCGGAATCGTTCTTAGCGGATGGCGCACGGGCGCTTGATTTGATCTTGACCCATCAACTAACGAAATATAATGCCATTCCGGAAGATCTGCCGGCAAATTTAACCTTTGAGGCAGAGAGAGAGCATCTCTTAATCATCGACCAAACTTTTGGCGATATGTCTTTGCAATATGGTGGCGTCAAAGCGGAGACCTTTCTCACCATGTTAGAGCGTGCAAAGCGGGAGCATCCGGAGGCGGTGATCTGGATTAAGATTCATCCCGATGTCTTAGCAGGGAAGAAGCAGGGGCATTTTACCGAGGTGATGCCAGCATTAGCGCGTGATCCACAAATTCGGTTCTTAGCGGAGAATATTCATCCCCATACCTTATTGAAGAAGATGGACTCTATCTATGTCGCCACCTCGCAGATGGGGTTTGAGGCTCTGATGCTCGGCAAAAAAGTGGTCATCTTTGGTCTACCGTGGTATGCCGGTTGGGGATTGACGGAAGATCGCCATCCACAAGTTTTAGTGCCGGAGTTCAAATCCCGCCGCCGGCACGCAACTCTTCTTGAGCTCTTTACCGCGAGTTACCTGCAATATTGCCGTTATCTCAATCCTTATACCGGCAGAAGAGGAACGATCTTTGATGTGATCGATTATCTCATCATGATGAAACGGCGGGAGAAGCTCCTTGCGGGGGAGATCTGGGTAGTGGGCTTATCGTTCTGGAAGCGGAAAATTATCACCCCCTTTTTACGCGCGGTGAATAATCGGCTTCGTTTCTTTAAGAATCAGGCTGCAGTTGAGTGTGCTTATGCAGAAATGCGTAATCGGATTGATCGGAATACAGAGAATTCAGAAAACTTAGAAAAATCAGAAGACTCAGATCATGCAGAAAATAAGATTCGGCTCCTTATCTGGGGGAAGAAGTTTCCGCAATTGGTAGAGTGGGCGAATCAGCAGCAATTGCCGATCTTAAGAATGGAAGATGGTTTTATCCGCTCCGTGGGCTTAGGCTCTAACCTTGTTCCACCGCGCTCTTTGGTGCTTGATGATTTAGGCATCTATTTTGATGCAAGTACCCCTTCACGCTTAGAGCAGATCTTAAGCGAAACCACTTTTGATGCCGAGCTATTAGCCGAAGCGGCAACATTGCAGAAAGATCTTATCAATTTTAAGATCGGTAAATATAATGTGGGCCGGCAAGATTGTACCTTACCGAAAGCGGGCGAGAGACCGATCCTCCTAGTGCCGGGGCAGGTGGAAGATGATGCCTCCATTCAGACCGGCACGCGCGATATCAATACCAATTTAGCACTGCTCAAAGAGGTTCGCCGACAAAACCCAGCGGCCTATATCGTCTACAAGCCCCATCCCGATGTGGTGAGTGGAAATCGCGTCGGGATTGTGCCGGAAGCGGTGGCAAAAGAGTATGCCGATGAGGTGATGATCGATGGTGATATCATCGCGCTGATTGAGCAGTGTGATGAACTCCATACCATGACATCGCTCTCCGGCTTTGAGGCACTTTTACGGGGGAAAAAGGTCTTCTGCTACGGCATCCCTTTCTATGCAAACTGGGGCTTAACGGAAGATCGCCACACCTTAACCGGCAGAAGAGGCAGAAAGCTCACGCTCCTACAACTGATCGCCGGCACGCTCATCCTCTATCCCACCTATCTCAATATCGATACTGGCAAAATCACCAACGCCACCACCACGCTACAAGCCTTAGTGACTGAGCGGAGTAAACAGAAATCCACCAAGCTCAAAACCACCTACTTAGGCAGAAAGTGGCAACAGCTAAAAGGTTTAATACGGACGATGGGGTGGTAGGTTTGATATTGCAATATAAGCGATATTTATAGGAGAGGCGTTATCATTATTGCTATGGATGTGCTAATCTTTTTATGCATAGAATTAAATACTGTAATATTTTTTGTTAGTTTAAGTAATCCAGAAGTCATTGCTTAAGTAAATCTTTAAATATGTATTAGTGAAATTTTTATGGAGATAATTTCCTTATATAAAGCGCCGGTATTACCGCCGAAAGAAGAAAATGGGGATCGCTATATAACAGGGAGTACCCCTCTTTACTCTCATCGAGTATTGATTCAACACCTAGTAGGTGATGATGCTAAAGGTATAGTGATATCTGCAGACCTTGAGCATAAGATTATTGAAGACTTTAAAGCGTTAAACTCTGATAAAGTTTACAATATTGATGAGCTTCAAGATCAATATGAGGTTGATAGTATCTCGGAGATTATTACTCTTCTTATGAAGGAAAACTTTTACCCCGAAAATAAGGCTTATTTTCTTAACTCTTCTTGGTGTATATATCATGTAGGTGATAGTAAAAAATGGGCGGCTAGTGATGCTTATATTCTTAACCCGTATCCCAAAGATACTTTATTAACAAAAACAGAAAAGAGAGAAGATTATTACTGTAAGTTTTTTATAGGAAATAAAAGATTGATTTTGATTGGGGTCTCTTTTCATGAGGTGCGAGATGAATACAATGGTGTTAGACGAATATAATCAGTTCTTAGAACCTTGTTGCATATGTGATAGTGAGCATACAGTAATTGGGATTAAAGAGCGCGAGGCTCTTGGTGATACTAAATTTACATATCAACAGTTGCTGATTAGGTGTTTAGATTGTGGGTTTGAGTTTGTTAATAAAGAACTATCAGCACAAACACTTAAGAATCGGGATAGGGCTGAAATGATGCTGAAGCTTAGTCTTACGACTATAAAAGATGCTTATCAGAGTAGAAGGGTATCCTTTGATTACACAATTGAAGTGGACAGAGGCTTACAAAAAGGGAGTGGAATTATTAATAATATTTACACCCATCGCATTCCAACGGTTAATTATAGAACAACCATTAGCTCTTTCTCCTCGATTGATCAATCAATTTTTACTTTAGATAATCAGTTACCGCCTAGACACTCCACATATGTAAGATAGGAATCTATGTGTATGAATGAAGAAATGTTACAAGGATCGCTAATACTACCATTTACGCAATTGGGGTTTGCAATAAAAAAGATCTCAAAACAAGATATTGATGAGGTATTAAATGCAAATATAAAAACAATAAAACTCACTTCTGATAAGAACTTTCAGATAAGTGTTGATGACAATGATTATCAAAAAATTAGGGTTGTCAGTGATATATCTATCTATGCTTCTGATGGAGAAAATAGCGATTTAAAGAATAGGCAACTATTTATTAATACTGAGGTTGAAGTACTATATTTAGTGCATGATGAAGCTAAGGTGTATGAAGCTGATATGGTGCAAAAGCTCTTAATTGCACAAACCAATGTACAGCTTATAGATGTTGTTAATTTTATTTTGCGAAATAGTGAGTTAAAAGGGGAAGATATCAGATACGATGTTTGAAATTGATGTTTTGATAACACTTAAAATGTGATTTTAAAAGATGAGTTTTATGCGCTAAAACTTATTTAAATGAGTACCTTATTACCCGCCATGTCTCTATATTAATTATTTTAATTTATGTGGGAGCTGGCGGTTTTTATTTCAGAGTTTTTTTAAAGGCTTTGATTTTTAGAACTCATTTCCGGCACACTGATCCTCTATCCCACCTATCTCAATATCGATACCGGCAAAATCACCAACGCCACCACCACGCTACAAGCTTTAGTGACTGAGCGGAGTAAACAGAAATCCACCAAGCTCAAAACCACCTACTTAGGCAGAAAGTGGCAACAGCTAAAAGGATTGATACGGACGATGGGGTGGTGATGGGGAAGTTTATCCTAAAAGGTCTCAAGCGTACAGATCATAACTTAACTTACATTTTCACATCTAGAATTTTTATTTTTTAGATGGGTTTTGTTTATTGTTTCTAGGAATCCAAATGAGATCTTTTTTAGGGCTATGAAGTCCATCTATATGTTCAAACAATTCTGAATTAATATTGAGCCCCATAGGATCTAATATAAAATCAATTCCCTCTCTTCTAGCCAGCTTTGCAGCGGGTACAAAGTCAGCATCACCTGCAATCAAGATGATTTGTTTGACAAGCTTTTTAAGAGTTAATGAGGAGATATCTATTCCGATTTTCATATCAACACCTTTTTGTCTAAAAGAGAGGTGAACGTCATCTTTAGTAATATCCTCAAATCTTTTTTTATCCTTTAATAGATCTTGAATCACTCTATCTTTGTATGTCCAGTTGGTATGTGTGATCTCCCCAAATCTAAGGGCAACCTTTCTAAGTTTTTTGAGTTCGGTATGCAGCGCTGTTCTGAATTGATATTCTTTAGTTTTAGTTGAATCGTAGGCATCTTTAGAGATTGGGTTATGCCCTTTATATTGAGCAGGTGGGCAATCATAAAAAAAGATTCTATAAAGATCTCGTTTTCTACCCTCTTTCTTTGTATTTAAGTGGGATAGAGCATACTCAAAAATGAAAGTAGCGACTTTTTGGGGATCATAGCAGATCGTATTGATCTCTTCTTGCGACAAACCTTTAGGGTATTTTTTACTTAAATAACGAGATCTTTTTATTAAAAAAGCACCGTCAATGAGTATTGCTGTTGACATATTTTCATTACCTCTAAAAACAAAAAGCCCGAATGGTTCGGCGCTACCTGAGATAAGGCGGTAGGCTTACTGCAAACGGGCATATATCTGTATAGAATATTATAGATGAAGCATATTGTTGTCAAATCCTCTTTACTTTCATCGAGTGTTGATTCAATACCTAGTCAGTAATTGGGATTAAAGAGCGCGAGGCGCTTGGTGATACTCAATTTACATATCAACAGTTGCTGATTAGGTGTTTAGATTGTGGGTTTGAGTTTGTTAATAAAGAGCTATCAGCAAAAACACTTAAGAACCGAGTTAGAGCAGTGAGAAGGGGCTGATTGCTGGCATGCTCATCTACTCTCTTACCAATCTCAATATCGATACCGGCAAAATCAGTAACGCCATCAGCACGCTACAAGCTTTAGTGACTGAGCGTAGTAAACAGAAATCCACCAAGCTCAAAACCACCTACTTAGGCAGAAAGTGGCAACAGCTAAAAGGTTTAATACGGACGATGGGGTGGTAGGTTAAAGAAGGTTCGGCCGTGACGCTAAATTCAGACAGAAAAGCCAAGGGTCACCTTGGCTTAAATTTTTTAAGGACTCGTACTTATTCTCCTTAAAGATCGCTTTACCCGTTTATTAAGGAATTGATCTATAATAATTAATATTTGATAAATGAGTGATGAAAGAATCTAATATCTCATTATCTATACCTATACTTGAGGGTTTCGTTTCTATTTAAATGGGGGAGAAGGGGCTGATTGCCGGCATGTAGATCTCTATTACATCTATTCCCTGTATATTCTCGGTATATTCCCAGTAAAAGTGCGCCATAAATTGTTTTATAGTACATTAACAATCATCATAGATTTTAATCATTAAGGTAGAAACATGCAGTTTATCGTTGAAAATGTTGGAAAAATAGATCGCGCAACTTTTGATCTTAAACCACTGACAATATTTATAGGGCAAAATAATAGTGGTAAAACATATGCCGCAAGTGCTCTGTGGGCTGCTATTAATAGTATTAAAAAGAGAGCGACTCTTGCTGATATTGTAAAAACTGAACTTATTGATTTAATCCATCAATTAACGGCTCAAGCTTTAGAAGAAAAAAGAGCTCAACAGAAAGAGGTTCCTGAATCACTTCTAAATAAGATTAAGGCAGAAGTTCCTTATTATCTTAAGCAGAATTCTAAAACTATTTTGAAAAAATGCTTTAAATTTGATGGGTTTAATGAGGAGTCAAAACTTCTTTTTAATAGTGGACCTGATCTTATATTGACGATCGATGTTCAGGTACGCCCCATATTGGTATCAGAAGAGACAATAGATAAAGAAGGGCGAAAGTTTACAGCTTGCTTCACCTTTAAATGGAGAGATCGTAAAGAGAGAGAGTATGATGATCTCTTGGAATATAAAATAAGAGCAGAACCGCTTTCAGAAGAGTTACTAACAGAGAGCGAGAGTGAGCTCTATATTGCCTTGCTTAAGCGAACTGAAAAGGAGATTATTGGGCATACTTATTTTGGGGAAATGTGGGATAAGTTCGAGAATCTACTCTACATCCCGGCAGCAAGGACCGGTATTCTATTAACATCAGACTTCTTTGTGCAAGGAACGATCGCACGATGGCGAGAAGCAACAGAGGTATTAGAAAAGGAGAATGATCCCTTTTTACTAACCGAAAGCTCCGAAGATAGAAGTTTTTTTGTAGAGAGATTTAAGGGCAATTTAACAGAGCCCTTAATTGCTTTTACGGAAGAGATCAATCGAAGAAGCTATGGGGGAAAGAAAAAAGCACAGAAGAATGCAACCTCTTTGAGTGATAATATTAAACGATTATTATCAGGGGATATTCGCTCAAACTCTCCCAATGTCGATCGCCCCACCTTTGAATATCAGCCCGATGGCTCTGATCATACGATTCCTCTCTCTGCTAGCTCATCACTTGTTACTGAAGTTGCTGCATTGTCAATATTAAATCCTGTTTTGACAAATTCTTTTATTATTTTTGAAGAACCAGAAGCGCATCTCCATCTTGCTGCACAAAGAGAGATGGCAAAGATTATTATTCAATTAATCAACAGTGGTTGCTATCTACTTATCACAACACATAGTGATACATTTTTACAGCAATTAAATAATTTATTGTTGCTCAGTGAGCATCCACAAAAAGATCGGTTATTAGAAAAATTTAATTTAACAGCTCGCGATATAGTAACTCCCGATCAGGTATCGGCTTATGATTTTGATTGTGATAATGACCATAAAACAACAGTTCGTTCAATAGAGTTTGGTGAATATGGTTTCATTGCAGAATCATTGAATAAAGTGTTGATAAGCCTTGCCGAACAATCTCATGAAATAATTACCACATTAGAAAAAGAAGGAGAGGATTAAGGTAATGATGAATAACCCTTTTTTAAATCTCTTAAAAAACGATTTATGTTATATCATCGAAAAAAAAAGAACCTATAATCATGCAAGAGAAGAAACAAAAAGGGGCGGGTATCTGCACTTTTAGATCTCCTCATGATGTACTTATGATTAAGGCTAAAGATCAAGGAACTGCTTTATGGGCCTTAGTGAATCAGCGGTGCTCAGAAGGTGCATTTTTGGAGATTAAGGAGGATGGAGAAAAGGTATTACATCTTTTAGAGATGAAGAGTCGATGTACGCAATCTGAATTTATTAAAGCTTGTGAACAGTTAGAAGGGATGTATTACGCCGCATTGTCGGTGATGGCTGTTTTGAAATTGGGATTTCCAGATCAAGTCATCTCATATATCGCTTATAAATCCACCAATTTAGAGAATCAAATTCAATTACCTCTTTATCAAAATAAACAGCTTGTTGGTGTCGATACAGAAGGGGTTCGAGCATTAAATTTTTGGAGAAATCATAAGATACAATTTAAACATTGCTTTTCTTCGCTGATTAAAGGTAAGCGTGATCAAGATGGAAATTATGATTTTGGAACTATTTAAAGTGATGAGCTTGGAAGAAGGGCTGGAATCTTCAAAATAGAACTATCATGAATCGATATATCTAATATATCTAATATATCAATACCAATGATGACCTCTTTGTAAACGATGGGATAGTCATCACGTTAAGATCTGATTTTTCTTGTTCTAATTTCAGTGATTAATGCGTCTAAACCTGCGTTAATATCTTCTATTTTACTTGCACTACGCCAGTGTCTTTTAGTAGGGAAATTGATAATCAGTTTAGGGTTAACGGGGCTACCAGTTTCAAAGATCAACATTTTTCCAGGTACAACTTGTTGTAAATCACAGGCCTTTTTATAAGCCAGAAAATTTTCCGGAAATGCTTTTTTAAATTGTAGAGCAATCCCTCGTCCCATTACTCCAACACAATTGACAGTATTGACTAATGCCTCTACATCGGCGTGAAAAAGATTTCCTTGTACGAAGTTAATCATCATTAATAATACCACTCTCTTTTTATAGTGACTTTAGGAGGATGGGTGATGTTTTCTGACTCTGTTATTTTATATCTTAATATTAATCATATTCTGCATTTTCTATATATTGTTGCTTAATATTTATATTTAAGCTATTTTGTATTTGCCCCATTTAATAGGAATGGGGGGATATCACATGATGTCAACCAGAATAATCCTCCAGTTATTGGTGATTATTCCGATGACAATGCTGTAGATATGAATATGCTTAATATGAATATTTATGGTAATACGCATCTTTAGTCCTCCTCGTGAGACTGAAGCAATGATATTATAGATCATATGCAACATATGGTGGCACAGCGGTTTTATCGCAAAGAATACGTAAAAGATTACGTTTGTTAAGCCCCAAACAGTATAGGATGGCCACAGTCCGACCTGTTTGGGGTTTTGCATTATATGGCTTAGATGAAATTAAAAAGTTCTGATTGGTACCGAAATAGAGGGTACCTACATTTTGATCAGCAGATCGGAATAAAAGCAGCTCGAGCAATTGTGACAAACCCTAAAAAGGTGGCGCGTCACAGCTTTTATCCAATGTTGAGGTATTGTGCTTTTACAATAAAACTAGGTAAAGCATCAGAAGATGCTTCTTTGGTTAAAACCCATAAAGCACGAGAAATTACTTATGCCTCACATTTAGACTCCCATATTTATGCATACTACGGAAAAGTTTTAGAATTATCCTATGAGCAGATTCTTTCGCAATTAAATCTTTCCGATGTTGTTTTAGCTTTTAGAAGGTTAGGTAAGTCGAATGTAGATTTTGCTTATGAGGCTTTTAAGGAGATAGAGTCACGAAAAAATTGTGACGTTATTGCGCTCGATATTACCGGTTTTTTTGATAACCTTGATCATCAACATCTAAAGGATGCTTGGGCAAAACTTCTTCATAAAGATCAATTGCCGGAAGATCATTATGCGGTGTATCGATCATTAACTCGTTACGCTTATTGCATAAGGGATGAGATTTATAGAGAGTTTGAAATCTCTTTAAACAATCCATGGCATCAGCGTAAAAGGATCTGCTCTGCTTATGAGTTTCGATCTCGGGTGAGAGAAAAGGAATATATTTCAATTAATAATACAGATAGAGGTATTCCCCAGGGAACAGCTATTAGTGCGTTGCTCTCTAATATCTTTATGTTAAATTTCGACCAAAAATTGCATTCAAAAATGAATGATTTAGGTGGAAGTTATCGTCGCTATTGTGATGATATGTTATTTATACTTCCTAAGTCTCAACAATTTGATGTCGAAAGCTTTGTTGCTTCAGAAATAAAAGCATATGGACTGTCTATTAATTCTAAAAAAACAGAGAAACGACTATTTAGAGATAGTAAAAGTAATAAAGCGCTTCAATACTTAGGGTTTACATATGATGGTAAACGAATTTTGTTAAGATCAGCTGCTTTAGCTCGATTTTCTGAAAAAATGAATAAATCAATTCGTTTAGTGAAGAATACGGTCAATAAAGAATCTAAAAAAATGGGTTATAAAGTGCCATTACGTAGAAAGAAACTGTATGAAAGATATAGTCACTTAGGACATAGAAACTTCATTACTTATGGGCTGAGAGCTTCTGAAGTTATGAATTCTAAGGCTATTAGAAAACAGATTAAACCATTGTGGGATCGTTTAAATCAGAAGTTAGATGAAGTTGATCAATCGATTAAGGATCAATAAGAGATTCACTCAATAAAAGAGAGCCGGGACGTACATTAAGTATAATGCAGAGGTACCCGGGCGTATTGTTGAATATATTAGCTGCAACTACTTGTTTTAGCAATAGTTATAAGTTGATAGAGCTATATTTTAAGATAAGTTTAGGGATGTTTGTATGAGCTTATAATGGGGGTAATTTTTAGAACTGATTGCCGGCAGATGGCTCTCTATCCTACCAATCTCAATATCGAAACCGGCAAAATCACCAACGCCATCAGCACAACAATAAAGATCACTATCGGTGTAATTTTTTCACCTTTAAAAAATAGAGGCCTGAGATATTACTATTATTCTATGATTAATATTAATCTATAAATTTCATGGAAATTAATGCCAAAATATCGATTACTTATAATAAGTGATATTATATTAAAACGAAAAATTTGAAGCGAAAATGACAAAAGGATCAATGATGAAAAAAATAGTTCTTTTAGGCTTTATCTCGGCGTTACTGGTAGCTTGTACCCCGAAGGATGAAGATTACTACTTTAAGCACCTAGATAAAGCAGAAGAGAAGGCAAAGAGCTGTAATAGCCAATTAGAAAAGATATTGATGGCGGGAAAGGATGAAAAGGCGCTCGCTAAATTGAAGGCAGATACAGAGTGTCAGGCGGCTTTTGATGCGCTTAATAAACAGAAAGAGATTGAGCGAGAGAAAGAGAGAGCGGAGAGAGAACTTAAGAGACAACAAGAATTAGAAGCAAAGCAGAAGGCGACCAAAGAGGCTAAAAATCGTATCTCCCAATCACTGATCGATAAAGATTGGGATGAGATTATTACTGAATACTTAAAACAGAAAGAGTGTAACAGCCTCGCCCAAAGAAATACCCCCGAGTGCATGGCTTGGAAAGAGATCCATGAAGAGGCCTTTAAGGAGGGGGAAGATCAACTCTCAAAAGAGAACTTTGAAGCCTTAACGGAACAACAAGCGACTTATTGTAATTTGGATAAGAGACCGGGTTCTGCCTGTGATGTTTGGCAAAAGAGTTGGAATACTCAAAATGCTGCTATCGTGAATCAATTTATCAACGATGATCAGCGCTTTGTTGAGACCTATAACCAGTGTTATGACACAATGGAAAAAATACGGCAATCAGATGAGGGACGCAGAGTAAAAACTCAGCTAGAGCGTGAAGTGACCGGGAGCTATCCTTGTTATCAGATAAAGGAAGCCTACTCTAAGAGAGGATTAGGATCTGGGTGGAATATCTTCACGAAGCGTATTAGCTTGTAGTATTTGTTGATCAGTAAGAGAAAACAGGTAGGTCATTGATACAAGCAGATTGATACAAGTGCATCAATACAAGTACAGCGATACAAACAGATTATTGATAGTGTCGATTTAAATGAAGATCAAAAACCTCATAAAGTAGCTCGACTATTGAGCTTTTTATGAGGTTTTTTTGCAGATATCTCTATAAGTTAAAAAGCAAAACGTTATTACAGAAATTATCACAACGCAGATGTAGCGCAGATGCAATATATCGATGATGCGCTTCTCAGTTGGCTTTCCTTATTTGTTGCAAGAGGAAAATCATGTAGCAACTCCGTTTTGGTGGCAGGGGGGCTGTATTGGAATAAATGCCTCTACATCTATCCCCTAATTTTTATATTTTCATATATCTCATTTTTCCCATTTAGGATCATAAGATTCTAGTGAAGGGCGCAATCTTCTGATATTCGCTTTCTTCTTAATAAGTGCGCGTCGCTTTTCAGAGAGTTTCTTGTAATACTCAAAGTAGGTGAGCATTTGGTCTTTTTCTCTCTTTTCTTTGGCATTATTCTCTAGTGTCATGTTGTTATCTCCTTTTACCACGCATAATGGATAAAACTCAAAAGCATCATAAGAAGGGAGAGGCAAGAGAGTCTTAAAAGAGTAGGGACCCATTTTAAGTTATTGATCTTTTCGCTCTTTATATCTTCATTTAGCTCTATGATATCACTATAGTAGGCTATCGACCACATCAGGTATTCGTTGTAGCTTGTTTCTTCTGATAACTTTTCTTCATTAAAAAGCTCGATTCTTTGTAGACCAACTGTTGGTTTCATAATGCGTTTAAAATCTAAAGCTTTTAGACATTTAAAAATAATTATTACAGATAAAGCAACAATGAATATAAAAAATAAACTAACATAGAGTGGATTATAATTTTCCACTCCAGAAGTTTCAGCATTGCGAATAAAGTTAAGAAATAAATTACTTCCTACAAGCAGCAATAGAGGGATGAAAACAATATATTTACTAATTTTATCATCTATGCCTTTGATACTTTTATTTAGGTCTTCGTGCTCACTTATGGTGTCTTCTAAAATCTTTTCATAGATTTTATTATCTTCATTTTGCGTTATAGTTTTTTTCTCCATATTATTTTTTACCCAAAGTATTCTTTTATTAATAACGTGAAGAAATTGTAGGAAGTAAAATTACAAATTGTCGGAGTAAGTATATTTTAATCAATTTGTTTCTGTTTCTTTATGGTCATTGATCGTTTAGTCAGTTATTTTCAGAGAGTTTTCAGATAACTTCTTAGATGAGTGAGAGAAGATCCTCCTTTCTTAGCAATAGTCATTCTCTCTTATCCCAATTATTGATATCCTTATACCCATTATAGATATTTATAGTCATTTATAGTTATTATCGTTATTGACCAATAGTAGGGATATTCATGATTAAGAAAGCAATTTTACCTGTTGCGGGTTTAGGGACCCGTTTTCTGCCGGCGAGTAAGGCGATTCCGAAAGAGATGGTGACGGTGGTCGATCGTCCTGTGATCGATTATGTGGTGCAAGAGGCAGTCAAAGCAGGGATTGAGGAGATTATCTTAGTAACGCATAGCTCAAAAGGGAGTATTGAGAACTATTTCGATAAGAACTTTGAGTTAGAGACGATCCTGAAAGAGAAACAAAAATTCGATATTTTAGCGGAGATTGAATCGATTCTGCCGAAAGGGGTGAGCGTTGTGAGCGTGCGTCAGGGCGAGCCACTTGGCTTGGGGCATGCGGTATTATGCGCGAAATCCTTGATCGGCAATGAGCCTTTTGCCGTCCTTCTCCCTGATGTATTGGTCTATAACGAAGGGGAAGAGAATGATCTTGCGCGAATGATTGAGTATTACAATCAGCACCAGGCAGCGCAGATTATGGTGGAAGAGGTGCCGGCATCTTTGGTGGATCAATATGGGATTGTGGATGTGGCATCAACCCCGGCAGAAGGGGAATCGATTGTGATGCAGGGAATTGTGGAAAAGCCGGCAGTGGGAAGCGCGCCTTCGAATCTCTCGGTGATTGGTCGTTATATTCTTCCGCCGGAGATTATGTCGCTTCTTGAGAAGACGCCGAAAGGTGCCGGCAATGAGATTCAGCTCACCGATGCAATTGCACTATTACAGAAAGAAGCACCGATTGAAGCATATCGCATGAAGGGGCAGACCTTCGATTGTGGTAGTAAAATCGGGTATTTAGAAGCGGTTCTCCATTATGGTGCGATTCACCCGACATTGGGCGCGCCTTTCAGAGCTTTAATCGAAAAATCTGCACGTGAGATAAAGTTATGAAGATCGCCATTATCGGATCAACCCTGCAAGCCGGCGTCTTAACGGCGCTACTCTCTAAATATGGCAATGAGGTCTATGTTTTAACGGGAGTTGATCGAGGAGAGAATAAGGGGGAACAATCCTTCTTTCCCCATCTTCAAGACCCACAACTCTTAGCAGAGTTAAAGCGCTTAGAGGAGGCGAAAAGCTTCAAGCAGCTCGATTCTATGGCAGAGTTGATGGATCTTTCAACGGAGATCGATTGTTACTTTCTCAGTTTTAATGCGTTAGAGAAGAGCAGAGCGACCGATTTTTTAGAAGAGATGGCAAGTAGAATTGCCGAGAATCATATTGAGCAGAAGCAGCATAATATCCCGCTTTTGATCAATGGTTCGACGTTTGGACTCTATGGTACGGAGGCATTGCGCCAAGCATTTCCAGAAGCGGATTGGGCTTATCTTCCTGATATCGTACAAGAGGGAAATGCCGTGAAGAGTTTTATCGATCTTGCACAGCTGATTGTGGGGATAGAATCGGAACAGACATTGATTCGACTTAAAGAGCTCTTTCGTCCCTTCTTCCCACTTCCTTCCCAATGGTTAGTGATGCCGATTCTCGATGCGGAACTCACGAAGTTGAGTATCTCCGGGATGCTCGCAACGCGCATCAGTTATATGAATGACCTTGCTAATGTTGCCGAGAGTATTGGGGTGGATATCCTCAATGTTAAACAGGGTTTAGCGGCAGATCGCCGAATTGGTGGTGCTTATCTTTCGCCGGGAGCGGGTTTTGGGGGAGAGAACTTCTCAAGCGATATTTTGATGCTCTCTGAAGAGGTGGGGCGCCGTGGGGTTAAAAGCCGTTTGATGGATCAAGTTTGGGAAGTGAATGAGGATCAGAAAGAGGTACTCTTCCGCCATCTCTGGCGTTATTACGAGAGCGATCTTGCCGGCAAAAAAGTGGCCATTTGGGGCGCTTCTTTTAAAGAGGAGACGGCGAGTATCTACAATTCCCCCATCCATAAGATGATTCGCGCACTGGTTGCACAAGGGGTAACGATCTCGCTCTTTGATCCGGCGGCAATGCCGGCAGTGAAGAGTGCCTATCCTTTTGAGCCGATCGATTATTGTGATGATAAGTATCAGACGCTCGAAGATGCCGATGCTCTGATTATCTTAACGGCATGGAAGGAATTCTTTAGCCCCGATTATACCTTGATCAAAGAGAAGATGGCGCACCCCTTTATTCTCGATGGACGCAATATCTTTGATCCACACTATATGCAAAATTTAGGCTTTATCTATAAGGGAATCGGCCGTTAGAGCCGGGAGACGATCGATGCAGAAAGAATCATTAACGATATTAGAGACATTACCCCCTTTATCGGCAGATCCACACTTTATTGCGCTAGAAGCGATGGCAGAATCGATGCAGAAGAAACCACTTGCGCGTCTATTTGAAGAGGATGCTGATCGCTTTAATCAATTTCACTTTCAGTTAGAGGGGCTCTTGATCGACTTTAGTAAGCAGCGGATCGATCAAGCAATTTTGGAAAAGTTAGCCGAACTGACGAAATCACGCAAGCTAGCTGAGAGTATCGCGCTACTCTTTTCGGAGAGTAAGATCAATCAGAGTGAGAATCGAGCAGCAATGCATTGGGCGCTTCGTACCCCGGAAAAGGCGCTTGAAGCGCTTGGGATCGATCCCGAGATCAGCCGAGCGATTCACCGAGAACTTGAGAAGATGTATGCCTTAGTGGAGCAGATTCATCAAGGACAATATCGAGGGGCGACAGGAGAAGTGGTGACCGATGTGGTCAATATCGGGGTCGGAGGTTCTGATCTTGGGCCATTGATGGCCTCTTATGCCTTAGCGGACTTTACTGTCCGAACAGAAAAAGAACTCAATATCCACTTTGTCTCAACGATGGATGGGAGCCAACTCTCTGAATTGCTGCACCAATTGCGCCCGGAGACGACGCTCTTTATTATCTCATCAAAATCATTCGGCACAATCGATACCCTTAAGAATGCGGCAACAGTGCGCAGCTGGATGGAGAAGGCATTAGGCGATGAGCCACAACTACTGAAAAATCACTTTATTGGCGTTTCCAGTAATAGTGAGGCGATGAGTAGATGGGGGATTGCTAAAGAGCGGCAACTCTATCTCTGGGAGTGGGTCGGCGGGCGCTATTCGCTCTGGTCGGCGATCGGTCTTCCTATTGCGCTCACCATTGGTGTTGAGGGCTTTAAATCCTTCTTAGAGGGAGGATATATGATGGATTGCCATTTTAGAGAGGCGCCTTTTAATGAAAATCTCCCCATTTTGATGGCGATGATTGAGATCTGGAATAGTAATTGTCTCGATATTCAGACTCATGCCGTTCTCCCCTATGATGGGCGCCTGAAATATTTTGCCAGTTATTTGCAGCAGCTAGAGATGGAGTCGAACGGAAAGAATATCACGCGTCGAGAAGAGCGGGTCGATTACACGACTTGCCCCATTATTTGGGGTGAGGTAGGGCCGAATGCGCAACATGCTTTCTACCAACTACTCCATCAAGGGACAGAAGCGGTGAGTGCTGATTTTATCGCTCCTAAGCGCCGATATACCGATGATCAATTTACCTATAGTGAGAATGCGACAGAGTTGATTGAACAACATGATTTGGCATTGGCCAATTGTCTTGCGCAATCGCGTCTTCTTGCCTTTGGAAATGCGGCATTGGTAGATGAAACGGGAGAGGAGCATATCCCTGCCTATAAAGGGTATGAGGGGAATCAACCGAGTTCAACGCTCTTAATCGAGAGCTTAACACCAAAGACATTAGGGATGTTGATCACGCTCTATGAGCATAAAGTTTTTGTGCAATCGGTGATCTGGAATATCAATCCTTTCGATCAGTGGGGTGTGGAGAAGGGCAAAGAGATCGCCAGTCAATTAATCCCTCTATTAAAGGGTGATCGACCAGCAGGCAGTGTGATAGACTCCTCTACAGAGGGATTGATTCAATATCTACAAGGATATCTATAAGGATATCTATAAGGATATCTATAAGGAGCAGAAACGAAATGAAGATCTTAGTTACCGGCGGAGCGGGCTATATCGGCTCACATACCGTTATTGAATTATTAGAAGCAGGCTTTGAAGTGGTGGTATTTGATAATCTCTCTAACAGCTCGGTTGAATCGTTAAAACGGGTTGAAGAGATTACGGGTAAATCGCTGATCTTTATCGAAGGGGATATTCGTGATGGCGCGGCGCTCGATGAGCTCTTTACAGAGCATGAGATCAAAGCGGTGATTCACTTTGCCGGCCTTAAGGCGGTAGGAGAGAGCCAGGAGATTCCATTGGTCTACTTTGATAATAATATCGCAGGTTCTATCTCCTTGATCAAAGCGATGGAGAAGGCGGAATGCTTTACGCTGATCTTTAGCTCTTCCGCAACCGTCTATGATGAGGCAAATATCTCCCCATTAACAGAGGAGATGCCGACTGGAATGCCCTCTAACAACTATGGTTATACAAAGTTGATTGTTGAGCAACTCTTACAAAAAGCGGCGATCGCCGATGAGCGTTGGTCAATCGCATTATTGCGTTATTTCAATCCTGTTGGTGCCCATCAGAGCGGTAAGATTGGGGAAGATCCGCAAGGAACGCCCAATAATTTGATGCCATTTATGACACAAGTTGCGGTAGGAATGCGCGATAAACTCTACATATTCGGCAATGATTATCCTACAACAGATGGCACCGGCATTCGTGATTATATCCATGTGGTGGATCTGGCAAAAGCGCATCTATCGGCGCTTAAAAATCGTCTTGAAGCGCATGGTTGCCGTGCATGGAATATTGGTACCGGCAATGGCACCTCCGTTCTAGAGATGAAAGAGACCTTCGAGAGCGTCAATGGTGTTGAGATTCCGTATCAGATCACAGAGCGCCGTAGTGGCGATGTAGCGATCTCCTATGCTGATAATGGGCGCGCCGTCAAAGAGCTCAACTGGAAACCCCAATATGGTCTTAGAGAGATGCTCGAAGATAGCTGGCGCTGGCAGAAAGAGAATCCGAGAGGGTATCGGGAATAAGTAGAAGCATTTTATTGTGATCTAAGATCTGCTAAGATGTTTCCATCCTTTAGCGTTACTGGTCATTTTCAGTCGGGTGTTAAGCCAGACTCTAACTTATTGAACAGATTGAGAGTTGCGAAAGCTAATTTCCCAGCTCTCAGGAGAGCCGGAAAATTATCTTTCGCTCCCTTCAGTAAAGGATCGAGATAGAGCCTCAAAGAGTTTGGTCATTTGATCAACATTTTCGAGGCTCTATTGGTATTCGGGTGATTGAATCTATTGGGAAGGTTGGAGCGTATTTGGTAAAAGGTGTAGAAAAAGGTATAGAATCTATCTGTTAAGTTGATGATTCAATATTGGTAAAAATTAAAAAATTGAAGTGTGATTGGTGTAGATAGCCCATTATAAATATTTCAATCGTAATTTTTGAGCCACTTTGTCTTTTATTATCGGCATTATACAAATATTATGTAACTTTCTTGTCATACTCTTTTTTTATACTTAAATCTTCTCAATAAAGATGGAGATTAAAGAATGAAATTGAGCAAATTGATGGCTGCACTATTTGTTATGGGAAGTATCAATATTGTATTGGCCGCAGATCCTAATATTGATAAATATGTTGTTTCATTCCCTGATCAAGATCGAGTGTCTTATCAAGGACTTTATCAGTCACAATTTCCAGAAGGTATCCCGATGGGGATAGGTTCAGGTCTCTACTTTGTGGGGGAAGAGCAAGGAAAATTAAAGTTTGTGACAGTGACAGATCGAGGGGCTAATGCAGATGCTCCTCAGCTAGATGGGGGAGAGAGTAAAATTTTTGTTACGCCTAATTTTACTCCTACAATGATGGATATTGTTGTTGATGAAAAAGGTGCGGTATCCATTAATCCGGTATCTTTAAAAGATCAGAATGGATTAATCTCTGGCTTGCCCCTCTCTTCAGAATATATAGGTTCTACACATGAAGTTCCTTTGAGCGAAACCTTAGAAATATTATCTACGGTTGATAATGGGTTAGATCTTGAGGGGATAGTAAGCGATGGTAAAGATGGTTATTGGGTTTGTGATGAATATGGGCCATTCATTGCCCACATTAGTGCTGATGGTACTATTTTAAAAAAATTAGGCCCTACACCGAATGAAAATGAAAAGGCTGTTGCTTCAGGCTTACCAAATATCTTAAAGTGGCGCCAGGCAAATCGTGGGTTTGAAGGAATCGCTAGACTTCCAGATGGAACTATTATCGTGGCGGTACAGAGCGGATTAAATATTGAAGGAGAAACAAAGAAAACGGCAGAGGTGACTCGATTAGTCGCTTATAATCCTGAAACAGAAGAGAGTAAGATGTATGCTTATCCTATTGATGTCGATGCTTATAATAAGTTAGGGGATGCAAAAATTGGTGACATTGTTGCCTTAGACCAGAATCGTATTTTAGTGATTGAGCAGGGAAAGAGTAAGACAAATGGTATGCGTAATCTTATCTATATTGTCGATCTTTCAGAAGCAACGGATTTAACCGCTTCAGATAAAATTCGACCTGTAGAGTTTGATTCATTAGCTGAAATTGAAAATCGTGATATTCAAGTTGCTAAGAAAGAGTTGCTTATTGACCTTAGAGATTATGGTTGGCAGCAGGAGAAAGCCGAAGGTTTAGCATTAATTGATAAAAGACGTATAGCTCTTATTAATGATAATGATTTTGGTATTAATGCAGTGTTAAAAAACGGCAAAGATGGTACAAAAATTAAAGATTATACATTGCTAGAGAGCGGAAAATTAGCGCTTAATGGGGAAGAGACGGAAACTCAGATTCTTATTGAGCCCTCAAAATCTCCCGATAACTTAAGTGAGCTATGGGTTGTGACTTTTGATCACGATATCTAATGTATATTTAAATATAGATAATGTTAGAGAGATTATAAGTTGAATGCCAGTTAAATAGAGTTTTCTAATATTACTATAAGTTCACCTATAACAAAATCCCTCGACTTTGATCTAAAGTGAGGGATTTTTTATGATCTCTATGATTGACCTATGCAATTGAGCTAGGCAATTGAGTTATTCAATCTTTTGCCGTAGCTTTTCTAGAGACTTTGCAGAGGTTGTCAATTACTGCTCAATCAATGTCGTTAACTCTGCAACATACTCCGCCATAGGGCGTGGATTTTTGGCGCGATCTGATTCGATATTGAGACGAAGGAGCGGCTCGGTATTAGAGGCGCGTACATTAAAGCGCCACTCGCCAAAATTTAGGCTGATACCATCGGTGGTATCGATCTCAGGGTTGAGCGCTTCATAATGCGCTAAAATTCGTGCGATAGTCTCTTTTGAATCATTCACCTTAAAGTTAATTTCACCACTACAAGGGAATTGGGTGATCATCTCTCCGACAAGCGTTGAGAGTGGTTTTTTCGTCTCAGAGAGGAGCATCACTACTAAAAGCCAGGGGATCATTCCACTATCACAATAGGCAAAATCTTTGAAGTAGTGATGTGCGCTCATCTCGCCCCCATAGATCGCATTCTCCTCTCGCATCGCCTCTTTAATAAAGGCATGCCCCGATTTTGATTGAATCGCCTCACCATTGAGCGATTCTACAACGGCTAAGGTATTCCAGATTAAGCGTGGATCATGGACAATTTTTGCGCCAGGTTTTTGTGTTAAGAAGGCTTGTGCCAGAAGGCCAACGATGTAGTAGCCCTCGATAAAACCTCCCTTTTCATCAAAGAGGAAGCAACGGTCAAAATCGCCATCCCAAGCGATACCCATATCTGCTTGATGCTCTAATACCGCACTTCGGGTGCTTTCACGATTTTCAATTAAGAGGGGATTAGGAATCCCATTGGGGAAAGATCCATCAGCCTCATGATGAATTTTGATAAATTCGATCGGGATATTGAGATCTTTAAAACGTGCTTCTAAAGCATCAATCACATGTCCGGCTGCGCCATTACCGGCATTAACCACCAATCTTAATGGACGGATTTTCACAGGATCGATATAAGTTAAGAGATGCTCGATATATTCCGGCACGATATTGTAAGAGGTGATACTCCCTTTCTGTGCCGGCTCACTAAATTGGCCGGCAATCACTCTGTCATGAATCTCTTTTAAGCCACTCTCCATGCCGATAGGGCGTGCATTTTCACGGACGAGCTTCATGCCGTTATAATCGATCGGATTATGGCTTGCTGTCACTTCAATTCCCCCCTCAACATCGAGATGAAAGGCGGCAAAGTAGACCTCTTCTGTACCTGTCATGCCGAGATCATACACATCGACACCGGCATCGGTCAGGCCATTGATAAGCGCTTGCTTCAACGCTTCACTAGTGGGGCGAATATCGGCGCCTACCGCAACTTTTTTCGGTTGGTAGATATCGCCATAGGCGCGACCGATCTTGTAGGCAAGGGCTTCATCGAGCTCTTCACCAAGTTTTCCACGAATGTCGTAAGCCTTAAAGCAGGGGAGTTTTATCATAAATTATCCTTATTTTTTATCCTTATATTGATCTTTATTTTCTCTTAATGTTCTTTTAATGTGCCATGATTCTTTTTTTCGTTCTAATCTTTCCACTTATTTTCTACTTATTATAATCGTTCACCATTTTTTTGTTGATCACTTTGACTTGTCGGGTGAAAAGGAATGGTAAGCGCCATATTGAGAGTTAGAGAAGGGCGTTAGTGAGGGAGTTAGTGAGTGGAGTTAGAGAATACCTTTTTGAAAGTCGTTAATTGTCATAGTTGGTTGTAATAGTTAGCTGTAGCAGTTGAGTAGTACAGCTCAATACTGTTACGATAAGTAGCAATCGTTATGAGAAATTGAAGAGATGGAGAATCAGAGAAAGATGGGAATAATCAATGAATAGTAAAACACTCTTTTTAGCAGGATATGCGCGTTTACCTCAGGGGATGGCAGCAAAGAATCTCTTTGAATCGATGACAATCACGGTGGAGATTGAGCCGAAATATGGCGTTATTTTAGCTGCAGATTGCACTTTGATTACTGAGCTTGGACGTAATTTTATTGGCCAGTTATTGCGAGGTTATAGTCTTAATGATGGTGTAGAGACAATTATTGAAGCGATCCATGATGCTTATCGTGGTAAGGCAACAAGCGCTCTGATTGCGGCACTAAAAGATCTTGAGCATCAATATCAGCAGTTAAAACGGCGTTAAGCCATTAAGTGAGGCGGTGAGGAGATAGAAAGAGAAAAGATTTTATAAAAAGGAGTAGCATTATTTTTTGTTGCATGCTACATTCAAGATCAAGGTTCAACAGATAGCAGTGCTCATTAATGAGATACCTTTATCGGATCGATTCATTAATAGAACCACTCCTTTAACTTGAACTTACCCAATATATTTTGCCGTTAATTGTCAACTGCAGAGCCATTTTGGATCAGTCGTCCTGCAACCATCTTTAGATGGAGAAGAGCGCAGCACTGCCGACCAATAAGAATGGATAAACCAGTAGACAGATTGATTGAAGATTTTATGAAATTTTCAGTCGGTCTGTTTGCTGGTTTTTTTGTGGCTAAAATTTAACGGCGAACATGAAAATTATCTATAGCATTTAACGTATTTAACGTATTTAAAGAAAAGAGAATAGGGAGAAGAGAATGTCTAAATTTATTCAGAAAAATGATAAGCTCGAAGTCAGTTTTAATCCACAATCGAAACGTCTACTCAATGTAAACCTCTCAAAAAGCGTTGTTGAGAACTTCTTAAAGCGTATTCGTGAAGAGGAAATCGGTGTTCAACGCCTTGAGTATACTCCTTATGAGCGTCAAGTGATTGCAAGTTACCTAGATGAAGAGGTGGGCAATGATTTTGGGAATATGTTACGTGAGATCGTGAATGATCGTGAAACAGGTGGGTTTACGATCGGTCTTGAAGGGGTAACAGAAGATACCGATGAGTATGTGATCTTCTCAACAGCGATTGCTCATCTTGTAGGGATTTCTAACTTCGACTCGATGACGGGTAAATATTATGCCCGCTTTACGGTAAAAGATACCGATAATAGTGATTCTTACCTGCGTCAAGCATATCGCCTCTTTACACTCCATACTGATGGAACTTTTGTTAATGAGCCGACAGATTGGCTCTTGATGATGAAGATGGTTGAGGAGAATGCCGTAGGCGGTGAGAGTCGATTACTCCATCTCGATGATTGGAGCGAGCTCGATAAATTCCACAAAAGTTCATTAGGGGAGCATAAGTTCCAATATATTGCGCCACCGAGTAAAAATGTACAGGAAATCGTTTTCCGTAAGCTCTTCTTCTTAAAAAATAATCGTCCTTGTATCTGCTTTATCGATCAGTTCGCTTATCCTGAGACAATTGAAGAGGCGAAATTCTTAAAAGCACTTTCACAATCACTTGAAGCGGATAAGAGTGTGATTGAGCTCGAATTACCCGTTGGTAATCTTGTTGTACTTAATAATGAATTTTGGATGCATGGGCGTGCGGCATTTGAAAAGAATCCTAACCTCAATCGTGAATTACTTCGTCAGAGAGGACGTTTCTACGAGTAGATTAATAGCAGAGGATCAAGGAAGGATAACCGCTTAATCGGTGAGCGGTAATGGGGGGATAGTCGAGTTATTAGTGAAAGAGAAAAGAAAGAAATTTTATTGAGATTCACGCACTTTTAATTTAACTTTTAATTAACTTTTAATTTAACTTTTAAGTTAAGTAGATCGCGATAATAGCTCCTGTGCTAATAGCTCACTATCAAAAGAAGAGGCTCTAAAGTCAGTTGATGACCTTAGAGCCTTTTTATCATTTTAGATCTTTTTGGATCTTTTTAATCTTTTTTATATTTTTATATTTTATTCGATTCTCTGCATTGCTCAGAATCGAGTCCGATTAAATCGGTCCATAGTTAATTGCCGTAGCCACCCAGATCGCAGCCATACCGATAAGGACCCAGATTAAGAGGATGGGGAAGACAAATTTAACCCAACGTGTCCAAGGAACTTTCCCCACTGCGAGAACTGCCATCAATACGCCGGAAGTAGGCGTAATAATATTGGTAAAGCCATCTCCTAACTTAAGGATTAAGACGCCAGTTTGACGCGTGAGATCCAAGACATCAAGAATCGGCACCATAATCGGCATCACGATCGAGGCTTGCCCTGTACCTGAGGTGACAAGGAAGTTAAAGAGGAGATTAAAGAAGTAGAGCATCTGCGCGCCCCAGTAGTGGGAGGTCTGCTGTAGAGGCACTAATGTTGCTTGAACAATAGAGTCGAGAACATTTCCCTGATCTAAGATCACAATAACCGCACGAGCAATACCGACAACAAGTGCTCCATAAACAAGGGATTGCGCCCCTTTCATAAAGGTCTTTATATAAGTATTAGGATTGATCTTAAAGATCGCCGCGACAACGATACTCATCATGATAAAGATTGCCGAGAGATGATCAACCCCCCACTTATATTGAAATGCGCCGTAGAGAAAGAGACCGATAAATGCCACAAAGATAAAGAGGCTCAATTTCTGTTTCCAAGTAAAGGGCTCTTTAAGATTCTCCTCTTCACTCTTCGCTTCTGCCTCAAGATCTTCATAGTCAGGATTATCTTCTGCTAATGAAGCCATATAGCTCTTCTCAGGCGTTTTGGCGATACGATTTGCATACCAAACAATATAGAGAATCGTGACACTAATTAAGATCACAAAGAGCACAACACGGAAGATAATGCCGGAGAAGAGCGGGACTTCTGCCAAGGTTTGCGCTGTTCCTAAAATTGTAGGATCAAGAATTCCCACCGCATTACCGGCATAGTAACCTAAATAGACGACGGCAACACCGGTGATAGCATCGAGCTTCATCGAGCGAGAGAGGGCAATACCTATCGGAATAAAGGCGATTACAGCATTTGCCGCTAATCCTAATGAAGAGAGTAGGCCAAAGATGAGTCCTACAGCAACAATCAAAATACGGTAATTGCCTTTGGTCTTAATAATCAGCGCATTGATACCAGAATCGATCGCTCGGGTCTTATCATAGATCGCAATAGCACCCCCAATCATAAAGATTAAGAAGATAATACTCGCTGATTGCTTTAAACCTATGGGGATGGCGTAGAAGATATCCATAAGTGAAGCAGGTTTTGAGGCAACTTCATGGAAACTGCCGGGAACAACACGATTGATACCGCCGATCACTTCTCGCTCGTAACTTCCGGCCGGAATAAGGTAGGTGGCGATTGCTGCGAGAACCACAATTCCAAAGATGATGATAAAGGCATCTGGCATCGCCCATTGAAATTTCTTCTTCATCTTCTGCTCCCCATTTTTAAGGGATTCTCTGTTTACAGATTGAGTCATAGAATCTCCTTATGATCCAAGTTTCGCTAAGATATGGGCAAATAGTGCGGTTCTCTCTGTGAGTGTCGGGAGTTCGAGATACTCTTTATCACTATGTTGATGTCCGCCGACAGGGCCTAAACCATCAACTGTCGGAATACCCACACCTGCGGTGAAAGAGGCATCGGAACCACCTCCGGTCGAGATATCTTCAATCTCTAAACCCAGCATTTTGGCTTCTGAGAGAATCAGATCTACAAGTTGAGCGCTCTGTTCAGTTTTGGCCATCGGTGGGCGATTGATGCCACCGGTGAGTGTGAGTTTAATGCCATCTAACATGGGTTTGCGACAGACCTCTTTAACCGCACGATCGATCTCAATCCCTTGCTCTTCAGTAGAGATACGAACATCAATCTCTGCATAGGCGTTTGGAGCAACTGTATTGACAGAGGTTCCCCCAGAGATAATGCCAACATTCACAGAGAGACCTTCTTGATGGCGTGAAAGTGCATGGAGTGCTTGAATCTTATAAGAGAGTTCCTGAATCGCGCTGATTCCTGTTTCAGGTGCGATTCCTGAGTGAGAGGCTTTCCCTTCAATCTTCAATTGATAAGTTCCGACACCGCGGCGGGCGCTTACAATTGCACCATTAGCTCTTGCTGGCTCCATTACAAGGGCGGCTTTTTTCCCTTGAGCGGAAGATTCGATAAGCGCTCTTGAGCTATGTGAGCCGATCTCCTCATCGCAGTTTAGAAGAATCTCTACATCTTTATACGCCTCATTCCCACTCTCATGGAGTGCTTTAATCGCATAATAGACGAGAACATGGCTCGCTTTCATATCGATAACGCCGGGGCCATAAGCGCGATCACCCTCAATGGAGAAGGGGCGCTCAGCAACCGTCCCTTGAGGGAAGACAGTATCGAGATGGGCTAAAATAAGGATATTCGGCTCTTTCGCTTCCTTATGACGTAGGCGATAGTTATTGCCAAATGTTTCATTGGTAAAGATCTCAATCTCAAAATCTAGCTCACGATAGCGTTCAATAATTTCAGCAGCGACGGCATCAACCCCCGCTTTATCGTAAGATCCGCTATCGATATTGACTAAAGTTTTTAAGAAATCAATCATTGCGCTCTCTTGCGCATTGATCCACTCATTGATCATATCTATTTCTCCTCTTTTAATAGATCACGATAGAATCCTGTTGTTCGCTAGAGTGCTCTATGATTTCTCATAACTGACTCTAGAGCGCCCCATAGGGTTCTATCTCTTTTATAAAGCATTATTATTGTTCTATTTTTGATGACATTATGACGGGTAGATCAGTATTACTACCCATATCGCTGCCTCTCTTTTATTCTTATTTTGAAGCTCTCTTGATCTCTCTTGAGTCCTTTTGAGATCAAAAGAGCTATGCTATGTGAGCATCTATCGAAAGGCAATCATTTTCAAGAGTGATAAAAAAATTTTATAGGTGAAATTTCTGAAGTTTATAAAGTTAGAAGAATCTTCATTTATTGCGGTGATTTTCTTTGAAAAGTATCAAATTATGGTTAATTTTTTGGCAGTGAAATTTCTATCCATAAAATTTTATAGATGTCATTTTTCATACATTCCACTCTCATAGCACTATCATCATTCGTCATTCGTTATGACCATTTTTACCATGATCTCTTCATTACGATCTCTTCGAGATCCTGATTCTGACAACTCCCCGTTTTATCTCAACTTCGCCTCAACTTTATCTCAATCCTATCCCCATTCTCTTTCCTGATCTTTATTTGATGAAAGTCATATCTGTTGCAAATTGTTCTTTTTTAAAAAAGCATCAATTGATGTAGGAAAGTAGGCTTTTTAAGGGACAGGGAGTGCTTTAAGCTCTTGGTAATATTGAGAAAGTCAAAAAACCTCTTTTTAGAATCAGATAAAGAATAATAAGTCAATCGCTCTAATGGATAGCTTTCTCTCCAATTAAGTGCGCAGTAGACTGAGAAGCTAATAAGTCAGCGAGTTTTGGGCAATTGAGACTTGAGATAAAGCGGATTGTTTTGAAGTTTCATCTCAGATAGTCTCCTCTCAAATAGCTCCATCAAGTTGCTCTAGAAAATAATAAGAGAGAGCAAGTAGAAAAGAGTAGAGCGAATAGGAGTGCGCACTAGAAGGGAGCGCAATCGGGAGCACCGTTGATTGAAGGGATTGAGTATTTAAATAAAAGCGCATTAAATGCATTAAAAGTAGAAGGGGTGCAAGTATGAAGAAGCTGATAGGTAGTCTGGTGATTATAGGCGTTGTGGGGTTTTTAGGCGCCTACGCTGGGTCCACATTTTTAACCCATTTCCGAAAGGTAGAGATGCCGGCAGATAGCGCAAAGATCGCTTATGATGAGGCATTGATTAATCGGGGAGAGTATGTGGCAAGACTCTCTGACTGTGCCGCGTGCCATACGGTTCCCGGAGAGCCTGAGTATGCCGGTGGATTGGCAATGCAGACCCCTTTTGGCGCAATCTACTCAACCAATATCACGCCGGATCTTGAGACCGGTATCGGTGGCTATAGTTTAGAAGAGTTTACCAATGCGGTAAAACATGGTGTTCGTCAAGATAATGCACCACTCTATCCGGCAATGCCCTATACCTCATATGCGATTATGCCAGATGAGGATATGGAGGCGATGTACGCATACTTTATGATGGGTGTTAAGCCAGTGATGAAGCCTAATGCACCGACGACATTCCCTTGGTTTATGAGCATGCGTTGGCCGGTGGCTTATTGGCAGCTCTTCTTCTCTCCTTCACGTGAGTTTCAGCCAGATCCTGCTCTTAGTGATCTTGAAAATCATGGTGCATATTTAGTAGAAGGACCTGGGCATTGTGGAGCCTGTCATACGCCTCGTGGTATCGCTTATCAAGAGGTGACGCTCTCTAATGATTCCGATCTTTTCCTCTCGGGTGCTGTGATCGATGGTTGGCGTGCTAAGAGTCTTCGTGGTGAAGCGCAAGGGCTGAAGATGTGGAGTCAAGAAGATCTTGTGGAGTTCTTAAAGACAGGACGTACAGATCGTATTATCGCTTTTGGCGCAATGGCTGATGTGATTGAGCATAGTTCTCAATATTGGAGTGATCAAGATCTAGCAGCTACAGCGGCTTACTTAAAGAGTTTATCGCCGGCACCTAATAAGATCTTAAACCTTCCTGAAAAAGAGGATACTACGACAGATCTGCTTCTATCGGGTCAATATAGTGATCCCGGTGCGATTCTCTATGTTGAGCATTGTTATACTTGTCACCGAGCCGATGGTGATGGTGTTCCTCGCATCTTCCCGGCATTAAACTTAAATAGTGCAGTGATTGCTAATAATGCTCAATCGGTGATTCAAGTGACATTAGAGGGGGGTAAGATGGCAGCAACTCCGGCAGATCGAATGGCATTTACTATGCCGGCCTTTAATCACTTAAGTGATGAGGAGGTGGCGATTATTGTTAACTTTATCCGTAATAGTTGGAACAATACCGCCCCTGAAATTGAAGCGAAAGATGTCGCAGAAATTAGAGAATTCTTACGGCATAAAGCCCCTAACATTACCCTCAACTAAAGGAGAAGATGATGAGAATAATGGATCGATTAAAAAAATCCTCAATCGCGCCGATGATCACTCCTTTAGGAGATCAACGGGAGAGTGTAGCAGTGAAGCAATCGTTATTGTCGAATAAGAGTTGTAAGATGGAAGCAAGGGAAGGTATGCCGATGAAGAGTCAGAAAGAGAGAGATCATCAAGGTTGGAAAAGATCGATTTTAGCCCTTATTTTAGGGGGATCTATTGCCGGGATCGGTGCCATCGCGATTGCCGCGAATTTAACAGAAGCAGATCCAGAACGTTTTCCAATGACCGATCAAAATGGAGAAGATTTAGGTTGGTATACGGTTCCATCCGATCTTGAGATCTTAAAAGAGCCTAATGCCAAAGAGATTCTCTACGGTAAAGTGCTTCTCAATGAGACAAAACGCCTTCTTCCCGATAATGTCGGCGCAACGATGAATTGTAATAGTTGCCACATTGCTGAGGGAAAAGCACAATATGGCGCACCTTACTTAACAACGGCACATCAATATCCTAAAGTGATGCCACGTGCCGGCAAAATGGTCTCTTTAGAGGGGCGAATTAATGGTTGTTTCCAACGTTCGATGAATGGAAAGCCACTCGATCCTGAATCGAAAGAGATGAAAGCGATGATCGCTTATATGGCCTGGTTAAGTGCAAGTCAACCGGCGGATGCTAAGGTGGCGGTTGTTAACTCAGGGCCTGTCGATGAGAGTTTAGTTCCCGATCCTGTGCGTGGACAAGCGATCTATGAAGCGCAATGTGCAAGTTGCCATGGTGATCAAGGAGAAGGTCTTAAAGATAAGCGAGGCAATGTGATCTTCCCACCCCTTTGGGGACCTGAGTCATTTAATATTGGTGCAGGAATGGCAAGAACCTATAAAGCGGCACAATTTGTAAAATATAATATGCCGATGGCCGTCAATTTTGAAGGCGCATGGGGTCAGGGTGGTGTCTTAACAGATCAAGAGGCAGTGGATGTTTCTGAGTATTTTACCCATCTTCCACGTCCTGATTTTGAAGGAAAAGTGAATGACTGGCCTAATGGTAAGAAGCCAAAAGATGCGCGTTATTAGGAGATGCAGCTCTTTGAGCTTGTTTTAGATCTTGTCTTAGATCAATATTGATTTCCTTAATCTGCGATATGGATACTATTGTGAGCTTAAGCCCTTGAAATAGTCGTTATCATCTCCATATTAGAATCGCATCCCTAAGAGAGGCCCCGACAATTACTTTGTCCCAAGGGACCTTTTTCTTGCCTATTTTTTGTGGATTCTATGATCTCCCATGATCTCCCATGATTTTCGATGCCCTTTTATAGAGCTTAGGGCAGAATGAAAAAAAGAGCGAGATGATTTCAATTTCATCTCGCTCTTTCTGTCACGAAGCTCTTTTGTGCTGCTTTTATCAATGATTAGAAACGATCAGCAGGTCAAAAGAGATTAGTTAGGGTGAATCGGAGAGCGACCTAAAATAAGGGTTTCTGCTAAGTCGATCTCATAGAGTAGCTTGGCATAGAGCTCAGGACTGAGTCGTTTTTTCGAATTGAGTTCATAGAGCTTGCGTCGCTCTGCACGAACGGCAGCAAGGCGAATATGAACCTCAATGGCATCACTCTCTTCCGTCTTCTGAATCATATGATTGACCTGCTCAATTTCGCTAATGACATGATTACTAATCTGACGAATAAAGAGTTGTCGCTCATCCTCCTCTTCAGAAGGTTTCTCGGCATTGAGTGATTCAGCGGTCTTTTCAACGGCTTCAATCGCTGCTGTGGCAATCTCAGAGCGAACTTCATGTTCCTCTTTAATATTCTCAACCGCAATCGGTTCTGCTTCCTGTTTCTTTCTTAGAAGGAAGGGAAGTACGATGGCCGCAGTCACTAGGGACATAATAATAATTCCTGCTGCCAAGAAGATCACCTGATAACGCGCGGGGAAAGGAATATCAGGATTCGTTGAGATAAAGAGCGGGATAGAGAGCGCCGCCGCGAGCGTGACTGTTCCGCGAACTCCGGAAAAGGTTAAAATGAGAAGCTCTTTGAAGCTCATTTTGGCAAATACCATCGGTTTTTTAAAGGGTGTGATCGGGCTGGTATAGCGCAGTAGGAGTAACCAAAGGAAGCGTAAGAGCATCAATGCAAAATAGATGAGAACGATATCTCCGATCAATGTTGTAAAGGTGGTCGAGGGATCAACTAAAGCATCAAGATAGGTCTCTTGGAAGATACTTGGTATCTGTAATCCTAGCATTAAGAAGACTGCGCCATTGAGGAGATACTCCAATAATCCCCAGATACTATTAGCACGCAGACGCATCTGGACCGGCGTTGTCTGGAAGAATTTCGAGAAGCTGACAGTCATCCCTGCGGTAACTGCTGATAAAATCCCTGAAAGATCGAGCAGCTCGGCAATGGCATAGGCACCAAAAGGGAGGAGCATTAACATAATCATCTGCGATCCGACCTCATCCCCTTGTAATTTTCCGATATAGAAAATGAGCTTAATATAGACCCATGAGAAGGCGATCCCGACAATAACACCCCCAACAGCCATCTTGAGGAAAGTTAAGCTTAATAGCGCATAATCTTCTGTTGTTGTCAGTGCGGCAACGCCAAGTGCAACCGCAATTGCAAACTTTAATGAGACCAGTGCCGAAGCATCATTCATCAGAGCTTCGCCCTCAAGTACTTGCATCAATTTATGGGAGAGACGTCCTTTACCCACAATGCTTGAGAGCGCGACCGCATCGGTCGGAGAGAGAACAGCGGCAAGCGCAAATGCAACCGGCAGTGACATCTCCGGCATAAAGTAGTAGATCAAATATCCTAAACCGCCGACGGTGACAAAGACCAAGACAAGTGCAAGACTCGCGATTTCTCGTCCTGAATTAATAAAATCTTTTAGCGGCATCTTTCGGCCATCTTCAAAGAGGAGTGGCGGAATAAAGAGGAGCATAAAGAGCTCAGGATCAAAGGTGACATGAAAGCCATCATGAGGCCATGAGACAATCGCCCCCATTAAAATCTGTATAAAGGGTAGGGGAAATTTAAAGGGAATCAACTTATGGACGGTACTAGCGAGCGCAATAAGTAGAATAATGACAAAGATAGTAATAAATATACTCATACGATTTAACGCTCTCCTGTGCGAGAAGGGTTATCTTGAAGGGTTAAGGGCATACTTTCCTAAAGGTGTTTACGATATGTTTATGGCTTTGAGGGGCTTTCTAACGCTTTCTAACTTAAAAGGTCAATCTCTAATCGCTACTCATCTCGTAATTGAGGGTATTGTTGCCAAAGCGCAGAGAAGCTCCCTAAATTTATCGCTTGATGATACCCATGATGGAGTAGCGCTTGGGTCGCAAATTCAGAACGAACCCCCGCCGCGCAGTAGAGACCGATAGGCGTATCTTTAGAGTCGATATAGGTTTCAATCTCATCTAATATATTTTGATACTCAATCAATATTGCCCCTTTCAGGTGTCCGGCACTGAACTCTTCAGGAGTTCTTACATCGATGATTAGCATGATGATATGTTCACTTTATTCAATGAAAAGAAGCAATTATTCTACCATTGTGTGTAAGATGCATAAATAGAGAAATAGTTAAGCGTCAAATAATTTATCATTAGAAGGGTTTACTTTTGGGGAGTGAGGGTATATTTTTAATCCTTAAGTTATTCAAAGTATATCTACTTTGTATGTTATTAAAATCACTGTTTTATGACAGAGAACGATAAAGCGTTCATAATTTTAGCAATGGTGATCACACTTTTTTATAAAAAAGTGGTAAATTAGAGAATCAGCGGAGAGAGTGCGATTTTTCACTCTCTAATTATCTCTCTAAAGATCACCCAAAAGAGCGAAGGGGAATGGGATGGATAAGATAAAAAATGAGACTAAGATCGGTCATCAGTTATCAAAAGAGGAGAAAGCCTCTTTAAAGAGTCGGTTAACTTCAATGCAATATTTTGTGACTCAGGAGAATGGAACTGAGCCACCTTTTCAAAATGAGTATGATCAACATTTTGAAGAGGGGATCTATGTTGATATCGTCTCTGGAGAGCCACTTTTTGCTTCTTGTGATAAGTTTGATGCAGGATGTGGCTGGCCGGCATTCTCTCGACCGATTGAGGCAGAAGAGATCACAGAGCATGAAGATCTCTCTTATGGCTATCATCGGACAGAGGTGCGCAGTCGTAGTGCGGATTCCCATTTAGGGCATCTCTTCAATGATGGACCTCAAGAGTTGGGGGGAATGCGTTACTGTATCAACTCTGCTGCACTTCGTTTTATACCTAAAGCAGAGATGGAGAAAGAGGGTTACGGCCATTATCTTCCATTATTAGAGAGAAAGTAGTAAAAGAGTAGAGAGAGGGGAAGGAAAGAATGATTTGCGAGGGATGATTTATAGGTAATGGTTTATCAATAGATCAATAGATCAATAGATCAATAGAGGATCATTTACCCTATGCAATAATTACCCCATGCAATAATCTATGTAGGAGATCTCTCTGAAGAGTTATAGATGAGATAATGTTAAATAATTAGTTAAGTGAGTAGTTAAGTAAGTAATCGATAATAATAAGAAGATGGGTGAAAAAGATTGAAAAGATTACCCATATTCATGGTATCAATTCTGTCAGTCTATATTGTTTCACTGAAGTTTTACTGTAGTCACAGAGAGGGTAGAAAAGGGGAGTATAGGAGTGCTGTACCTAAAAGAGAGGGGAATAGCGCTCTTTTCTGTTGTCTAAAAGTAAAGATATAATTTTTAAATATATTATTAGTAGGTATAATGATCATTGTAATCGATTTTGGATGCAGATATCGGTGCAGTGATTCAATTTTGTTAACGTTAGTTAGTTTAGGGGGAAAGATGAATATTCAAGAGATGCGTGAAGGCGCAACGGAAGCGACTGCTTTTTTAAAAAAATTTGGGAATGAAGACCGACTACTGCTGCTATGCCACTTAAGTAAAGGAGAGTATTCTGTCTCTGCTCTCGAAGAACTGACCGGCATTCAACAACCAACACTTTCACAACAATTGGGCGTTTTACGAGAAGACAATTTGGTCAATACCCGACGTGATGGAAAGTGGATCTACTATTCAGTTGATGATCCAAAAGTGATTACACTCTTACATTGTATTTATGGTCTATTTTGTTCTAAAGAATTTAAGGAGTAATCAACATTATGTCATTCTTTTCACTTCCGGCACTCCTAGGGGGATTGCTCATTGGATGTGCTGCTGTTCTCTTCCTTATTGGGTTAGGGCGGATTATGGGGGTGAGTGGTATTGTAAGTAATCTTTTAACACGTCAAGGTATTACCGCCTGGCGTCTTCTCTTTGTGATTGGCTTACTCATCTCTCCCGGAGTCTATTATCTTATTGCCGGTTCATTACCCTCTGTCTCTGTAACTTCATCAGTTCCTCTCTTAATTGCAGCAGGCCTTCTTGTCGGAGTAGGATCAGCAATGGGCTCTGGTTGTACAAGCGGTCATAGCATCTGCGGAATCTCCCGATTTGCTCCAGGATCATTGATTATTACAGTGCTCTTTATGGTTGCCGGCGGGGTGACCGTTTTTGTCTTAAAGCATTTGATGATGGGAGGCTAATATGAAATTAATCATTGCATTTGCCTCAGGATTGCTTTTTGGTTTGGGGCTACTCTATTCTGGAATGGCTGATCCAGCAGTTGTTCAGGGATTTTTAGATCCTTTTGGTGATTGGAATCCCTCCCTCTTATGGGTGATGGTCGGCGCACTCTTTATCTCTTTTATCGGTGTTTTTATTGCACGTAGACGCGATAAGACCTTAACGGGAGATCCGCTTAACTTTCCTCAAAATAGTAAGATCAATAAAGATCTTGTATTGGGCGGTCTTATTTTTGGTATCGGTTGGGGATTGGTGGGCATCTGTCCAGCGCCGGCATTAGTCCTTCTTGGTCGTGGAATGTGGGAAGGCATTATCTTTGTGATCGCCATGTTAGTGGGTATGCGCTTAGTCACCTTCTTTAAAAAATAGAGTGAGGAGATGAATGCATTCCATAATTGTTCAATCATTATTCAATGATTATTAAAATATGTGAAGGCTTGAATGAAGGCTTGAATCTACAGTGATACCAATATCGATACTCAGCATCGCTACTATATATAGATAGATAAGATGGATAAGATATAAAAAAACTTAGTTGAGATGAACTACACCCCAGAGTTGGAGACAACTTTGGGGTGTTTTTATATGAATGATTTAATGTCACTTAACGCAGCTTAGTGATAAATAGAGCAATATTCAGAGTGAGTAGAGTTGCCTCATCGTTCCATCTATTTTATTGACCGTATTTTACATTGCCTATAAATAGCAACAATATCATACATATAAAAAAATAATAAATAACTTAAATTGACGTGCAAAAAGCATATCATTTTGATTAATTTTTATGCAGTTTTCTTTGAGCGATAAAAATAATTTCTAATTTTTCCCAAATTCAATGAACTTCTACTCAACCTCTTTTCTATGAGGTTAATTGAATCGTGATTATTATAATAATTATCAATTAATCTAATTTTATTGGGTTTTTCTATGTATAAATCAATCTGTTATCAAAACATGATTGCTTTACTTTAAAATATTTTTTGTGTTAGGTTTCTTTTCGCTTCTCTGTTTCATCTTGAAATGGAGAGGTATAGAGGGGGGTCTATCTGACTTATATTTACCTCCTTCTTTCTGATATCGGCAAGATGTTTAATTAATTGAATTAAAAGGTTGTGAAAATTATGAAAAAACTAACATTAGCATTAGTCGCAGCATTATCTTTATCTACAGCAGCATTTGCTCAGACTGCAGGTTCAGATGGTCAAATTAAGTTCACAGGAACAGTAACAGAAAAAGGTTGTACAATTGTTGCGGGTAACTCTGCAAACATTAATCTTGGATCAATGCCTAAAGCAAATTTAATGAAACAAGTAGAGGGTGCATGGGGAACAGGTCAAGTAAGATTTGTTGATTGTAATTTAGAAACTGCAGAAAAAGATCCAAAATTAACAGCCGTAACGATCGCTATTCAAAAAGGATCAAAATCAGATATAGGCTCAAACTTATGGGCAAATGACGGATCTGCTAAGAAGGTAGGCATCGAAGTCGAAATTGATGGTGAGAAAGTTACACCAGATGGTTTGACAAAACCTTTAGTGGCTACAATTGACCCTGTTAATGGAACAGCAACTTATAACGTACGTGGACGTATGGTTGGTGCAGAAACAGGTGTAACAGCTGGTAATGTAGAGACAACTGTATCATTTGTTGCAAGTTATAAATAAGTCACTCTAGCAAAAAATTAGAAATCAAGAACAACCATCTTTATGACTGGTAGTACTTTAATTTCTATTGAAATGAAGGGTAGGTATCCCGCAATCTTATTGAGGGATAGCTACTTTTGAATCAATTGAGTAGTGGTGACGATGTGCTGTGTAACTTAATCAACTTATTTAAAATTTATTTAAAACTTAAATTCAGAAGTGCTGTTAATGAATCTATAAATAAGTTCAAGACAATTAAATTGATAGGAAAACTTTTCCTGTCGGCCATCTCTCTATCATCATCCTAATCCTAGATAATTATCCTAGAAAGAGTTACTGAGTAATGAAACCTTTAATGAAAGCTGTTGTGAAAATAGGGGGACCCCTAATTCTTATCGGAGCTCTGCTATCACCTATCAGTTATGCATTTGAATTTGACAATAAGATTTTAGAATCTTTAGGGTTTGAGAATGTTGATCTTTCTGCCTTTGCGGGGAGTAATGATCAATTTACGGGTAAATATCTTGCTGATATTGTAATCAATGAGCAAAATATTTTCTATAACTATCCTGTCTATCTCTATAGTGAGGAAGGGCAGAGCTATATCTGCTATACCGATGAACTGTTAACATCTCTTCCTATTAGTAAGGAACTCCGTATAGGGGCTAAAAAAACGTTAGTCAATAGTACTGATGCAGGTGAATGCTATGGATTAGAGCAGTATGATTCTGCAATTGCGGCAGAGTTTGATGATAGAGAACAAAAGATTAAGATTCGTATGCCCCATGCTTATTTGGTGGACTTCGATCCTTATTGGGTTCCACCAAATCAGCGTGATTATGGTATTAGTGGTCTATTTTTAGATTATAACTTGCTCAAAACTTATAATCGTTATAAAAGAGATGGTGGTGGTCATTATAGTAGTAATAATTTCTCAAGTTACGGTGTGATTGGGCTTAATTTAGGACCATTTCGTTTTAGAAGTAATTATCAATATAGTCCGAATAGTGAAAAGAAGTTTGAGAGAACACAAACTTATGCTTTCACTGATATAGGGAGTCTCAATGCACATCTCTATGCAGGAGAGCTTTATTCTCGCTCAAATCTCTTTAGTTCTGTGCGTTTTAAGGGGGTTTCTCTCTATACTGAAGAGAGTATGATGCCTAACTATTTACAAGGTTATGCGCCTCAAGTGACTGGGACAGCAACCTCAAATGCTGTTGTGACTGTTAGACAGTATGGCAATATTATTAAGCAGGTCCAAGTTCCCCCGGGACCCTTTGCAATTGCAAACCTTCCTTCTTATTTAAGTGGTACCGTTGATGTGATGGTAGAAGAGAGCGATGGGTCTGTCAATGAGTTTCAAGTCGATATTGCTCATGTTCCTTATTTAACACGAAAAGGGGCATTACGCTACAACCTTAATGCCGGCAAATTATCCCCTCAAAATAATTTGCGTAAAATTGATGTGAAATTTGCATCAGTGGATGGGTCATACGGTTTGACCGATATGATCTCTCTGATTGGTGGGCTAACCTATACAACAAATAATGAGTATGTTGCTTACAATGCGGGCTTAGGTCTCAATCTTGGAATAGTGGGGGCATTCTCCTTTGATATAACTAAATCAGAGAATAAAGCGAATCTAGGTCGCCGTTTAACGGGGCAGAGCTATCGTTTTAACTATGCAAAACGTTTTGGTGAGAACACCTCACTTAATATTGTGGGTTATCGCTTCTCAAGCCGAGATTATACAACCTTGAGTAACTATGTGGATATGAAAGCAGGAAGAGATAACCGGATCTATTTAGAAAAAAATCGTTTCTCTCTGAGCGTGTCACAATATGTCCCGCGGTGGAATATTAGTGTAGCTGCAACCGCTTCAAAATCGACCTATTGGAATCAAGATAGTAACTCTTATTACAACCTTTCTTTTTATAAAACAATAGAAAGAGGCTTTTTTCAGAGTACATCTGTTTCATTAAATCTTTCCCATAATAAGAGTAATTATGGAAATAAAGATGATCTCATTAGTCTCTATGTCTCTATTCCGCTAGAAGATCGAAAGTCTAGAGTTTCTTACAATGCGCGTTATGATCGAAATCGTGAGAATTTTTCGCAACAAGCGATACTTTATAGCGAAGGTATGGGGGGGAATTACTCTTTAGGGGCATCAATGAATCATAAACAAGATTTAAGTGGCTCTATAGATTATGCATTAAGCGCTTCTTACAACACAACATTAAGTTTTGGTAACTTTAATGGTTCTGTAAGTTATGCATCAGATCAACAAAATGTTACGGCTGGATTCAGTGGTTCTTTAACATTAACAGAGCATGGCTTAGCAACTCATCCTTATGTTTTTGAAGAGGGGTCACGTTTGATTATCGATGCCGGAGTTCCAGAGGTAGGAATGCAGGGAAATAGTAGTAAATCCAATATTTTTGGTTTAGCAGGTATTAGTAATATTCCAAATTACTATCGCTCTACCTATCTTATCGATAATGATAACTTGCCCGATAATGTTGAGATTCAAGATGGGGTAATGGAGGTTGCGCCGACTAAAGGGGCGATTGTATATCGATCGGCAAATGCGATTAGTGGGGAGAAAGCATTAGTAACGATTACACTGCCAGATGGATCTCATCCTCCATTTGGCGCTATTGTTTATCGAGAGAATGGGAAAGGCTCTGAAGTAGGAATGGTTGCTGACCAAGGGCGGACTTATCTCACAGGTCTTAATAAAAAAGCGGAGTTTGCTGTGAAGTGGGGAAGAGATCAATCGTGTACTTTGCCTATCCGGTCAACAGACTCTAAAGATTTAACTACTATTATTTGTTATTAGGAGTAACTAATTATGAAACGACTGTTAATTTTAGCAGCAGCTTTACTCAATATCTCTTTTGCTCAGTTAACGCTTGATAGAACGCGTGTCATTTTTGATCGAGTACAATCTAACTCTCAATCAATTGTTGTTTCGAATACTAATAAAAATGAACCTTATTTAGCACAATCTTGGATAGAAGATGAATCAGGAAATAAGATTGAAACACCTCTTGTTGCATTACCGATTCTTCAAAGAATCAATCCTGGGCAAGAAAAGCAAGTGAAGATCTCTTTAGCCGGACAGAGTCATCTACCTGAAGATCGTGAAACAATGTTATTCTTCAATGTCTTAGGAGTACCTCCGAAAACAGATGCTGAGAATCAAGTTAACATAGTTATTCAATCAAAAGTAAAACTCTTTTATCGCCCAAAGGGCTTACCACAGTATAAAGATAATGGTTGGTTAAAAGAGTTACAAGTTTCGAAGTCGGGTAATAGCTATACACTACAAAATCCATCTCCTTACCATATCGTGATTTTTGGTGTTAGTAATGGTCCGAAGGGGAAAATTACTGAAAAAGATCTTGTTGTAAAGCCTTTTGGGAGCGTAACGGTTACCGAAGCCTTAGGTAATACTCCGACGATCTATTTTATTAATGATTACGGTGGCACAGAGTCGCAAAGTTATCAGTGTGGTAGTAGTTGTCAACTAGTAGATCGTAATAAGTAATCACTACGATCTAACTATAATTCAATCTATCTAGGGTAGTTTAATATTTGAAATAAAAAATAGAGAGTAGTTAAATGCAGTCGCAAAACACAATATTAACTCTCTATACGTATGCTTCAAGCATTACTGAATGACAAGCATTGGTAAAAACTAAGGGCCGTTCTCCTAGATTTGAACATCTATGACAAACCAAATTTAAGAAATATCTTTATGGGAACCTTATATCGTCTGAAAATAGAGTATCCCTGGAGGTATTTACTAGAATGCATTGGAAAGCATAATACAGTTTTTTAAAGCTTTGGGTCTGTTGAAGCTATGAATGCTCAACAGACCCTGATTAATTAGTTTATGTTCTTATAAAATAGTGGAGAGAATCATATAATGAGAGTTAGAATTAGGCTGCAGGCTATATTAATCTTTTTTTTAGGAATAGTGATCATTACTCCTAACTATGCTCAAAAGGGGTATGATTGGAATAATCCATTATGTATTGCTAGTGATACAGGTTTGGGGGGGCCAAGATATATTGAGACAAATTTACCAATAAATGAGGTTGCTCCTGCGCAAACTATTGAGTTTAGGTTGCGCTGTAAGGGAGATGTCCCAATTTTTGTTCAAACACTAACAGGAAGTGGGGGAGTATCTATTTTTGCTAATAATATTGTTAATCAATACCTGCCGACTACTGGAATTTTTGATGTGGAAACAACAGTTGTTGCGCTCAATAGTGGGAAAACACAAACAAGTTCTCTATATGTCTTTGATATTGCGGCTGGCGATCTTGGTGAGCAGCTATTTTTACCGGCATTAGGTGAAGGGCAGTTTCATGAATTTTCGGTTAAGATAAATATTAGTGAAAGAGTTGTAAAACCTCGTGTCATTCCTGAAAATCCAAAGCCTATCAATCCATTTTACATACCACTTTTTTCTGTAGTCGATAACTCTTCTGATGTGCAATTAGAGAAGAGATATGCCCCTTATCCGCTTTATTTAGTATCAACATTTGATACTTTCCCTGATCCTTGTGTGACACCCGGGCCGATGGTTGTTGTACCTCCTCAGGTTGATTTCGGAATACTTAATCGGGAAGATCTTGTGCAAAGCGTTAAAAAAAGCTTTTATTTCAGATTAGCTAGACCTTCTAACGATACTTGCGGTCACTCCCTATATCCAATTATTACATTTAAAGCGATGGATCCAGTTGTTAATGATGAGATAGAAATTTCAAATGGTACCAGTCTCTCTTTTGTAGTCGAGGACCTCTCTTCAGGGAGTGCGATAGGAACTAAAAAGTTACAATTTAATACGCCTTTACGGTTTGGAGAGCTAAAGCCTCAAGGTTTGCTTAATCTGTATGTAACGGCAAATCTTCGTAAAAATCCAGAAAAGGCTTTAAGAGGAGGATATTTTTCAACTGTGATGATCTATCATATTGAGTTCCGTTAATTGCATTAGCATGATAGGACAGGGCGTTAGCGTTATGATTTTAATTAAGTTAGGTTAAACTATATTCGAATTCAAACAAAAGAAATTTTGTTGAGTTAGTGTTAATGGCAAAAAAGGAGTAATCTGTGCTAAAAGATTACTCCTTTTTGGGTTGCTGTAGTTTTTTATAGCTCTTTAGATCCTATAAATCTTTATTGCCATTGATTATCCTTGATCATTATTGAGCTTAACGATTCTCGATCGGCTATTGCTTCTCATTAAAGAGTTTAAGGGAGTTTTCAATCTCTTTTTGTGCTGCGGCTTTATCGCTATAGCCATCGAGTTTCACCCATTTACCACTCTCAAGACCTTTATAGTTTTGGAAGAAGAACTCAATTTGGTCAACCAATAATTTAGGAAGATCTTTAATATCTTCAATATGGTCATACATTGGGCAGAGTTTGCTGATAGGAACAGCGATCAATTTGGCATCACCGCCTGATTCATCAGTCATATTGAGGACGCCCAATGGACGGCAACGAACGACAGAGCCATGAATCAGTGGGAATGGGGTGATCACTAATACATCGAGTGGATCGCCATCATCGCAGAGAGTGTTAGGAATAAAGCCATAGTTTGCAGGATAACGCATATTGGTGCCGACAAAGCGGTCCACCCAGATGAGATCGGTATCGTGATCGACTTCATATTTAACGGGATCAGATTCTGCCGGGATCTCAATGATACAGTTAAAATCTTCAGTAATCTTTGCAATATCATTGGCTGCAGGAACTTTTGCAAAACTCATAATCTTCTTTGCCTCTTTTTTAGTAGTGATGAATCCACTTTAGACTTGCGTTATCTATTTTTATCAATGATCAAGATCAACTGATAATTGCCGTCATAAAGTGATCTTAAAAAATGATCTTAAAAATCTTTGTAGTCAATTATAGCAACTTTATGATCTATTCCTATTTTAACTGCAAAAAATGACCATATTTGATAGGATTAACAGATCGTTATTGAGAGGTTTTTCTATGAAATTTATCTGGATTAAAGGGGATAAGGCATCTGCATTTCAAGATGCGTTAGCGGTTAGAGATACCGTCTTTACACAAGAGCAGGGATTCCCCGCTGAGATCGATCATGATGCGATGGATCAAAATTCATGGCATCTTCTACTCTATCGGGATCGTCAGGAGCAGATGACAAGTGCAGAGAGTATCGAGAGTGCTGATTTAATGATTGAGCACGATCTTGCTCTAGAAGCTGCTGAGATGGGCCTCTCTTCGGGTAAGAGTAAGAATAGCACCACCGATCGATCGAATTTAGAGGCGATCGGAACACTTCGATTTTTTCTCAATAGCGATGGCGTCTATCAAGTAGGACGGGTGGCAATTCTTAAAACATATCGTGGATATCGATTAGGGCAATTTCTCTTAAAAGAGGCCTTAAAGAAGATGGCGGTCTTAGCTGAGAGCCGTGAAGTGATTCTGCATGCGCAATTAGCGGCAAAGGGATTTTATGAACGCTATCAATTTAAGGCAGAAGGTGAGACCTTTCTAGAAGAGGGCGAGCCCCATATTACTATGCGAAGAAGGTTAGAGCTTGGGAAGATCCCGGCAGAACAACTAGCTAATGCTGAAAGAATCCTTTTTATTGCTCATCTTGCAATTGGTGACTTTACCTATCTTCAAAATGGTTTTAGAGCGTTTAAGGAAGCTTATCCTCACTTAAAGATCGATCTCTTTATTGAAGAGGTTCGTTGCACCAATGATCCGAAAAAATGGCCCTTTTTGAAGAAATACTCCCTCTACGATTGGGTCGGGAAATGTGGCATCTTCGATAAGATCTACAATAAAAACTATTCGCCGGCACTTCGCCTTGAATCGATTGTGGAAGCGAAATTACAAAAATATCCCATCGTTGTCTCAATTGAGACCTTAGCATCACTCAATGGTGCAGGATTAGCACGAGATATTGCCGGCCCTGATGGATTTGCGATGGGGATGGATATTCGTTATCGCTGGTATCAAATTCGAGAGAAATTGGATCTTAAAAAATTGGATGCCACAATTGAAGTTATCAAACCCCATAATGGGAATGATCGCCATATTAGTGATGATTATGCTTACTGGTTTTCTCAAATAGGGGGAGTTATGCTCTTTCCAGAGGAGCGCTATCCTTTTGTGAGAATTCCCAAAAAGTGGCAAAAAGATGCACGGAAGCAACTTAAAAAGTGGGGCGTTACAGCAGAGCAGCCGATTGTTTTTATCAACCACATTGCTAAAAATCCACGTCGATCCTGGAAGTTAGAGCAGGTTCGGGAATTAATCGAGCTGATGCAGCAACAGCCTCAGTGGCAAAATAGCTTCTTTATTATTAATGGTATCCCTGAAATATTTCCTGAGATTACCGCTTTAATAGAGAAGCATCAGTTAAAAAATACAGCCCCCTTTAGTGCGCTCGATAATTTCTTCCAATTGCCGGCGATGTTGGCAGCTTCAGATCTTATAATCTCTGTTGAGACGGCGGTGATGCATCTTGCTAATGCGGTTCATGTGCCGGTGATTGCTTTAATGAGGATTAAAACATTGGAGTGGGTACCACTCAATGAGGCATTAACGACCTTAATCTTTACCCCAAAGCGTGCTGATGTGATTGCCGATATTCCACCTCAACGTGTGATTGATGCACTTCCTGAGAATCCGCTTGCCGGAAGAGAGGAGAGAATTTTAGACGGGAATATTGATGATTTAGGGGATGATTTAGATGAGAACCTAGAGGATGAAGGCAGTGTAGCAGAAGGCTCTTCTACTACTGCATCTGAGGATGGTGAGTAGTGAGTAAGAGGTCGACTCGAGCTGTGATTCTTCTGCCTGGAGCAGTCAACTTTGAAGCAGTGATTTCCATGTTTGGTGATTGGTTTCAAGATGCGATGGTGATTGCCGTCGATAAAGGAGTTGATAAAGCAGAGGCATTATTAACACTCAATAAAGTCAATAAAGCGCGTGAAGTTGCGGTAGATTTTTGGGTTGGAGATTTCGATTCAAGTGAAAAGCTAGAGATTTCACCCACACTTTACCGAGAGAAGGTAGGTTATCCTGTTGAGAAGGATGAGATCGATACAGAGCTAGCAATTTCACTTGCAAGAGAGCAAGAGATTGATCAGTTTCTTCTGTTAGGAGGAGTAGGCGGGCGACTCGATCATCAAGCGGCTCTTCTCTTTTTGCCACTACAATATCCCCATACAACATTTATTCATACAGATGGTATTGAGACGCTTCACTTTATAGAACCGGGAAGAGATTATCGCTTTACCCCTCCACTTGGAACGACAGTCAGTCTTATCGCCTTGAGGGATCTAAGAGGCGTCAATCTTTCTGGAGTGAAGTGGCCCCTTGTTCAATATAACTTAGCTGTGGGTTCTGGATTAACCTATTCTAATGAGGTTGTTACCGAAAATGGGATTAATCTGTCGATTAGAGAGGGAGAGGCCTGGCTCTATCTGTTGTCAGAAAATAGCAAACGATCACTTTAAGCGCTCTCTCCCTCTGTTCCTCTATATCTAAATAGTGGGAGAAATGGTAGAATAGGCGCGCATTTTAAATGATTTTAAATGAATATTGAAGGTAAATATAATTGATATTGCGTGATATGGCGATATCGAATGGAGTCAAATATGTGGCAAATTATCTATAATGGCGATTGCTCAAAATCGAGAGCAGCACGTGAATATCTTGATGAGAAAAAAATTGAATATCAGGTGATCAATTATCTTGATGAGCCGCTCTCGGCTGAGATGATCCGTTCACTCCTTACAAAGTTAGGGGTAGGGATTGATGGCATTATTCGAATGAAGGAAACACCGTTTCAGAAGATCTCTCAAGAGTGGTTCACTTGGAATGAGGATCAAAAAATTGCCTTTGTTGTGGAAAATCCTATTGTGATTGAAAGACCGATTGTTGTTTATCAAGAGGATGCGGTGATTGCAAGACCTGATCCATCGCCGATTGATCATCTGCTTGCAAAGGCTTGGAAATAGCTTTTGAGGATGAGTTTTAAACTTTTAAACTTTTAAACTTTTAAAATTTTGGAGTTTAGATCTTAGCGTCATTATGAGTTGAGGGTGGGCTGAGATCAAATAAGGAGAGAGAATGGAAGGGAAGAGAGAGGAGATGGTGAGTGATCGAGCAGTATTGAGCCGATCCTTTATTGTCATCGGTGCTATTTTAGCTGGATTAGCGGTTATGGTAGGTGCCTTTGGCGCACATGCCTTAAGTGATCAACTTGTAGGGCGCGGTAAAGAGATCTGGGAAACTGCGGTTCAGTATCAATTTATTCATAGTATCGCTCTCATTATTATCGGAATTTTACTCCTTCTATTAACAACCCCTAAACTTCTCCGTTTAGCGGGTTTTTCATTTTTGATAGGGACTATTCTCTTTTCAGGGAGCCTCTATCTCATCGCGCTCTTATCTGTTAAAAATTTGGGATTGGTGACGCCTATAGGCGGTCTCTTTTTTATTGTCGGTTGGATATTGCTGATCTGTGCAGCGCTATTATCTACTCGAATTCGTGCTTAAGTACTTAATAAAGGAAATATTATGAGTATTCATTCTGTGTTATCTGTCTCTCCACTCGATGGTCGTTATGCCAGTCGTGTTGAGCCATTAGTGGCTGAGGTGAGTGAGTATGGTTTAATTCGTTATCGTGTGATGGTTGAGATCAAGTGGTTAATTAAGCTTGCCTCTGAAAAGCATTTTGAAGAGATTCCTTCATTTGGGGAGGAGGCGAAAGCATTCTTAATTTCGCTCTATGAGAATTTCTCTCCTGAAGATGCCATGGCGGTCAAAGAGATTGAAAAGTCAACGAACCATGATGTAAAAGCGGTTGAGTATTGGATCAAAAATCAGGTTAAAGATCACCCAGAACTTGCGGCATCATCAGAGTTTACTCACTTCACCTGTACCTCAGAAGATATCAATAACCTCTCATACGGTCTGATGTTTAAGAGCACGATTAATGATGTTGTTTTGCCACAACTTCAAGAGGTGATCGCCTCTATGCGTGATATGGCACATCAATTTGCTGCGATTCCGATGCTCTCAAGAACCCATGGGCAGCCAGCAACACCGACAACTTTAGGGAAAGAGATCGCTAATGTGATCTATCGTCTTGAAAGACAGGTTAAGCAGTTACAAAACACAGAGTTTTTAGGCAAAATCAATGGCGCAGTGGGGAACTATAATGCGCACGTTGTAGTCTATCCTGAGTTCGATTGGCCGGCATTTGCAGAAGATTTTATTACGCAAGATCTTGGTTTAACTTTTACCCCTTACTCAACTCAGATTGAGTGCCATGACTATATCGCTGAGTTTTCACACACAATGACCCGTATCAATACCATTTTGATCGATTGGGCGCGTGATGTCTGGAACTATATTAGCCACAACTTCTTCAAACAGCGCACGATTGCCGGCGAAGTGGGCTCTTCAACGATGCCACATAAAGTGAATCCAATCGACTTTGAAAATGCGGAAGGGAACTTCGGTATTGCTAATGCACTCTTTATCCATTTTGCAGAGAAGCTTCCAATCTCGAGAATGCAGCGTGACTTAAGTGATTCTACGGTACTTCGTAGCGTCGGATCTGCTTTCGGTTACACCTTGATCGGTTTTAGCAGTCTCTTAAAAGGTCACGGTAAGCTCGAAGTAAGTGCTGAAACCTTAATGGCAGATCTTAATGCAAACGTGGAAGTATTAGGGGAAGCAGTACAGACAGTGATGCGCCGTGATGGTATCGCGAATCCTTATGAGAAATTGAAAGATTTCACCCGTGGTAAACGTATTAATATTGAACAGATGCGTGAGTTTATCGATACGTTAGAGCTTGCTCCAGAAGTGAAAGCGCAACTTAAAGCACTAGAGCCGGCAACTTATGTTGGACTTGCTGAGAAATTAGCTCGCGAGATCTAACGTTTAACATTTCTGTTATAAAGAATCATCTCTTCAATATTGGGTATCAATATTGGGTATCAATATTCAGATTGAAGAGATGCGTAATAAGAGTATTGATAAAAATATTTACAGTGACTTCGGTTGCTGTAAATATTTTTTTATGACTTAAAAAAGCTTAAAAAGCTTAAAGAACTTAAAAAATAAAAAGATCATCAAAGATCGCTAGATCTCATGAGAGATCATCTCATGAGAGATCATAAGAAAGCCGATAAAGGTATAAGGGGGGGAAGTTATGATTTGGCAGATCTATCTACAGGGTGTTTTGCTATCGTTTGGACTCATTGTTGCTATCGGTGCGCAAAATGCTTATGTTTTAAAACAGGGAATAGAGAATAATCATATCTTTTGGGTTGCAACAGTCTGCTTTCTTTGCGATTTTCTCTTAATGTCGGTTGGTGTTTTAGGAATCGGCACAATGGTGGCGCAAAATGCTATTTTGCAGCTTATTTTAGCACTGCTCGGGACGCTCTATTTAGCGATCTTTGCCTATAACTCATTACGTGCGATCTTCCAAGAGCAGGTGATGAGTACAGGATATTATGAGGGGCGATCCTCACTGCGATCAGTTATTTTGGCAACATTGGCGATTACGTTACTCAACCCTCATGTCTATCTCGATACGATTGTGATTATTGGCGGAGTTGCCGGGACGCTTGAGGATGAGCATAAGATCGCTTTTCTGTTAGGGAGTTTGACGGCATCGAGTATCTGGTTCTATAGTTTGGGGTATGCCGCAACAAAATTAGCACCGATTTTCCGAAAGCCGTTAACTTGGCGGATTCTCAATCTCTTGATTGCTCTGATGATGCTATTTATTATCTATCAACTTCTGCGTTTTAGTCATGAGCAGATCATGATGCTATTGACCTAAAGTAAGTTAACCCATAGTCAATTAATCCATACTTAGTTAACCGATACTCAGCTATCAATGGTAGCCCAATCAATAGCACTCTTCTATCGTGAAGAGATCTTATCGATGAGATAAAAAAAGTGTGGAGACTGATCCACACTTTTTCGATTGATCTCATCTTATGCTATTGAGAGCACTCTCTTATTTATTGTGTTGCCGTGACGAGCTGTAGGCCGACGACACCTACAATAATTGCCGCTAAGCTTAAAATTCTCTTAATATTTTTCGATTCATTGAAAAATATAATATTAAGAATAACCGCTCCTGCCGTCCCCACACCTGTAAAGACCGTATAAGCGATACTGAGCGGTAAAAAGCGGAATGAGAAGTAGAGAAGGGCGAATGATGCAAAGATCCCCCCATAGTAGAGAACTCGATTGATCAAGGTTCTATTTTGGCTATAGAGGCTCAATCCAAAGACACCCACAAGTTCTGCAACAGAGGCAAGCGCCACAAAAATCCAGCCGATTGTAATATATGAGATTCCCATTATGCATTCTCCTCTTCTCGAATATTGACATCAAAGAGGTTGAGTCCTAAAACCCCCACTAAAATAATCCCCATGAAGAAGAGCATCTCTCCTGTGATGGTTTCATCAAAGAGGAAGTAATCCATCAGGACTGTACCGACCGTACCACTTGCGGCAAAGATCGCATAGACCGTACCTGTAGGAAGCCCTTCACAAGCTTTCGCAAGAAAGTTAAGGTCGAGGAGGACAAAGACACCAACGATCGCCCAGTGCCACCAGGTTGATGCTACATTAAATCCATAAAGCCATATCAGCTCAAAAATAGAGGTGAGCGCAACGTAAATCCACGCTTTGTTCATAATAGTTTCCGTATATAAATAACGATAATTGATAAGTTGGGATAGGCAATCGTGATTGTGCCTAGTAGATTCCCACTTAGACTTGATATTTTCTGATAGTTTTTGATTGTGCTTGAGAGTGATGACCCAAGATTAAGGATCATCGATGAATCGAGGAGGATTCATCAAGAGGTGAGTTCACCCGCGCCGATAGCAGAGAAGACAGAATCGGGCAATAAAAAGAGAAGAATGGTTGTACTGCTGTTTGTCGCTAAAGCGCATAAAATTAGGAGAGTTGTTAATCGTGAATATATTTTATTCTCTCTTAAGAGAATGTCAATATGGGATAAGAGAGAAATTTCAACTTCGTGAAGCGACGCTTTGATGCTTGATAGCTGATCAAAGATTATTGTGAATAATCTGTGAATGATCAGCCGGCAATTTTGTCGTTTGCTGTTGCTCAATGAGCTCTGCAACATTCTTTTTAACAAGATGATTCATAATAAAGAGTAAAAGAAAGATGAGGAGGATTGCACCGATCCACTTTCCAAAGCGACCTTTTGTCCCTTTTTTCTGTTGATATTGATTAAAGTCTCGATCAAATGGCATCTTTTTTAATCCACCTTTTTAACAGTTTCAATCGGTTTTGAGGAGAGGGAAGCGCCGAGAGAGGCGATAATAATCGCTAAAATCCCACCAATCTGTACCGTAGAGAGGACTTCGCTTAAGATAATAAATCCAAAGATCGCGGCAATGGCGGGTTCTAAACTGGTTAATGTCCCAAATGTTTTTGCCGGCATTCGAGTTAATGCCATCATTTCAAGTGCATAAGGGAGTGCTGAAGTTAAGACGGCAACGGCGATCGCCATTGGTAGATATTGTGGCGCAAAGATCCCAAATCCGCCACTTGCAACACCGATAGGTACATAGATAATCGCGGCAATCGCTGCTCCAATACCGACAGTGGCTGTTCCATAGTAGTTCCCCGCTTTTTGACCAAAAACAATATAGAGTGCCCAACAGACACCAGCTGTTAATGCATAGAAGACCCCTAACAGATCAATTGAGCTACTATCTTGAAAAGGAATGAGCGCTAATAATCCGAGGACGACTAAGCCGATCCAGAGAAAGTCGATCTTTCTACGTGAAGCAAAGAGAGCAACAGCTAAAGGGCCCGTAAACTCTAATCCTACCGCGATTCCAAGCGGGATAGTTTTAATTGATTGATAGAAGAGGAAATTCATCGTTCCCAGAGTGATCCCATAGTAGAGAAGATAACGACGATATCCAACCTGTAACTTCCGTTTCCAAGGCTTGAAAATGATCAGCAAAATAATAGCGCTAAATCCTAGGCGATAAGCAGTAACCGCTTCTACACCTACTAAAGGAAAGAGCTGTTTTGCTAATGTTGCGCCCCCTTGGATCGAGATCATTGCCGCAAAGAGGCAGAGGAGCGGAAGAAGAAAACCACGGTTTGAATGAATCATAATAATATCAGATCGTTATAGAGGTTGAGGGGTATTATCAACAGATGTTAATGGGGGCTAATTGTATCATGAGGAGACCATTTTTGGCGCAACAAAGTCATTTGAATCTGATCTGAGGATTATTTATTTTTAACCCATATTTTTTAATGTAGATTTTGAATCTCTATTTTTAACCTTTTTCCGTGGTAGGAGTGTCAATGCCATTCCACCAAAGATCGCAATAATGCCGATCCACTGCTCGGGAGAAGGGAAGAATCCTGTGATAAAGATATCCATTAAAATCGCAACGAGGGGATCGAGAAAGACAAGAAGTGCAATCGTTTCTGTTTTCAGTGAGCGAATGGAGTCGAAGAAGAGATAGAAGACAATGCCGGTATGGACAAAGCCGGTAATGAGGATATAGAACCAGTTGAGAGCGGTTAAATTCTCAAAGAGGGAGAAGTCGATAAAGGGAGCAAGAAGAAGTGCCCCAAAGAGTACCTGAATAGTGGTGATGGCGTAGGAGCTCGCATATTTAAAGCCTTTGCCGGTTAAGGTTAAGAGGGCATAGAAAAGTGCCGAAAGAAGCCCGTAAATTAAACCTTTACTGAAAAAGTCGGCAACTGATTCTGTTTGATTGATCTCTGCAATCGCTAGTGTACCGATAAAGCAGATAATAATGGCCGATAGCGGAATGAGGGTGAGCCGCTCTTTATAGATAAATGCCCCTAGAATCATCACAATAACTGGCGCAAGATGGTAGATGGAGATCGCAACCGTGACGCCACTCTCTTCGATTGCCTTGAAGAAGTAGACCCAATTGAGGATCAAGAAGATGCCGCAGATTAAGATCTTTATAACCTCTTTAGGAATCCAGCGTTCTCGGCGTAGTTGACCTGTCAGCCACCAAAAGAGCCCCAAAAAGAGGCTAGCGCAGATACAACGAATAAACACGAGCTCGAGAGCAGGAATGCCACTTCGTTGAGAAAAGAAGCCAACAGATCCAAAAAGGATCATGGCGATCGACATCTTCGTTAATGCCGAGCGATTATTGAGTGCCGGCGTCAGGGTATTCTCCATCATAATAAAACTCTTTGGTGTAGATAGCGGAAATAGGGTGGGCTGATGGTAGTGAAGTCTGATTTTGTCAAGAGCTTATCACTCCTCTTTTATCTCTATAATTATGTCTCTTGTTCATGGTATGAGCGAGGTCATAATTCTATTGACACTTTGTAAGAGTCGATCGATTAAATGGGGTGAAATATCGATATTGCACTCTACTATATCAAAGTCAAAAATATCAAAGTTAAAATTTGCCTGTTATTTTCCACCCTCTTTTTTTCTATCTCTCTCTTATCTCTTCTGATCTCTTCTGATCTCTTTTTTTATACCTATCTCCTTTTGCTTCTTAGTCAAGAAGTGAAGGATTAGCTTATGGTAAAATAGCGCCCTAGATTATAACGGGGCAGAATCAATCTATTATCAAAATTATTGATCAATGAGTAGGAGCGTATCATGAATCATCACTATGAGGATCTGATTGAGATTTTCAATAACACTTTTTTGGAGAGTGAAAATACCATCTTAGTCAAAGGGGATGATGAGCCGATCTATCTGCCGGCAGATGCAAATTCTCCCCATCATCGAATTATCTTTGCCCATGGTTTTTTTCAGAGCGCTCTTCATGAGATTGCCCACTGGTGTATTGCCGGTCGGGAGCGACGTCAGTTAGTCGATTTTGGTTATTGGTATTGCCCCGATGGCCGGGATGAAGCGACTCAAGCTCAATTTGAAGCGCATGAGATTCGACCTCAAGCCTTAGAGTGGCTCTTTTCGCAAGCATGTGGCCGCAAATTTTCTGTAAGCTGCGATAATCTTGCCGGTGATTTTGAACCCGATCGTCTTCAATTTCAACAGCGAGTACAGCAGGAAGTGATCAAGATGCTCAATGAAGGAATTCCCCCGCGTGGAGAGCAATTGATAGCAGCGCTACAACATTTTTATCACACACCTCCATTAAGAGAAGCTGATTTCCCTTATCCCGAGACGATTTGGGATCTTTAGAGAAAGTTTCAGTAAGGGGATAGAGATATCTGTCTGCGGAATAGAGATTTAAAGAAGATTTAAAGAAGATTTAAAGAGGCGATAGGAGAAACAATGAAAGAGATTGGACAGCCGATTAAGCAATGGGATGAGGGAGAGGATCGATTGCGTGAAAAGATCGAGGCAACTTTGAAGCCTGAAGATAAGTTATTGCTCGTTCTTTCAGATTCTCATGGTGATCTTGCAAGCGTGATCGATATTATCACTCGATGGGAGAATCGAATCTCAGCAGTGCTCTTTTTAGGGGATGGTGCCGAGGAACTTTTAGAGGCGGCATATATTTTTCCCGAGCTGCCATTTTATGGCGTTACCGGTAATAATGATCCTCATATCGCGCCTAATAATCGCCTTAATTTTCCTTTAGAGAATGTAGTAGAGATTGCCGGGAGACGAATCTATCTGACTCATGGTCATATCGCTAGCTATCGCGAAGTTGAAGCTACGGTCATTAAGAGAGCTAAAATCAATCATGCTGATATTGCGCTTCATGGTCATCTTCATATTCCGGCGGCAAAAGAGATTGAGGGCATCCAACTCTTTAGTCCCGGTGCGATTCGCTATCCTCGCGGTGGTTCTCAGAGAGGATATCTTCTTCTAAAAGTAGATGCAGAGCGCAGAGTGGAAGAGTACTTTTTTACCTTGAGAAAATAGGGTGCCAACAGTGGGGGATAGAGCGTGTTAATTGATGGTTTTTTAGCGAGTATTTAAGATCGATCTTAATCTTATAAGGGATCTTATAAGGCATCTCAAAAAGGGTTCTTGAAATAATCCTCCTTCTTTTTTGAAAAAGAGGGCGCAAATGAGAGAGATATCTTTCAGAGAGTCTGATTAGTTTATAGCAATTAGTGGTGGAGAGATAGTTTTGAATTGATCGGTAATTAGCTGATTGTAGAGACTTTAAATTGATTGCCGAGAAGTCTGTAGGCAGTAAAAAAGAGTTTTTCAAGTTATAAATTTAAATTAATTTTGTAAGTGATGAGAACCATTGAAAGAGGCTATGATTCCTATCTTTTACCCATTTCAAGTGGGCAATAGAAGAGAAAACGGCCAAGTCTTCTGCTTACGATTAAGTGATAAGAGTGGTATAGTAGTCTCTCAAATTTATCTTGAGTTTTTCTCATCATTTATTCCCATCGTTTATTAATGAGTCAAGCAATTGTTGAACAAATTTCCATCTCTCATCATCAGGTCGGAGGCGGGAATTTTTTGCTTTTTAGTGATGAGAAAAACTTAAAATTTCAAATTGACATAGGGTGCTGAGATGATTAATTACGTAGTTAAAAGTAATGGCGAACGAGAGAAGTTCGATGCCGATAAACTCAATAAATGGGCTGAATTTGCCGCTCATTATGAGGTTGATTGGAGTGCGATCGCTTTAGAGGCTTACCGTAAGTGTTATGACGGTTGCACAACGCTAGAACTACATAAAGCGATGATTGATGCTTGTGTTGAACGTGAGGATCATCAGCACCTAAAGATGGCAGGTCGCCTTTTAATTGGAACGATCTATAAAGAGGCTTTTGGCGGTTTTAAAAAGATTCCAACGCTTCCTGAGTTTTATGATCATATGGTGGCGCTTAACCATTGGGAAGCGATGGATTACACCCGTGAAGAGTTAGAGGCGCTAGAGGAGATTATCGATCACAATATCGATATCAACTATAACTACACAACGCTTCGTCAGATGAAAGATCGTTACTTGATCAGCAATCGTGTAACAGGACTCTGCTTAGAGTCGCCTCAATTTATGTTTATGGGGATGGCGATGCAAAATATGCAGAACCAACCTCGTGAACGCCGTATGGAAGATATTAAGAAACTCTATCGTTATCTGAATGAGTTAAAGATCAATACGCCTACGCCGATGTTGATTAATATGCGTACACCCCATAAAGGTTATGCTTCATGCTGTGTCTATACCACGGCAGATAATGTGAAGAGCTTAGCGGTGGGTGACCATATCGCTTATATGATGACCTGTGCTTCAGCGGGAATCGGCTCCCATCTTTTAACCCGTTCGAAAGGTGATCCGGTGAAAGAGGGGCGCGTTGTGCATCAAGGGAAATTACCCTATTATCGGATGATTCAATCGGCCGTACATGCCAATATGCAAGCATCTCGTGGTGGTTCGGCAACGGTCTATTTCAATGTGTTAGATCCTGAAATTTTCGATCTTTTAGTTTTGAAAAATCCAACAACCATCACGCAAAAACGTATTCGTGATATCGACTATGCGATGTTAGTGAATCGTTACTTTGTTGAGAAAGTGGCGCGTAATGAAGATTGGATGTTAGTAAGTCTGCTCCATGCACCAAAACTTTATGAGCTCTTCTATAGTGAAAATTATGAAGCGTTTAAAGAAGAATATGAGCGTGTCTTAGCAGATGATTCTATCGAAAAGACATTAGTCAAAGCACGTGATATTGCGATTAAATCATTAACAGAAGCGGCAGAAACGGGGCGAATCTATCTCACCTATATCGATGAGATGAATCGTCATACCCCATTTAAAGATACAATCTACTCTTCAAATCTCTGTCTTGAGATTGCACTGCCGACAAAACCTTATACCGGTATGCCTGATCTCTACTCAAGCGACCCTGAAGGGGAGATCGGTCTCTGTTCTCTCGCCTCAATAGTGGTAGGGCGTGTCTCGGAAGAGGAGTATGAAGATGTCGCTTACTACTGCGCCTTGATGATTGATAATGTTATTGAGATTATGGAGTATCCATTTGCATCACTTGAGACAACGGCAAAAGCACGTCGTTCAATTGGTGTGGGGATCACAAACCTTGCGCATGAGATGGCACTTCAAAAATTGAGCTATGCTTCAAAAGAGGGTAAAAACTACATTCACTTTATTGCTGAGCGTCACTCCTATTTCCTCCATAAAGCAAGCTTACGCTTAGCAGAAGAGAAGGGGAATGCCGCATGGATTGATCGCACGAAGTATCCGGAAGGCTGGTTGCCGATCGATACCTACAATCGTAATGTCGACAGTGTGCATACGCAACCATTGGTGTATGATTGGGAGAGTCTCCGTCAAGGAATTATTGCGCAAGGTGGTATTCGTCACTCGGTATTAGAGGCAATGATGCCGGTGGAATCTAGTTCACAATTAACAAATACGACCAATGGTCTCTATCCCATTCGTAACTTGAAAGTGATGAAGACCTCAGGAACAGGGAAGAATCTTCTACTCGCTCCCGATATGGATGAGTTAGCGCCATACTATGATATCGCTTGGAATCTTGATTCTAAGGATCTTATCGAGATGTATGCGATTATTCAGAAGTTTACTGGGCAAGCGATTAGTGCTGACCTCTACCTCAATTTACAAAATCAGCAGACGATTTCGAGCAGACAGCTCCTCTCTGACTTTATCTATATGATGAAGTTAGGTTGTAAGACCCGCTACTATCTCAACAGTGCTTCAGGCATTGTCCATGAAGGGTATGAGAAGGTAGAGGATCAGAGTTGCGCCGGCGGAGCATGCACACTTTAATTGAATAATCGACGAAGTCCTGCAAATTTCGTCGTTTTACTGGAGAAAGTTTATGCAAGATATATCAATATTTAATCAGAAGAATGATAACTGGCAAACAGGTCAGTACCCACTCTTTTTAGGTGAACCTTTAGCACTTTATGATTCGATCAATACGCCATATCCGCGTCTATTTGATCTCTATAAATTGCAAAAATCGATGGATTGGACTGAAGATGAGGTCAATCTTGAACAATCTCGCATGGACCTCCTAAACTGTTCTAAGAACAACTACGATATCATGGTCAAGACGCTCGCATTCCAATGGGAGCTTGACTCTGTAGCATCAAGAACCATTGCGCCGCTCTTTGCGCCCTTTGTGACAAACTCTGAGCTTTGGGTGATGCTTTCAAAACAGTCGGAGATGGAGAATCTTCACGCATTGACCTATTCGGAGATTATTCGTCAATGTATCTCCGATCCTCAAGAGGTCTTTAAAGAGGTGATGCGTAATGATGAAGTTCTTAACCGCTCTACAACGGTGATCGATTGTTTTGATACGTTAGATCGTTATGGTGCGCTCTATAAATTAGGGAAGATTGATCGCGACTCAAGAGAGTTAAAATCTGTCATTCTTCGTGCCTTCATTGCGCTCTACTGCTTAGAGAAGATTGAGTTTATGAGCTCATTTGCTTGTACTTTTGCACTTGCTGAGCAAAATATTTTCCAAGGTATTGCGAAACTTGTTCAGAAGATTGCCCAAGATGAGCAGGTTCACGTCATGATGGATGAGGCAGTTTTAGAGATCCTCTTTAAAGATCCTGAGTGGGTTGAGCTTCTTCATGAGAATAAGGATGCTGTCTATGAGATCATTAAATCAGTGATCGATCAGGAGTTTGATTGGAACCGTTATCTCTTTAGTGAAGGGCGCTCGATTGTAGGTCTCAATGAGATGCTTCTTAATGAGTGGGTCCTTTGGAATGCTCAAGATCTCTATCAGTTCCTCGGTTTAGAGAATCCCTATAAGCGTATTGAGAAGAATCCGCTCTCCTGGATGGATAACTGGTTCGATCTTAATAAAACGCAAAATGCTAACCAGGAGATGGATAACACCAACTATCGTCTCAATAGCGTAATGGATGATGCGGAAGATGAGATTTTTGATATCTAAATAGACGATGCTTATTCAGCCATCGATTTTATCTATCTTCATGACTTGGAAGATCCTAATTTGATTATTAGGATCTTTTTTATTGTTCTGAATTAATCTATCACTCACCTGTCATCACCTTCTCTTGTTATATATTGATTGCTTAGAAGAATATATTCTTTTATTCTATGGGAGTGATCTTTCAAGATCACTTCTTTTATTTGGGGCGATTTCCTAATTGCGGCCCTTACATTTCAGCTAAAAAGGATAGAAAAATGACAACTGATCATATTTGTCACGATATGCAAAATATCGACTCTCTCAGAGATGATGAAAAGCGTAAATCTCAAGATCAACATAAGAATAATTTTAATCTCGATCATAGCTCAAATCATCAATCAGACCATCAAACAAACCACCGACCAAACCATCAATTGAGTCACCTATCTCCCTATTATCAGCTACGAGAATCTCCTTACCAGCTCTCTTTACAGGTTGTTCCTGCTTCTGGGCGTATCGCTATTTGGTTAAGAGAGAATATGGCTCAAAACTTGAATAATGTTAATGAGCAACAAAGTGAAATCGTAGAAGAGGAGGGAAGGTCGACATTGTTCGGTTACTACTGTTGGGAAGAGGCGCGTTGGTATCATCTTAACTTGGATATCACATTCTCAAAACCAGCTTTAAGAGAGATTGAGCATTATGCCAAAGAGTATGCTTTGCGAAGAGATGCTGATTTTTCTACAAAGAGGATATTGATACATTACCTAAGCCGTTATTCAGGCTATACCCTCTAGATTAGAGAAGAAGAGAGGCATTTATAGAGTGTGCCGGCGACTCTTTGAGGAGAGTCGCTTTTTTACGAGGATTGATTAGAAGAATTTATGCTAAGAATCTATCCTCTTGTAATCGTGACGAAATGAGTAAAGAGTCACCAACAATCTTAAATAAAATCACATTTCTTCTCTATTTCCCCTATGATAGTACGGTACGTTTATATCTAAGAATGCTCTTAAGGGCTGGAGGAATAACAACAATGGAATATTACACAAA